>NZ_JBITDA010000006.1:0-350573 GCF_044453765.1 Streptomyces sp. NPDC051636 | reverse complement strand
AGCAGGGGCAGCGGCTCGGAGGCGGTGACCAGTTCCCGCAGCGGATACCGGGCCAGGACCTCGTCCACCTCCGGCGCCAACGCCGCCGCCAGCCGCCAGGCGGCCGGCCGGTCCTCGTCACGCAGAGCCGCCGCCGCGGCGAGGACGACCTCGCGCCCGTCCCGCTTCGGCACTCCGGCGGCGGCCCGCTCGTACAGCCGGGCACCCTCCTCCAGGACCAGGTCCGTGTCGATTCCCGCCGGTATCTTGATCCGCGCGTGGTGCCGCCAGGTGGTGACGGGATCTCCCCACGCCTCCACCGTGTACGTCCACAGGCCGGGCGCGTCCGGGGTGACCTCGGCGCCCCAGCGGTCGGTACCCGGGACCAGTTCACGCATCGGGGTCCAGGGGCCCGGGCGGCCCTCCGGGTCCCGCAGGACCACATTCGCGGCCACGGCGTCGTGGCCCTCGCGGAACACGGTCGCGGAAATCTCGAACGTCTCTCCGGTCACCGCTTTGGCGGGCCTGCGTCCGTGCTGCACGACCGGGCGGACGTCGAGGACGGGTATGCGGCCGACGACGGTGCCCTCGCCCGCGGAGGATCGCTCCCGGGCGGGCGGGCGGGCGTCGGCCGGAACACTGGCCGGAGTCCTTCGCGTGGTGCTCTTCTTGCCGGTTGTCGGGGGTGCTGACGAGTGGTGCGTGGCGGGCATGACCGCTCCTGTCCGCGTCAACGAGGGTGTGGGCGGATGACTGTGGGGAGGTGGGTCCTGCGGGTATACCTGTGGTGCGCCTGGGGGCGTACCGGAGGAGCCTTCCCACCCTATTCGGGTAGGCAATCCGGCACTTTGTTAACTACTCACGCGTATGTCTACACACAAGACCGGCCTCGCGTAGGGGGGTACCCCCGGTACCGTCGAGGGATACGACGAGACGCACAACGCCGTGCGTCTCCACACGCACTTGCGTCCGAGGTGGAATGTGAAGGCGATCCGTCGGTTCACCGTCCGTCCCGTTCTCCCCGAACCCCTCCGGCCGCTGAGCGACCTGGCGCGCAACCTGCGCTGGTCGTGGCATGCGGAAACGCGCGACCTGTTCCAGTCCATCGACCCCGAACGCTGGGCCGCCTCCGAGGGCGACCCGGTCCGGCTCCTCGGCGGTGTGCGTCCCGAGCGCCTCGCCGAACTCGCCGAGGACCGCCGTTTCCTGCGCCGCCTGGCCGCGGCAGCGGATGACCTCGACGACTACGTGAGCGGAGAACGCTGGTACCAGACGCAGTCCTCCGACCTGCCCGCCGCCATCGCCTACTTCTCCCCGGAGTTCGGCATCACGGCCGCCCTGCCCCAGTACTCCGGAGGCCTCGGCATACTCGCCGGCGACCACCTGAAGGCGGCCAGTGACCTGGGCGTACCGCTGATCGGTGTCGGGCTGCTCTACCGGCACGGCTACTTCCGGCAGAGCCTGTCCCGGGACGGCTGGCAGCAGGAGCACTACCCCGTCCTCGACCCGCACGAACTGCCCCTCGCCCTGCTCGACGAGGCCGATGGCACCCCCGCCCAGGTCTCCCTCGCCCTGCCTGGCGGAAAGCGGCTGCGCGCCCGGATCTGGCTGGCCCAGGTCGGCCGGGTGCCGCTGCTGATGCTGGACTCCGACGTGGAGGAGAACGACCTCGGCGAACGCGGGGTCACCGACCGGCTGTACGGCGGCGGCAGCGAGCACCGGCTGCTGCAGGAGATGCTGCTCGGCATAGGGGGAGTGCGGGCGGTGCGGACGTACTGCCGGCTCACCGGCCACCCCGAGCCCGAGGTCTTCCACACCAACGAGGGGCACGCCGGATTCCTCGGCCTGGAGCGGATCGCCGAACTCTGCGACGAAGGGCTGGACTTCGACGCCGGCCTTGAGGCCGTCCGGGCCGGGACCGTCTTCACCACGCACACCCCCGTCCCGGCCGGCATCGACCGCTTCGACCGGGAGCTGGTCGCCCGCCACTTCGGCCCCGACGCCGAGCTGCCCCGCATCGACGTCGAGCGCATCCTGCGGCTCGGCATGGAGACCTACCCGGGCGGCGAGCCCGACCTGTTCAACATGGCCGTGATGGGCCTGCGCCTGGCCCAGCGCGCCAACGGCGTGTCCCTGCTGCACGGCCAGGTCAGCCGGGAGATGTTCTCGGGACTCTGGCCGGGATTCGACCCAGAGGAGGTGCCGATCACCTCCGTGACCAACGGGGTGCACGCCCCGACCTGGGTCGCCCCGGAGGTCTTCCGGCTCGGCGCGCGCCAGGTCGGCGCCCAGCGCACCGAGGACGCGTTGACCGTGGACGGCACCGACCGCTGGGACGCGGTCGCGGACATCCCCGACCAGGACATCTGGGAGCTGCGGCGCACCCTGCGCGAGCAACTGGTGGCCGAGGTGCGGGAGCGGCTGCGGGCCTCCTGGCGGCAGCGCGGCGCGGGCACGGCCGAACTGGGCTGGATCGACGGCGTGCTCGACCCCGACGTCCTGACCATCGGATTCGCCCGCCGGGTCCCCTCGTACAAACGCCTCACCCTCATGCTCCGGGACCGCGACCGCCTGATGGAGCTGCTGCTGCACCCGGAGCGGCCGGTGCAGATCGTGGTGGCCGGCAAGGCGCACCCCGCGGACGACGGCGGCAAGCGCCTGGTCCAGGAACTGGTCCGCTTCGCCGATGACCCCCGCGTCCGCCACCGCATCGTCTTCCTGCCCGACTACGGCATGGCGATGGCGCAGAAGCTGTACCCCGGCTGCGACATCTGGCTGAACAACCCCCTGCGCCCCCTGGAGGCGTGCGGCACCTCCGGCATGAAGGCGGCGCTCAACGGCTGCCTCAACCTCTCGGTGCTCGACGGCTGGTGGGACGAGTGGTTCCAGCCGGACTTCGGCTGGGCCATCCCGACCGCCGACGGCGCCGGCACCGACCCCGACCGCCGGGACGACATCGAGGCGGCGGCCCTGTACGACCTGCTCGAACAACGGGTGACCCCGCGCTTCTACGAACGCGGCCAGGCCGGCCTGCCGGACCGCTGGATCGAGATGGTCCGCCAGACCCTCTCCCTGCTCGGTCCGAAGGTGCTGGCCGGGCGCATGGTCCGCGAGTACGTGGAGCGCCTCTACACCCCGGCCGCGCAGGCGGGCCGCGCGCTGAACCCGGACACCGCCCGGGACCTGGCCGAGTGGAAGGCCCGGGTGCGGGCCGCCTGGCCGGGGGTGAGCGTCGACCACGTCGAGACGACGGCGACGCCCGCCACCGCGGAACTGGGCAGCACGGTGGGCCTGCGGGTCCGGGTGGCCCTGGGCGAACTGGGCCCGGACGACGTGGAGGTGCAGGCGGTGTCCGGCCGGGTGGACGCGGAGGACCGCATCACCGACGCCACGGTCGTCCCGCTGAAGCCGACCGGCGCCCCCGACCTGGAGGGCCGCCTCCTCTACGAGGGCCCCCTCTCCCTGGACCGCACCGGCCCCTACGGCTACACGGTCCGCATCCTCCCCACCCACCCCCTCCTCGCCTCCGCCGCGGAAGCGGGCCTGGTGGCGGTGCCTTCGGAGGAGGTGGTGGACGGGGCGGGGGTGCTGATGCGCTGACGCCGACGGGCGGGCGGCCTTCGCCCGCCCTTGCCGCCCTCAGCCGAGGGGAGGGAAGCGGACCACTGTCGGCAGTCCCTGCGCGCCGGGGCAGGTGGGTGCCGCGGGTGGGATCGGAAGACATGGGCCACCACTGAGCCCGCCCACCTGCGCATTCGCCGGGCAACTCCGACCCCTACCCTCCACTTGACGAGCTCGCCCCACGGCGTGGCGGTTGCCCGACGACTGAGGTCGATCTGCCCGGAGTGCCCCGCACCATCGACTGACCTACGGCGCCTCCGGCTCGGTGGCCAGTTTCCGCAGCGCGGCCCCGCACCGCCGTGCGTAAGCGTGCTGCAGGCCTCGGGTCGCCGCACCGCCCGCCCGCGCATACCACTTCGCCGCCCGGCTGAACGCCGCCACCGTCAGCCACACCGTGCCGTCGCCCGTGCGGTCCACCACGAAGGCCTCCTCGCCGCACTCCGGGTGGCCGGTCAGGGTGCCGTAGGCCCAGCCGGCACGGCGGGGTTCCTCGACCGTCCAGACGATCCGGCAGGGGGCCTTGATGACCCCGGCCAGGGTGACCGTGACATCCACCTCGGGGGCGGCGCGTTCGGCGGTGGCGTCGATGCCGACGCCGATCGCCCGGTGCATCTCCCAGGTGAGGACCGCCTCGGCGGCCCGGTGGAACACCTGCTCCCCCTCGCCGATCCGCGTGCGTACGTTCATGGGGTGGAAGCCGGGCGGGCAGGCGGCGAGATCCTCGCGGGTCGCGCCGACCGCCTCATAGGTGAAGGACATGGGCCCAAGAGTAGGGCGGCCCCCGGGGACGCCTTCGTCCCGGGGGCCGCCGCTGTCAGGTGCGCAGGGTCAGCTGACGTTGACCGCGGACCAGGCCGCCGCCACCGCCTTGTACTCGGTGCTGGTCGAGCCGTACAGGGCGGACGCCGCGCTCAGGGTCGCCGTGCGGGCGCCCTTGTAGTTCGTCGACGACGTCATGTACGTCGTCAGCGCCTTGTACCAGATCTGCAGCGCCTTGGCGCGGCCGATGCCGGTGACGGTGGAGCCGTTGTACGTCGGGGAGTTGTACGAGACTCCGTTGATCGTCTTCGCACCGCTGCCCTCGGACAGCAGGTAGAAGAAGTGGTTCGCGACGCCGGACGAGTAGTGCACGTCCTTGCTGCCCACGCTGGAGGACCAGTAGTCGGCGGAGCCGCCGTCCTTGCTGGGCTTGTCCATGTAGCGCAGCGGGGAGCCGTCGCCGTTGATGTCGATCTCCTCGCCGATGAGGTAGTCACCGGGGTCGGAGGAGTTGTTCGCGTAGAACTCCACGCCCGTGCCGAAGATGTCCGAGGTGGCCTCGTTCAGGCCGCCGGACTCGCCGCTGTAGTCCAGGCCCGCGGTGTTGGAGGTGACGCCGTGGCTCATCTCGTGGCCGGCCACGTCCAGCGAGGTGAGCGGGTGGGTGTTGCCGTCGCCGTCGCCGTAGGTCATGCAGAAGCAGCTGTCGTCCCAGAAGGCGTTGACGTACGCGTTGCCGTAGTGGACACGGGAGTAGGCCGCGACGCCGTTGTTCTTGATGCCGCTGCGGCCGAAGGTGGCCTTGTAGAAGTCCCAGGTCTCCTGCGCGCCGTAGGCGGCGTCGACGGCCGCGGTCTGGTCGGTGCTGGAGCTGGAGGCGGCGCCGGTGCCCCAGGTGTCGTCGGCGTCCGTGAACAGGGTGCCCGCCGAGGAGCTGGTGCCGTGGGACTTGTTGTACGTCTTGTGGCCGCCGCGCGTGGTGTCGTACAGCTGGTACGTCGAGCCCGACTTGTAGGTGTTCAGGCTGACCGTGCCGGAGTACAGGCTCTTGCCGGTGCCGGTCTCGATGCCCTGGTACGCGTAGAGCTTCTTGCCGGTGGCCGCGTCGGTGATGACGTGCAGCTGGTTCGGGGTGCCGTCGTCCTGGAGGCCGCCGACGATGGTCTCGTAGGCGAGGACGGGCTTGCCGGAGCCGGCCCAGATCACCTTGCGGGCGCCGTCGGCGGAGGTCTTCGCGGAGCCCAGGGCCTTGGCGGCGGTCAGCGCCTGCTTCTCCGCCTTGGACGCGGCGATCTGCGGCTTGAGCGAGGCCACCTTGACGGCCGACTTGGTCGCTCTGGTGACGCCCTCGGTCCTGCCCGCCTTGGTGGTGTGGACGACCAGGTCGCCGCCGAGGACGGGCAGGCCGGCGTAGGTGCGCTCGTAGCGGGTGTGGACCGTGCCGTCGGCGTCCTTGACGACGTCCTTGACGACCAGCTTCTCCTTGCTGCCGAGGCCTATGTTCCGGGCGGTCTCGGTGGCGTCGGCCTGGGCCTTCTGGATCAGGGTGGTGCGGGCGGCGGCGGACAGCGGGGTCGGGGCGGCGGCCGGCGGCTTGGCGGCGGCGGACCCGGTCGGGGTCTGCGCGGACGCGCTGGTGGTCAGCCCGGTGGTGAGCAGTGCTCCGGCGGCGACAGCGGTGGCGATGGCCAGAGTGGTGCGCTTGTGACGCGCGTAGACGGGGCTCACTCAAGCTCCTTCTTCGTGGGGGAGTCCGGGCAGCGTGGGGTTACTGGCCGGAGTGTGTTGTGAAGTTGCTGTGCTGCTGCGGCGGGTGAAGGAAGGGTGGCACCGGGGGCGCGTACATGTCAGGACCCCGAAGTGATGTTGGCTGAAAATCGACCGCCCGGTAAACATTTCGGGAATGTGAACGGGCGCCGCCCCGGGGAGTCGAACCGCCGGGACGGCGCCCTCGCGCGGCGCCGTACGCTGCGGTTACGGGAACGTCAGCTTCCAGCTGTTGACCGTTCCGACGTCCTGCGCGGCCTGGTCCTGGACCTTCAACTTCCAGGCACCATTGGCCGATTCGGAGGAGGCGTTGACCGTGTACGTTTCGTTCACATTGTCCGCCGAGTCGGACGAGCTGAAGTTCTTCAGCCGGTAGGCCGTGCCCGAGGGACCGACCAGATCGATCACCAGGTCACCACGCCAGGTGTGCGTGATGTCGACGCTCACCTGAAGGTTGCTCGGCGCGTTTCCGCTCCTGCCCGAGACGGTGATCGCCGAGGTGACCGCGGGCCCGTTGTCCGGGATGGACACCGGTGCGGTGTTCTCGTACGAGGTACCGCCACCGCCGCCGCCACCCGAGCGCGAACCGACCGCGATGGCCGCCCAGGCGTCCTGCACCGCCTTGTACTCGGCGCTCGAGGTGCCGTACAGCTCACCCGCCGCCGCGAGCGTGCCGGTGCGGGCGCCCGCGTAGTTGGTGGTGGAGGTGAACTTGGTGGTCAGCGCGCGGTACCAGATCTGCAGCGCCTTGTCCCGGCCGATGCCGGTGACCGGAAGCCCGTCCGCCGTGGGCGAGTTGTAGCTGACGCCGTTGACGACCTTGGCGCCGCTGCCCTCGCTCAGCAGGTAGAAGAAGTGGTTCGCCGGGCCCGACGAGTAGTGGACGTCGACCCCGCCGATCCCCGAGTACCAGCTGTCCTTGGACGCGCCGTCCTTGCTGGGCTTGTCCATGTAGCGCAGCGGGGTGCCGTCGCCGTTGATGTCGATCCTCTCGCCGACGAGGTAGTCGCCGACGTCGGAGGAGTTGTTCGCGTAGAACTCCACACCGGCGGCGAAGATGTCGGAGGTCGCCTCGTTGAGACCGCCGGACTCGCCGCTGTAGTTCAGGTTGGCGGTGGCGGAGGTGACACCGTGGCTCATCTCGTGCCCGGCCACGTCGATGGACGTCAGCGGGTGGGTGTTGCCCGACCCGTCGCCGTAGGTCATGCAGAAGCAGCTGTCGTCCCAGAACGCGTTGACGTACGAGTTGCCGTAGTGGACCCGCGAGTACGCCCCCACGCCGTTGTTCTTGATGCCACTGCGGTTGAAGGCCGACTTGTAGAAGTCCCAGGTGAGCGCGGCGCCGTAGTGTGCGTCCGCACCCGCGGTGGCGGCGTTGGACGCGCTGCCGTTGCCCCAGGTGTCGCTGGTCTGCGAGAACAGCGTGCCGGTGCCGGAGCTGCCGTGGTTGAGGTTGTACGTCTTGTGGCCGCCGCGTGCCCCGTCGGTGAGGGTGTAGTTCGACCCCGACTGGGTGGTGGTCAGCGTGACCTGGCCGCTGTACTGGGTGTTGCCGGTGCCGGTCTCGATGCCCTGGTACTCGTAGAGCTTCTTGCCCGTGGTCGCGTCGGTGATGACGTGCAGCTGGTTCGGGGTGCCGTCGTCCTGGAGGCCGCCGACGACCGTCTCGTACGCCAGGACGGGCTTGCCGCTCGCCGCCCAGATCACCTTGCGCGGGGCGCCGGCGGCGGCCGGCTTGGTGGCGCCGAGGGCCTTGGCACGCCGGACGGCCTGCTGCTCGGCGCTCTTCGTGCTCACGGCCGGGGTGAGGCCGGCGACCTTGATCGGGGCGTTCGTCGCCTTGATGACGCGCTCGGTGGCACCCGACTTGGCGGTGTCGACGACCAGGTCACCGCCGAGCACGGGCAGGCCGGCGTAGGTGCGCTCGTAGCGGGTGTGCAGCGTGCCGTCGGCGTCCTTGACGACGTCCTTGACGGCCAGCTTCTCCTGGGCGCCGAGGCCTATCGCCTTGGCCGTGCCGGCCTTGGCGGCACCGGCGTCGCGGATCAGCTCGGCACGCTGCGAGGGGGTGAGCCGGACCGCCACGTGGGCCGGGTCGACCTTGCCCGAGGGGGTCTTGGCGGGGGCGGCGCCGGCGGCGCCGGACTGGACGGCCGCGGCGATCAGCGCGGTGACGCCGACCAGGGCGACGGCGGCGGCGCGGTGTGCGGTGGTGTGGGAGGGGGTGTGGGAGGTGCGTCTGCGCGAGGAATTGCTTCTCAACACGGACTCCTTCTGCGTGGCCGCGGGCGTGCGGCCAGGGGAGATCACAGCGGTGAAACTGTGGGGTTGCTGTGAAGCGACTGTGGGAAGGGTCGCAGCGGCGCGCGCATCTGTCAGGAGCGCGTCAGGAATTTGGCCGGAAACAGTTCGTTGACCGGATGTTCGCGTTCGATATACGGACGCTCTAGTCCTGGCCCCCATGCCACGTCCGCCACAGCGCCGCGTACGCTCCGTCGGCCGCCACCAGCTCCTCGTGCGTGCCGAGTTCGGTGAGGCGGCCGTCCTCCATCACCGCCACCCGGTCGGCGTCGTGCGCGGTGTGCAGGCGGTGGGCGATGGCGATGACGGTACGGCCCTCCAGCACGGCGGCCAGGGCGCGCTCGGTGTGCCGGGCGGTCGCCGGGTCCAGCAGGGCGGTCGCCTCGTCCAGGATCAGCGTGTGCGGGTCGGCCAGGACGACCCGGGCGAGCGCGAGTTGCTGCGCCTGCGAGCCGTCCGTGGCGCAGCCGCCCGTGCCCAGGCGGGTGTCCAGGCCGTCCGGCAGCTCGCGCACCCAGCCGTCGGCGCCGACCGCGGTGAGCGCGGCCCACAACGTCTCGTCGCCGGCGGACGGTTCGGCGATGAGCAGGTTCTCCCGGACCGTGCCGAGGAAGACATGGTGTTCCTGGGTGACCAGCACCACCTGGCGGCGCAGCCGCTCCGGCTCAAGACCGGCGATCGGCACCCCGCCCACCGTCACCGTGCCCGTCCCCGGCGCGTCGACGCCCGCGAGCAGCCTGCTCAGCGTCGTCTTGCCCGCACCGGACGGGCCGACCACCGCCAGCCGCTCCCCGGGCCGCACGGTCAGGTCGACCCCGCGCAGCACCTCGCCGCCGCGCTCGTAGGCGTACCGCACCCCGCGCACGTCGATCCGGTCGTCCGCCGGAGCCGGCGCACCGCTCTCCCCCTGGCCCCGCGGGGCCAGGGCGAGCCCCTCCACGCGGGCGAACGAGGCGCCGCTGCTCTGCAGTTGTTCCACCCGCATCAGGATCTGGTCCAGCGGATCGGTGAACTGCCGCAGGTACAGCGCGGCCGCCACCACCGCGCCCAGCCCCACCATCCCGTGCGCGTGCAGCACCCCGCCGATCAGCAGGATGCCCGCCACCGGGATGGTGTACGACACCTCGACCGCCGGGAAGAACACCGTCCGCAGGTACAGCGTGTACAGCCGGGTCCGCCGGGAGGTCTCCAGGGCGTCCCGGCTCGCCGCGATCCGCCGGTCCTGGAGCTGGAACGCCTCCACCGTCCGCGCCCCGGACGCGGTCGCCGCGAGGATCTCGGCGACCTCTGAGGTGGCCGCGCCCTCGGCGAGGTAGCCGTCCCGGGCCCGGCGCAGATACCAGCGCAGGGCCAGCCAGATCGGGGTCAGCCCGAGCACCCCGAACAGCCCCAGCAGCGGGTCGAGGACGAAGACCGCGCAGAGCGTGAACAGCGCCTGCACGGTGCAGACCAGCAGCTCCGGCCCGACGTCCCGCAGCGTGGTCCCGACCACGCCCACGTCGGCGGTGCCGCGCGCGGTCAGGTCACCGGTGCCGGCCCGCTCCACCACGGACGCGGGCAGCGCCAGCGCCCGGTCGACGAACTCCTCGCGGACCCGGGCCAGCGTGCGCTCGCCGAACCGGTGCCCGACGTACCGCGCCCAGCGCGCCAGCAGCAGCTGGGCCAGCGCACACACCAGGATCCCGAGCGCCAACCGGTCCACCGCCCCGGCCCCGCGCCCGGCCCGCACCTCGTCGACGATCCGGCCGAGCAGCCACGGCCCGGCGAGCCCGGCCCCGGCGGCCAGCGCGTTCAGCGCCAGCACGGCGGCGAAGGCCCGCCCGTCGGCCCGCACCAGCCGCACGGCGGACCGGCGGACCTCCGCCCGTTCCGCCACGGGCAGCTGACTCGCGGCCGGTGTCACCGTACGGCCTCCTCGACGTCCGTGTCCCGGGCCACCAGGGCCCGGTAGCCGGGCTCCTCCTCCAGGAGTCGGCGGTGGGCGCCGGTGGCGGAAACCTTGCCGTCGACCAGGTAGTGGACGGTGTCCGCACGGTCCAGGACCAGCGGGGAGGACGTCGTCACCACCGTCGTACGGCCCTCGCGTGCCACGCGCAGCCGGTGGGCGACCGTGGCCTCCGTATGGGCGTCCAGCGCCGACGTCGGCTCGATGGCGAGCAGCACCTCGGGATCGGCCAGCAGCGCCCGGACCAGCCGGACCCGCTGCCGCTGGCCGCCGGAGAGGCTGCGGCCCTGCGCCGCCACCGCCGAGTCCAGGCCGTCCGGCAGGCCCTGCACGATGTCGTCGGCCGCCGCCGCGCGCACCGCCCGTGCGATGACCGCCTCATCGCGTTCCAGGCGCCCGGAGACCACCTCCCGCAGCGGCCCGGCGAACAGGTCGGCCTCGTTGTCGGCGACCAGGATCCGCGCCCGCACCTCGGCCAGCGGCACGGCGTCCAGCCGTACCCCGCCCCAGGTGACGTCCGACGGGACGTACCGCCCCAGGCGGTCCATCACGGCGGCGGTCTCCGCGGGCCGCGCGCCGACCAACGCCGTCAGCCGCCCGGGCGGCACCCGCACCCCGGACTCCGAGTCGTGCAGCGCGGCCGGTTCGGCGGGCGGGGACAACGTGCCGTCGTCCGGCTCCGGCTCCAGCCGCAGCAGCCGTACGACCCGGCGAGCGGCCACCACGCCCCGGCTGAGGTCGTGGCCCATCTGGACGAAGAACGCCACCGGCCCCACCAGGACCGCCACATAGCCGTACACCGACACCAACTCGCCTACTGTGATGTCACCCTGAGCCGCCGTCCGGGCCCCGAGCCAGGTGACCACCGCCAGGAACAGCGTCGGCAGGCCCACCCCGAGCGCCTGCATCCAGCTGGCCACCGCGCCCACCCGGTAGCCCTGCTCCCGCAGCCGCCCCGAGTCCCGCCGGAAGGCATCCGCGAAGAGCTCCTTGCCGCCGAGTCCGTTGAGGACGCGCAGCCCTCCCGCGAGGTCGCCGATGCGCGCGGTCAGCACGCCCTGCCGCTCCCGGTACTCGGTCTCCGCACCCTGCAGCCGCACCGTCAGCGGCCCGACGAGCAGCACGAACAGCGGCACCCCGAGCAGCACCGCGGCCGCCAGCGGCACCGATATCGACAGCAGCAGCCCGGCCACCACCCCGTACACCACCACGGCACCCACCCCGGGCCCGACCACGGTCAGCGCCTGCGCGATGGTCTGCACGTCCCCCACGCCGATCGTGACGACCTCCCCGGCCCCCGCCCGGCGCGGCAGCGCGGCCCCCAGCCGGACCGCGTGCCCCACGACGACCTTGACCGTGCGGAAGTTGGCGTCCATCCGCACCCGCGTCATCGTGCGGTGCCGCACGATGCTCAGCCAGGAGTTGAACGCCCCCACGACGAACAGCGCCACCGTCCACCAGGACAGCGCGCCCAGGTCACCCGGCACCAGCCCGTCGTCGATCGCCCGGGACATCAGGTACGGCGCCGCGGCCATCAGCGTCATCCACACGCTGCCGAGCAGCGCACCGGCGAGCGACCGGCCCGGCTGGCACCTCACCAGCCACCACAGGTACCGCCAGCCGCCGCGGCAGTCGGGCGTCCCGGGATCCTCGTACGCGTCGATCATGTGTCCCCCGTCTCCGTCGGCCCCGTCATCGGCTTCCCGTCACGCCAGGCTGTCCCGCCACGCCCGGTGCAGGTCGGCGAACCTCCCCGTACCGGCGATCAGTCCGGCCGGTTCGCCGTCCTCGACGATCCGGCCGTGCTCCATCACCAGGACGCGGTCGGCGATCTCCACCGTGGACAGCCGGTGCGCGATCACCACCGCCGTACGGCCCCGCAGCACCGTCGACATGGCCCGCTGCACCGCCCGTTCGCCCGGGACGTCCAGGGAACTGGTCGCCTCGTCCAGGATCAGTACCGCCGGATCGGCGAGCAACGCGCGTGCGAAGGCGACCAGTTGGCGCTGCCCGGCCGAAATGCGGCCGCCCCGCTTGCGGACGTCCGTGTCGTACCCGTCGGGCAGCGCGCTGATGAACTCGTGCGCGCCGATCGCCTTCGCCGCCCGCTCGATCTCCTCCCGGCCGGCGTCCGGCCGCCCGATCGCGATGTTCTCGGCGACCGTGCCGGAGAAGAGGAACGCCTCCTGGGTCACCATGACGACCCCGCGCCGCAGTTCGGGCACGGCCAGCTCGCGCAGGTCCACGCCGTCCAGCAGGACCCGCCCGTCGGAGGGGTCGTAGAACCGGGCCAGCAGCTTGGCCAGCGTCGACTTGCCCGCGCCCGTGGAGCCCACGACCGCGACCGTCTGCCCGGCCGGGATGGTGAGGTCGAAGCGGGGCAGCACCTCACCGCCGGTGCGGTAGGCGAACCGGACCCCCTCGAAGACGACCTCACGGCCGGGATGTTCACCCGCCAGCGGCGGAAGTTCCCCCGGCTTCGACGGCTCCGGCACGGACGGCGTCTGCGCCAGCAGCCCGGCGATCTTCTCCAGGGAGGCGGCCGCCGACTGGTAGGAGTTGAGGAACATGCCCAGGCGGTCGATGGGGTCGTACAGCCGCCGCAGGTACAGCACCGCCGCCGCCAGCACGCCAAGTGCCAGCGAGCCGGACGCCACCCGGTAGGCGCCCCACAGCACGATCAGCGCGACGGCCGTGTTGGCCACCAGCCGGGAGCAGACCACATAGCGGGCCATCTCCAGCAGGGCGTCGCCGTTGGTCCGCTCGTGCCGCCGGTTCAGCACCCGGAAGCCGGCGTCGTTGACGGCCTCGCGGCGGAAGGCGCGCACCGGCCGGATGCCGTTCATCGTCTCCACGAACTTCACGATCACCGCCGCGATCGCCGTGGACCGGGCCCGGAACACCCGCCCCGCGCGCCGCTGGTACATCCGGATCAGCAGGTACAGCGGCACGAAGGAGGCCACCGCCACCGCGCCGAGTCCCAGGTCCAGCCAGAGCAGCATCGCCGCGATGTACACGAACGACAGGATCACCGTGACGAGTTCCTGCAGCCCCTCGCTGAGCAGCTCCCGCAGCGACTCGACGTCCGTCGTGGACCGGGAGATGAGCCGGCCCGAGGTGTACCGCTCGTGGAAGTCGATGCTCAGCGCCTGCGCGTGCCGGAAGATACGGCCGCGCAGGTCGAGGAGCACGTCCTGGTTGACCCGGGCGGAGGCCTCGATGAAGGTGTACTGCAGCGCGCCGGAGACCAACGCGCACAGCAGACAGCCCACGCCGACCGCGATCAGCGGCCCGTGGTCACCGTGCTCGCGCAGCGCCGGTACGGCCTTGTCGAGGGCGTACGCCACCAGCAGCGGGCCCGCCTGCACGGCCGCCTGCTGGAGCAGCAGCAGGAGCGTGGTGACCGCGACCCGGGCCCGCATCGGGGCGAGCAGCGACCGCAGCAGGGCGGCCGTGGCCCCGGGCGGGGTGGGCAGGACGTCCCGGTCGAAGGGGTCTGCGGCGGCGGGTGGGCGGGGGAGTTCCTCCTCCTCGCCGGTGGTGGGGACCGGCGTGGTGGGGGCCGCGGTCATCGTTCGTCCTCCTCTTTCCCGGACGCATTCCCGGACGCTTTCCCGGACGTCCTTGCGGACTCTTCCCCGGACATCAGGTGGGCGTACTCGGAGTTGCCGCGCAGGAGTTCCTGGTGGGTGCCGACGGCGGCGACCCGGCCGCCCGAGAGCAGGGCGACGCGGTCGGCGAGCAGCACGGTGGAGGGGCGGTGGGCCACGATGAGCGCGGTGGTGTCCGCGAGGACCCGGCGCAGAGCGGCCTCCACGGCGGCCTCGGTGTGCACGTCGAGCGCGGACAGCGGGTCGTCCAGGACGAGGAAGCGGGGTCTGCCGACCACGGCCCGGGCCAGCGCCAGCCGTTGCCGCTGGCCGCCGGACAGGCTCAGGCCCTGCTCGCCGACCCGGGTGTCCGTGCCCTGCGGCAGCGCGTGCGCGAACTCGGCCTGTGCGACGGCGAGCGCCCGCTCCAGCTCCGGAGTACCGGCGTCGTCGTCCGCTCCCATGAGGACGTTGTCGCCGACGCTCGCCGAGAAGAGGGTGGGTTCCTCGAAGGCGACGGCGACCTTCGAACGCAGCTGCGCGCGGGACATCGCGGTGATGTCCTCGCCGTCCAGCGTGATCCGGCCGGAGGTGACCTCGTGCAGGCGGGGGATCAGCGCGGTGAGGGTGGTCTTCCCGCTGCCGGTGGCTCCGACCAGGGCCATGGACTCGCCGGGGCGGATGTGGAGGTCGACGCGGTCGAGGACGGGCGGGGAGTCCGGCGGGGCGTCGGGGTAGCGGAAGCGGACGTTGTGGAACCGGATGCCCTTGTCCGCGCCGGCTTCCGCGGTGACGTCGGCCGCGTCGGACTCCGGCTCCTCGTCCATCACCTCGAAGTACCGCTCCGTGGCCGTCGCCGCCTCCTGACTCATCGCCAACAGGAACCCGATGGAGTCGACCGGCCACCGCAGAGCGAGTGCCGTACTCAGGAACGCCACCAGCGTCCCGGGCGACAGGTCACCGTCCGCCACCCGGACGGCCCCCCACACCAGCGCCACCCCGACCGCCACCTCCGGCAGCGTCACGACGACGGACCAGATCGTCGCCAGCAGCCGGGCCTTGCGCAGCTCCGTCCCCCGCAGCGTCCCCGACAGCTCCCTGAACGCCCGCGCCTGGCTGCGGTGCCGCCCGAAGCCCTTGATGATCCGGATCCCGAGGACGCTCTCCTCGACGACCGTCGTCAGGTCCCCGACCTGGTCCTGGGCGAGCCGCGCCACGTGGGCGTACCGCCGTTCGAAGACGAAGCACGTCACCATCACGGGCACGGCGGGCCCCAGGATGACCAGCCCCAGCACCCAGTCCTGCGTCAGCATGATGCCCACGCCGACGAGGATCGTCACCGCGTTGACCAGCAGGAAGGTCAGCGGAAACACCAGGAACTGGCGCAGCAGCATCAGGTCGGTCGTGGCCCGCGAGAGCAACTGGCCGGAGCCCCACCGGTCGTGGAAGGCCACCGGCAGGCGTTGCAGATGCCGGTAGAGGCCGGCCCGCATCTCCGCCTCGACGTGCGACAACGGCCGCGCCACCAGCCACCGCCGCAGCCCGAACAGCACCGCCTCCGCGATCCCGAGCAGCAGCAGGTACAGCGCGCCCAGCCACACCCCGCCCGGATCCCGGCCGGCCACCGGCCCGTCCACCATCCACTTCAGGACGAGCGGGATCACCAGCCCCGAACAGGAGGCGACGACCG
The DNA here is from genome assembly GCF_044453765.1 of Streptomyces sp. NPDC051636. NCBI lineage: Bacteria > Bacillati > Actinomycetota > Actinomycetes > Kitasatosporales > Streptomycetaceae > Streptomyces > Streptomyces sp. NPDC051636. Next base: position 334,921 of record NZ_JBITDA010000006.1, on the reverse strand, counting down.
CGACGAACCCGGCGGTGAACAGCCGTATCCGCACGGGCCGCACGTACGGCCACAGGCGCAGGAGGGTACGGACGGCGGAACGGTCCTCGGCGGTGGTTGCACGTGTCGTGGGCATCACCGCGAGCCTACGGACCGGCACTGACAACGCCCACCGAGTTTTGGCCGGACCGGGCTCGGTCGTCGGTCCTCCGACCAGCGTGTACCGGGCTCTGTCCAGGGCCGTACGGCCGCGTCAACCGATCGGCCGACGCCCCGTCCAGCGCGACGGCCGATGGGCCGAACCCCGGCAGGACCACCACCGTGGAGTGCGTCGAGGGACCGGGCGTCCCGGCGCCGGCCGGTTCACGGTGCCGACCGGGGGCCTGAGCAGACCGACGGGAGGGCGCTCAGCCCACCCTCAGCAACAGCACCGTCCGCCCCGGCACCGTGATCTCCGTCCCCGCCTCGTGCACCACCGCCGGCGCCTCCTCCTGCTCCTCCCGCGAGGTGTCGACGACGACCTCGTACCGCTCCGCCCACGGCGGGCCGGGCAGCACGAACCGGGCCGGGGCCTCGCCCGCGTGCAGGATCGCGAGGAAGCTGTCGTCGAGGATCGGGGCGCCCCGCTCGTCCCGGCCGGGTATGTCCCGACCCGAGAGGTACATGCCGAGGGTGGCGGCGGGCGCGTACCAGTCGCCCTCCGTCATCTCCGTGCCCCGGGAGGTGAACCAGGCCAGGTCCCGCAGGCCGTCCGCCGAGTGGGCGCGGCCGGAGAAGAAGGCGCGGCGGCGCAGCACCGGGTGGCGGTGGCGCAGGGCGATCAGCCGGGAGGTCAGGTCGCACAGGGGGCGCCAGTCCGGGTCGTCCAGGAGGCTCCAGTCCAGCCAGCCGATCTCGTTGTCCTGGCAGTAGGCGTTGTTGTTGCCGCGCTGGGTGCGGCCCAGTTCGTCGCCGGCCACGAACATGGGGACGCCCGTGGACAGCAGGAGGGTGGTGAGGAGGTTGCGCAGCTGGCGCCGGCGCAGGGCCCGTATGTTCTCGTCGTCCGTCTCGCCCTCCGCCCCGCAGTTCCAGGAGCGGTTGTCGTCCGAGCCGTCCCGGTTGTCCTCGCCGTTCGCCTCGTTGTGCTTGCGCTCGTAGGACACCAGGTCGCGCAGGGTGAAACCGTCGTGCGCGGTGACGAAGTTGACGGAGGCATAGGGGCGCCGGCCGCCCCAGGCGTACAGGTCGCTGGAGCCCGACAGGCGGTAGCCGAGGTCGCGTACGTCGGGCAGTGCGCCGCGCCAGAAGTCGCGTACGGCGCCCCGGTAGCGGTCGTTCCACTCCGTCCACAGAGGGGGGAAGGCGCCCACCTGGTAGCCCCCGGATCCGATGTCCCAGGGTTCGGCGATCAGCTTCACCCGGCGCAGCACCGGGTCCTGGGCGATCACCGCGAGGAACGGGGAGAGCATGTCGACGTCGTGCATCGAGCGGGCCAGCGCGGCGGCCAGGTCGAAGCGGAAGCCGTCCACGCCCATCTCCGTCACCCAGTAGCGCAGCGAGTCCGTGATGAGCCGCAGGACCTGCGGCTGGACCACGTGCAGTGTGTTGCCGCAGCCGGTGTAGTCGGCGTAGCGGCGGGCGTCGTCCTGCAGGCGGTAGTAGCCGCGGTTGTCTATGCCCTTCAGGGAGAGGGTGGGCCCCAGCTCGCCCGCCTCCGCCGTGTGGTTGTAGACCACGTCGAGGATGACCTCGATGCCGGCCGCATGCAGCGCGCGGACCATGCGCTTGAACTCGCCGACCTGCTCACCCGTCGTCCCGGAGGCCGCGTAGGCCGCGTGCGGGGCGAAGTAGCCGATGGAGTTGTAGCCCCAGTAGTTCTTCAGGCCGCGGCGCAGCAGGTGGTCCTCGTGCGCGAACTGGTGGACGGGCAGCAGCTCGACGGCCGTGACGCCCAGTTTCACCAGGTGCTCGATGGCGGCGGGGTGCGCGAGACCGGCGTATGTGCCGCGCAGTTCCTCCGGGATGCCCGGGTGCAGCTGGGTGAAGCCCCGGACGTGCAGCTCGTAGATGACCGAGTCCGCCCAGGGTGTCTTGGGGCGGCGGTCGTCGGCCCAGTCGTCGTCATCGTGGACCACGACGCCCTTGGGCACGTGCGGCGCCGAGTCCCGGTCGTCGCGCACGGTGTCCGCGACGTGCTGGTCCGGCCAGTCCCGGACGTGCCCGTACACCTCGGGCGGCAGACCGAACGCGCCGTCCACCGCACGCGCGTACGGGTCGAGGAGCAGCTTCGCCGGGTTCCAGCGGGCGCCGGTCCACGGGTCCCAGCGGCCGTCCACCCGGTAGCCGTACCGCTGGCCGGGCATCACACCGGGCACGAAGCCGTGCCAGATCTCGTGCGTCAGTTCGGTCAGCCGCACCCGCGTCTCCCGGCCGCCCTCGTCGAACAGACACAGCTGGACCGCCTCCGCGCCGGCCGCCCACAGCGCGAAGTTGGTGCCCGCCACGCCGTCCGGGCCGACCCGGAAGCGCGCGCCCAGCGGGGTGGGCGCGCCCGGCCAGGCCGGCACGGTGGGCGGCGCGGCGTGCCGGGTGCCGTTCACCACTGCGGCGCGCTGTTCCGCCACTACCTGCTGCTCGGCCGAGCTGGTCACGTGGTCAGCCTCCCGCGGCTCGTGGAACGGCGTGGAACCGGGCACGCGGGGTCCCGCCGTGTGCCCCGTCGCGTCGTCCTCCCCACTGTTCTGCCCAGCCCTGGCGTCGCACTCACGTTTCCCCAGGGCGGGGCGGTCGTTGAGTCCCTCGTGAGGCATGCACAAGGGCGCGCACGGCGCGCGGGCGTCGCGCTGGCCGCGGTACTGACATGGGCGGGACTGCTGGCCGGGGCCACCGGCTGCGGTCCGGACGTCACGGACGACATCGGCATCGACCGGGTCCTGGGCAAACCCCCGGCCCCCGAGGACACCATCCGCGTCTGGCCGGACGACGGCAGCAAGGACGTACGGCCGGACGGGCGGCTGCGGGTACGGGTGTCCAGCGGGCGCCTGGAGTCGGTGACCGTGGTCCGGTCCCAGGACGCCCAGGACACCCCGGTGCCCGGTCACCTCACCGAGGACGGCACGACCTGGGAGCCCGACGGGCGCAGGCTGGCGCTGGCCGCCAAGTACACCGTGAACGCGGTGGCGCGGGACGGCGACGGGCATCGCTCGGCGCGGCACACCACCTTCACGACGTACGTCCCCGAGGAGCGGTTCATCGGATACGTCACCCCCGAGAACCGCGCCACCGTCGGCACCGGGATGATCGTCTCCCTGGACTTCAGCCGGGAGATCGAGAACCGGGCCGCCGTCGAGCGGGCCGTCCGCGTCACCGCGCAGCCCCCCGTGGAGATCCGCCCGCACTGGTTCGGCAAGAGCCGCCTGGACTTCCGCCCCGAGCACTACTGGAAGCCCGGCACCCAGGTCACCGTCGACCTGCGGCTGCGCGACGTCGAGGCGGCGCCCGGCGTCTACGGGCTGCAGTACAAGACGTTCGCCTTCACCGTCGGCCGCAGCCAGGTCTCGCTGGTGGACGCGGCCGAGCACACCATGGAGGTGCGCCGGGACGGCGAACTGCTCGCCACCGTGCCCATCACCGCGGGCGCCCCCAAGACCACCACCTACAACGGGAAGATGGTGGTGATGGACATGCTCGAGGTCACCCGCATGAACAGCCAGACGGTCGGCTTCGGCGGCGAGTACGACATCCCCGACGTCCCGCACGCCATGAAGCTCACCAGCTCCGGCACCTTCCTGCACGGCAACTACTGGGCCCCGGACGCCCCCGGGCACGTCAACGTCAGCCACGGCTGCGTGGGCCTCAGGGACGTCAAGGGCGGCAGTTCGGACACGCCCGCGGGCTGGTTCTTCGACCGCAGCCTCGTCGGGGACGTCATCGAGGTCGTGCACAGCAATGACAAAAAGGTCGCTCCCGACAATGGCCTCGGCGGGTGGAACATGGGGTGGAAGGAGTGGAAGGCGGGCAGCGCGGTCAAGTGACCCGGCGGACGGCGCCGGTGGCAGTGGTTGATGTTGCGACGGAACGGTGACCATTGCCTGACACGATCCCCAAAACCTTGCGGTTAATATGCGCCGATGCGTGCGTGGGGCGCGCCGGGGCGCGGGTCTGACCAGGCCCGCGGAGGGGAGAAGTCTTGAACGTGCGGCCGATATCGGGGGCGTCGGGTGGGGGCCGGCGGCGGGGCCGGAAGGGCTGGCCGGTGCTCATAGCCGGCGCGCTGCTGATGGCCGTCACCGCGTGCGGTGGGGGCGACTCGGACTCGGGGTCCGGTTCCGGCGACGGGAAGGGCGAGGACGCGCGGAGCAAGCAGTCCGACGCCGTGGTCACCATCTCGCCGAAGTCGGGCGCCACCGAGGTCGACACCAGCGGCGCCCTCAAGGTCACCGCCGGCAAGGGCAAGCTGACCGAGGTCGAGGTCAAGGACGACAAGGGCACCACGATCACCGGCACGATCACCGGCGGGGGCGCCGGCTGGACGCCCTCGACCCATCTGGCCGCCGCCACCAAGTACACCGTGCACGCGGTCGCCGAGGACTCCGAGGGCCGTAAGACGGCCCAGGACTCCAGCTTCACCACGCTGACCCCGAAGAACACCTTCGCCGGCTACTTCACCCCCGAGGACGGTTCCACGGTCGGCGTCGGCATGCCGTTCTCCATCCGCTTCACCCGGGGCATCACGCATCCGCAGGACGTGGAGAAGGCCGTCCAGATCAAGACCGAGCCGGCCGTCGACGTCGAGGGCCACTGGTTCGGCAACGACCGCCTCGACTTCCGGCCCGAGAAGTACTGGAAGTCCGGCACCAAGGTCACCGTGATGCTGAACCTCGACGGCGTCGAGGGCCGCGACGGCGTCTACGGCAAGCAGGCCAAGACGGTGAAGTTCACCATCGGCCGCAACCAGGTCTCCGTCGTGGACGCCAAGAAGCACACGATGAAGGTCACCCAGGACGGCAAGACCATCAAGACCATCCCCGTCACCACCGGCAAGCCCGGCTACGACACCTGGAACGGCCAGATGGTCATGAGCGAGAAGCTCACCGAGACCCGCATGAACGGTGAGACCGTCGGCTACGGCGGCGAGTACGACATCAAGGACGTCCCGCACGCCATCCGCCTGACCACCTCCGGCACCTTCATCCACGGCAACTACTGGGGCGGCGGCGCCTTCGGCAACTACAACGCCAGCCACGGCTGCGTGGGCCTGCGCGACGTCAAGGGCGGTTACGACAGCGGGGTGCCGGCGGCCTGGTTCTTCAACCACTCCATGATCGGTGACGTGGTGGTCGTCAAGAACTCCCACGACCGGACCGTGGACCCGGACAACGGGCTCAACGGCTGGAACATGCCGTGGGACAAGTGGAAGGCGTGAGCCCGCGCTGACGCACGGGCCCGGTGCTGTGACGGACGGCACCGGGCCCACTGCCGTTAATGGCCGTTAACCTGCTGCCCATGACCGTGAATCTCGAAGTCGCCGAAGGCGTCGGCACCCTCCGCCTCGACCGCCCCCCGATGAACGCCCTGGACGTCGCCACGCAGGACCGGCTCAAGGAACTCGCCGAGGAGGCCACGCGCCGCGACGACGTGCGCGCCGTGGTGATCTACGGCGGCGAGAAGGTGTTCGCGGCGGGCGCGGACATCAAGGAGATGCAGGCCATGGACCACACCGCGATGGTCCTGCGCGCCCGCGCCCTGCAGGACTCCTTCACCGCCGTGGCCCGCATCCCCAAGCCGGTGGTCGCCGCCGTCACGGGGTACGCGCTGGGCGGCGGCTGCGAACTGGCCCTGTGTGCCGACTACCGCATCGCCGCCGACAACGCCAAGCTCGGCCAGCCGGAGATCCTGCTCGGCCTGATCCCGGGCGCGGGCGGCACCCAGCGGCTGCCCCGGCTGGTCGGCCCCTCCAAGGCCAAGGACCTCATCTTCACCGGCCGCATGGTGAAGGCCGAGGAGGCGCTGGCGATCGGCCTGGTGGACCGGGTGGTCCCGGCCGCCGAGGTGTACGCCGAGGCGCACGCCTGGGCCGCCAGGCTCGCGCAGGGACCGGCGATCGCGCTGCGCGCGGCGAAGGAGTCCGTCGACACCGGTGTGGAGACCGACCTGGAGACCGGGCTCGCGGTCGAACGGAACTGGTTCGCGGGGCTGTTCGCCACCGAGGACCGGGAGCGCGGCATGCGCAGCTTCGTGGAGGAGGGGCCCGGCAAGGCCAAGTTCCTCTGAACCTCCCGCCGAATACCGGCAATTGACGCGGCGTCCGGTCGGGTCCCTCGTTGGGGCGGTTTATGGCAGCCTTATGACAGCCTTAACCCTGCCTTGTCGCAGGTGCCCGTCGCTTGCCCGGGAGCGAGCCGTCACCGCAGGCCGGACGGGGTGCCGATGCCTCCAAAGTGCCATCGGCATATGCCGGAGAGGGCTTGCGAAACGGTAGCGTCCGGGGGGCGTATTCCTCGGGAACGGCCCCCGGGGGGTGCTCCGGGCGGCCATGATGGGGGCATGGCGGGGCTGGAGGGCATCGAACAGCCGCGGGGACACGGCCGTGCGACCGCGGCGCGCTGGTCGCCTGCGGTCGAGGACGAACGGGCGCTCAAGGCGCTCGAGTTGTTCGGCAATCCGACGGAGGCCGAGGTTCCGCTGCCGTCCCGCCCGGAGTCGGCCGCCACCGCCCGCAGGCTCGCCCAGGTCGTCGTCCTGCGTCAGTGGGAGCTCACCCCGAAGATGACGGAGGACGTCGTCCTGCTCGTCTCCGAACTCGTCGGCAACGCCGTACGGCACACCGGCGCCCGCGTCTTCGGCCTCCGTATGCGCCGCCGCCGCGGCTGGCTGCGCGTCGAGGTCCGCGACCCCTCCCGCGGGCTGCCCTGCCTGATGCCGGTTCAGGAGACGGACATCAGCGGCCGGGGCCTGTTCCTGGTGGACAAGCTGTCCGACCGCTGGGGCGTGGACCTGCTGCCGCGCGGCAAGACGACCTGGTTCGAGATGCGGGTCGCCGACCGCTAGGTCCTGGGGCGGGCCGATTCCGGGTGCGACCGCGTGAGGGGTGTCTCGTCCCCGGACGCCGGGCAGGCCGAGTGTGCGCACCGCGACCCGAAATCGTCCCCTGGTCGGGCTAATGGGGGGTTTTCTTGCCTGGCGCCCCTTAAATGGTGCGGGTGACCACGACCAACCGACGCGGAGTGCTCCGCGCGGGCGCCGGGCTCGCCGCCGGGGGCGCGCTCGCCGCCGGATGCGCGGAGACCGGCGCTTCCGTGCGCCCCGCCGCGTCCGCAGCGCAGGCCCCCGTATCCGGCCGCCCGGCGGCCACACCCCGGACGGCCCCCGCGCCCCGCACCTTCCCCCGGCACCCCGTCCAGATCACCCACGGCCCGCGCACCCGCCTCCGCGTCGCCCTCACCTTCCACGGCCAGGGCGATCCCGCACTCGCCCGCCACCTGCTCGGCGAGGCCGAGAAACATGGGGCCCGGATCACCGTGCTCGCCGTCGGCGGCTGGCTCGACGAGCACCCCGGCCTGGCCCGCCGGATCCTGGACGGCGGTCACGACCTGGGCAACCACACCCAGCGCCACCTCGCGATCAACGCCATGTCCGAGACCGACGCCCGCGCCGAGATCACCGCCTGCGCGGACCGCCTCAAGCGGCTCACCGGCTCGATCGGCACCTGGTTCCGGCCCTCCCGCGCCCCGACCGCCTCCTCGCTGGTCACCCGGCTGGCCCGGGAGGCGGGTTACCCGCACGTGCTGTCGTACGACGTCGACTCGCTCGACTACACCCGGCCCGGCGCCCCCGCCATCACCCGCACGGTCCTGGACCGGGCGCGCGCCGGATCCGTGGTGAGCCTGCACTTCGGTTACCCGGACACGGTCGCCGCCCTCCCCGCCGTACTCCACGAACTCGGCCGCCGCGGACTGCGCGCGGTCACCACCACGGAGCTGCTGAGCTGATGCATCCCACCCACGCCCGCGCCCTGGTCGCCGGTGCCGCCCTCGCCGCCCTGACGCTGCTGTCCGCGTGCGGCGGCGGTACCCGGCACGTCAAGGACGAGGCCCTCGTCAGCAAGCCGCCCGTTCCGCCCCGGGTGAAGAAGGCGCGGGTCGACGGGTTGCCCGGGATGCCTCCCGTGCTCGACCCGAGCGACGTGTACGCCGCGGACCGCCCCAACCGCCTCTCCCCGGTGGTGAAGGACTTCCCGTCCCGGGTCTACGTCCCCAACACCGACTCCGACACGGTCTCCGTGATCGACCCGAAGACGTACGAGGTCATCGACACGATCCCGGTGGGCCGGCAGCCCCAGCACGTGGTGCCCTCCTGGGACCTGAAGACCCTCTGGGTCAACGACGACAAGGGCAACACCCTCACACCCATCGACCCGAGGACGGGAAAGGCCGGCCGGCAGGTCGACGTCCACGACCCCTACAACCTGTACTTCACGCCGCACGGCAGGTACGCCGTCGTGATGGCCTCCCTCGACCGCGAACTCGTCTTCCGTGACGCGCACACCATGAAGACGGTCAAGACCGTCCCGGTCAGCTGCGCCGGCGTCAACCACGCCGACTTCTCCCTCGACGGCCGGTACTTCATCGTCTCCTGCGAGTTCAGCGGCGAACTCCTCAAGGTCGACACCGAGCAGATGAAGGTGATCGACCAGCAGAAGCTGCCCCTCGACGGCGCCATGCCGCAGGACGTCAAGGTCTCGCCCGACGGCAGGCGGTTCTACGTCGCCGACATGATGGCGAACGGCCTGTGGATCCTCAACGGCGACACCTTCGACAGGCCCAGGTTCCTGTACACCGGCGCGGGTGCCCACGGGTTGTACATCAGCCGGGACTCGCGCGAGATGTACATCTCCAACCGGGGCGAGGGCAGCATCTCCGTCTTCGACTTCAGCCAGCGCGGGCTGACCAAGAAGTGGCACCTGCCCGACGGCGGCAGCCCCGACATGGGCGGGGTCTCGGCGGACGGCAAGGTGCTGTGGCTGTCCGGCCGTTACGACTCCGAGGTGTACGCCATCGACACCCGCACCGGTGCCCAGCTGGCCCGCATCCCGGTCGGCAGCGGCCCGCACGGCCTGGCCGTCTACCCCCAGCCGGGCCGCTACTCGCTCGGCCACACGGGCATCTTCCGCTAGAGGGCCTGTCGTGAGCCGCCACCGGGCTCCTTGAGTCTCCACCCACTGGAAGGTCCGCACTCGCCGGTGTGAACGCAGACGGCACCCCCCTCTTCACCATCGGCGAGCCGGCCCGGGCCACCGGACTGACCGTGCGGACCATCCACTACTGGTCCGACGAGGGCACCCTTCCCCCGGTGGCCCGCTCCTCGGGCGGACACCGGCTGTACGACGCCGGGTCCGTCGCCCGCCCGGAACTGATCCGCACCCTGCGCGAGCTCGGTCTCGGCCTGGCTCACGTGCGCGGGTGCCGGCCGGTGAGACGACGGTCGCGGAGGTGGCGGCCGCGCACCGTGACCGCCCTCGACGCGCAGATCCGCTCCCTGGAAGTGGACCCGGGCGGTGCCGTCCACGGTGGCGCGACGCGGTTCGAGTGCGGAGGAGACGGCGCTGACGAACAGACTGGCACGGCCGCCGGCCGCCGAGCACAGGCGGATCCCGGAGGAGTTCGTGGAGGAGATGCCCGACGGACTCGGCACCTTCGACCCTGAGATCCGGCAGCGGATGTGGCGTCCGGCCGTGGGCCTGCCGGACGACCCGACGCACGACCAGGTCGACGCCTGGGTGGAGCTGGCCGAGATGATCCAGGATCCCGGGTGCCGGGCGCGGATGCGCAGGTCGACCGAGTTCAACGCGGCCGACCGCGGGCCGGACGTGCCCGCCGGTGCCTCACTCCGGTTCGCCAAGCGCCTCGTCGAGCTGGCGGGGGACGCGCGCGAGTGGGGGATCACCGAGCGCCTGAGCCCCTGCCGGCGCACCGGGAGGAGTTCGCCTGGGTGGTCGCCGCACTGGACGCGCACGGGGCCGGTTAATCTGACCAGCGGCAGTGAGCCAGCAAGACCAGAGAAACGCGACAAAGAGGGGCGGATCGGTGGCGGACATCGAGGAAGCACGCAAGCAGTTCCAGCGGATCGATGCGGACGGTGACGGTTTCATCACCGCCGCCGAGCTCAAGTCCGCCCTGGCCCAGGGGGGCGACTGGAACGTCACCGACTCGGTGGCCGAAGCCGTCATCAGGACCCGCGACCTCAACGGCGACAAGGTCCTGACGTTCGACGAGTTCTGGGCGTACCTGAGCAAGTGACGCGAGGGCCCGAGGACAAGGGGGGCGTCCGGAAGGGCGCCCCCCTTCCTCATGCGCCACCGCCTGATGGAGTCGAACCGGCACACCGGCAAGACCGCCGTACGGGTCCGAAGTCCGGGCGAGCCGGAATAGCGCGCCCTGTCCCGTGGTTGGTGGTGACCTGTACAGGCAGGCCAAGGCTGTTCACCGACCCCCCGGAAGGGCGAGACGAGTCATGAAGATCGGCATCATCGGCGCGGGCAACATCGGCGGCAACCTCACCCGGCGGCTCACTGCCCTCGGTCACGACGTCTCCGTCGCCAACTCGCGCGGTCCGCACACGCTCACCGAACTGGCCGAGGAGACGGGCGCGACCCCCGTCCCGGTGGAGCAGGCGGCACGCGGCGCGGAGGTCGTCGTGGTCACCGTCCCCCTGAAGGCGGTCCCGGACCTGCCGTCCGGCCTGCTGGACGGTGCGGCGGAAGGGGTCGCCGTGATCGACACCGGCAACTACTACCCCCAGCAGCGGGACGGCCGTATCGCGGCAATCGAGGACGATGGCCTCACCGAGAGCCGCTGGACCGAACGCCAGATCGGCCACCCCGTGATCAAGGCCTTCAACGGCACCTACGCCCAGGACATCCTGGAGCGCCCGCGCCCGGCCGGCGCCCCCGACCGCATGGCCCTGCCGGTGGCCGGCGACGACGAGGCCGCCAAGCGCGTGGTCCGCGGCCTGGTCGACGAACTCGGCTTCGACACGGTCGACGCGGGCGGCATCGACGACTCCTGGCGCCAGCAGCCCGGCACCCCGGTGTACGGCCTGCGGGCAGGAGTGGAGGCCGTGCAGAAGGCCTTGGCGGAGGCGTCCCCGGAGCGCCCGGCGGACTTCAGGGGGTAGCCACCGGGCCCGCCCGGCCTACTGACCCACCACCCGCGCCACGAACGCGTCCAGCACCCCGGTCCCCACCTCCACCGCCAGGGTCCGGCCCTTCCAGTCCACGGTCGTGTGGGAGCGGGCGGCCGTCCGCAGGGACCGCACCCGGGACCTGGACCCCTTGCCGTCGCGTACGTCGAGCGCGGCCAGGGCGGCCCGGGCCCAGTCCCTGGCGCACGCCAGCCACGGGGCGGCCGAGCCGCGCAGTGATGCCGGTACCGCGTCCGGGGCCGACGCGAGGACGGTGAGCCGCTCGCGCAGGGCGGTCCCGGCCTTCGCGTCACCCCGCCAGTACGCCGCCGTGAGCGCCGCCAGTCGCGGCGCCTGCACGGTGTCGAGGCGCGAGGCCCGGTTGACGTCGGCGAAGGCGCGCAGCGCGGTCAGGGCGGGCTCGTCGCCGTCGGCCAGCACCGCCAGGCCCGCGTCGAGCGCCTCGGCGGGCCGGTATGCCGTGGGGTTCCAGGCGTACGCGGCCATCGAGAACAGCGCCGGATCGGAGGCGGCGGCCTGGGGCATCGGGTTGGCCAGGACGCCCGCCACGGCTCCGGGCAGGCCCTCGTCACGACCGGTGTACGGGCCCAGCAGCAGGTGCCGCGCGGTGTAGTCGTTGACCGGGTAGTTGTCCCACAGCAGCACCGGATGCCCGTACCGCTCCGCCGCCGCGCGGGCCTGGCCGGCGCGGATGCCGGGCGAGACGATCTGCGGGCCGGTCCACATCACGGTGACGTCCCGGTCCAGCCCGGCCGCCAGCGCGCTCTTGTACGCGCTCGCGGTCGACCCGTCGTACTCGGTGGGCACGGTGAGCAGCGGGGCGGCGCCGGGGCGTGCGTCGAGGAACTCGTGCCGCACCTTGTTCAGCAGGGCCGCCTGGGCCCGTCCGACGGCGCCCCGCCCGCTGCCGTACACGGCCGCGTCGCGCGCGCAGTTCCAGCGGTCGATGTCGATGTCGTCCAGGGGGACGGCGAAGGCCCGTACGCCGGCGTCGTCCCACAGCTGCCGGAACTTGGCGATCAGCGCGGCGGTGTCCGTGGCGGAGGAGTAGCAGATCGACGGGCCGGGGGAGAGGGCGTACACGAAGGAGACGTGGTCGGCGTCCGCCCGCCGGGCCACGGTGCGCAGCTCGCCGAGCTGTGCCTCGGGGTAGGGCTCGCGCCAGCGGGAGCGCAGGTACGGGTCGTCCTTGGGGCTGTAGAGGTAGGTGTCGAGCTTGAAGCGGGCGGCGAAGTCCAACTGGTCCAGGCGCTCCTGCCGGGTCCAGGGCTTTCCGTAGAAGCCCTCGACGATCCCGCGGGCCGCGGTGGCGGGCCAGTCGCGGACGCGCACGGCGGGCAGCTCGGTGCGGGCCGCCGTCGAGCCGACCGGGCGGACCAGCTGGGCGAAGGTCTGGGCGGCGTGGAAGGCGCCGGCCGCGTCCGCGCCGGCGAGGACCGCGCGGGGCCGGCCGTGGTCCCTGCCGACGGCGAGCACGTATCCGCCGGCGGCGAGGGCGGTGGGCCCCTGCACCCGCAGCGCCGACAACTCGGCCGGCATACCGCCCGAGGCCACCGTGACCAGCAGCTCGCCGGACCTGGGCGCGTCCCCGAGGCGGACCTCCCGCGCACCGCCCGCGCGCAGCGCACGGGTGACGGCGTCCAGCGTGGCCGCGTCGGTCCCGGCGTCGGAGCGCACCGCCACACTGCGGCCGATCCGCACCGAACCGGCGTCACGGCGCACGCTCCGCGGCGCGGGCCACAGCGCGGGCAGGCCCGAAGGGGCGCCGCCCGCGCGTGTCACCGGCGATCCGCCGCCGGCCGAAGGAGCCGAAGCCGCCGCCGGGCTGCCTCCCGGGCCGGCCTCGCCGCCGCAGGAGCGGGCGAACACCACGACCACCAGGCCGAGCAGGAACCCCAGCAGCAATTGCGGCGGGACGCGGAACTGGCGCACCCGGGCCCCCTCCACCGTCTTTCTGCGCTTTGCCATTGACAGCGAACTACCATCCAGGACACGGATTATGACGGAACGACAGTTTCCGTTCGGGGGGTTTCATGAACGCCGATGAGGCATCGTACGCGTACGTGTGACGTTGTGCCGGAAAGCTCGGCGAACACGTTGGCAAGAGGGCATTGTGCGCCAGATGGCGTAGACACTGCCGACAGCAGGTCCTATCCAGAGATGCGCGGGGCGCACGCGCGCCCTGCTCCGGCACGGGAGGTCGCACATGCTGGTTCCGGACGATCCGCTCAGCCACTGGATCGTGCTCCTCGACATCGAGGACTTCAGTCTGCGCCCGGAGACCACGCAGGCGACACTTCACCAGAGCATGCACCAGGTCGTCGCGTTCGCGCTGCGGCGCGCGGGGCTCGACCTGGACCAGTGCCCCTGGCAGGACCGCGGGGACGGAATGCTGCTGCTGATCCCGATCGGCACCAGCCCCACCAGGCTGCTGCGCGAGCTGGTGCGCGGCCTGGAGGACGCCCTGGTCGCACACCGGGGGCAGTACAACCACGACCACCGGATGCGGCTGCGGGTCGGGCTCAACCAGGGGCTGGTCATCCAGCAGGGCCAGTTATGGACCGGCAACGCCATCAACGACCTGGCCCGGCTGGTGGACGCGGGCCCCGTCAAGCAGGTGCTCGCCCGGGCCGGCCGGGCCCATCTGGTGGTGGTCGTCTCCGAGGACATCCACCGGAAGGTGGTGCTGGGCGGCTACCCGGGCATCGATCCGGCGGCCTACCTGCCCGCCGACTTCGTCACCAAGCACGGCGAGCCGCGCCGGGGCTGGGTCACCGTACCCGGCTACCCGGCGCCGCCCGGACTTCCCGCGGACTCGGGGGAGCCGCCACGTGACAGCAGACCCGGGGGCAGCCCCGGCACGGGCGGCCACGCGGGAGCGGCAGGCGGCGGGACCGGACCGGGGAGCACGGTCCCGCCGCCCGCGTCGTACATCAGCGGTGTGACGAACAGCCAGATCGCCGTCGGGGACGGCGCGGTGGCCGTCAACGGTCCGTACGTCCAGGGTGACTACGTGAACGGCAACAAGACCGAGTACCACTACGGGCACCCGGTCCCGCCCCACCGCACCACCCCCGCGGACGGCTCATGAGCACCCCCGCCGCCCCGCAGCCCACCACCGCACAGCCCACGACGGCCGCACCCGCCGCGAGCCCCGGGGCCCCGCAGGGACAGCCCGGAAGCGCGCCTCCACCGGGTGCCGGCGGCCAGGGCGGCGGCGCATCCCCGTCCGGCCCGGGCGCCGGCGGCGACGGCGGCGCCCCCCAGCAGGGCGGCGGTGGTCAGCAGGGCGACGCCCAGCAGCCCGCACCCCCCGACAGCACCGTCGGTACGAACGACACCGCCCGCCAGGCCACCGCCCGCGCCGGTCAGGGCAGCCTGCGCGCCGGGCTGCTGCGCACCGCCTGGACGCACATCGGCGGCGACCGGGTCGAGGGCGACAAGATCGTCATCCATGCCGGCGGGGAACGCGGCGTCGTCCTGCGCGCCCTGGCCGCCGGCATCGTGGACACCGTCCGGCACACCTTCCAGGCGCCGCCCCGCTGGGACGACGTCGTCGCCGACGCCTGGCAGCGCCGCTCGGTCGTGCTGCGCGGCCCCGGCGGCGCGGGCAAGACCGCCGCGGCCGTACGGCTGCTGATCTCCGCGCACGCCACGTCCTTCTACCTGCTGGACTCGGTCGCCGAACTGACCCGGCTGACCGAGCTCAAGCAGCTCGGCAGCGGCGCGGGCCTGCTGCTGGACCGGCCCGCCGACCTCGGCGAGCTGCGCGGCCCCCAGCTGGCCGGCCTGGAGGACCTGCTGCTGCAGGCCGAGGCCCGCCTGGTGCTGATCGCCGGCCCGGAGGCCGAACTCGGCCGCGGCGTCGGTGAGTACGTCCAGCGCATCGCCCGCCCCGACGTCCTGCACGACGTCCTCCTGGCCCACCTCGCGCACCGGCTCGGCGAGGAGGACGCCGAACGCGCACTCGCTGCGGCGGGCGTGAGGGACCTGTGCGAGGAACTGCTCGACCTGGGCGCCGCCTGCCGCGACGCCGCCCGCCTCGCCGAGGTCATCGGGCACGAGCACGGTACCGGCACCGTCGACCCGGAGCGGGTCCGGGCCCGGATGGACCAGACCGGCGGCGAGGGCCCCGAGGAATGGTTCGAGTGCCTCGGTGACACCGGCCTGCGCACCCACGCCGTCGCCCTCGCCGTCCTCGGCGGCCTGCCTCAGGAGTACGTCGCCATGGCCGCGAGCACCCTCCTGGACCGCTTCCGCAGCGACCGGGGCGTGCTGACCGCCAGCGTCGAGCACGGTCCCGTACCGCTGCGCCAGGACCCCTTCAGCCAGTCCCGCCGGATGCTCGACGAGAAGCTGCGCGCCCGCACCGTCACCGCGGTCACCCGGGGCGACAACGGCTGGCTGCCCTGCACCGTCGCCGAGTACCGCAACCCCGACTACCCGGCGCGGATCATCCGGCACGCCTGGTCGCAGTACACCATCCAGGGTGAACTCCTCGACTGGCTCGCCGAGTTGGTCGACAAGCCCTCGCAGCAGGTGCGCAGCTTCGCCGGGACCGCACTCGGCCTGGTCGCCACCGAGTCCTTCGACGCCATCAGCACCCTCGTCTTCCCCGAGTGGATCCGCGACAAGGACACCGGCTACTGGCGCCGCGAGGCCATCGCCTACGCCCTGCGCGTCTGCGCCCGCGACCCCGCGCTGCGGCCCGGCGTGCGCACCCTCGTCGAGGGCTGGTACCTCGGCGGGCCCTGGCAGTTCCAGGCCGCCGCCGCCCGCGCCTACGGCCTGTGCCTGGGCGGCGCCGACCTGCCCACCGCCGTCCAGGCCCTCACCCGGCTCGGCACCGTCGACCACATCCAGGTCGCCATCGAGATCGGCGACGCGGTCGCCGACCTGATGGAGGACGACGTCCGGGCGAACGCCCCGGCGGTGCTGCGCGCCCTCGCCGAGATGGCGCACGAACCGGCAAGCCGCCCCACCGGGCACCTGGCCTTCCTGATCCTCGCCAACGCCCTGATCACCGACGAACCCCCGGCCGGCGGCCTGCCCGGCCGCAGCCGCCCCACCCTGCTCAGCCTGGCCGCCGACAGCCCGCCCGGCGGTGAACTGCGCCGGCTGATCGGCTACCTGTGGGCCGAGGCGATCAGCGGCGAGGTCTTCTCCGACCAGGCCGGGACCGTGCTGGAGGCCTGGGCCACCCAGGCCGAGGCCGACCCCCAGCTCCTGGACGACCTCGTCCGCATCCTCGTCGACGACGTCGCCGCCCGCAGCCCCCGGGCCGGCCTGCTCCTGCGGCGCTACGCCGCCCACTGGACCGACCGCGACCGCTTCCGTCCCCTGCCCCGCTCGTCGGCCGTCCTCGGCGCCGCCCTGCGGACCGCACAGCCCGCTCGCCCCACTCAGCCAGGAGGTGGCCGGTGAACGACCCGGTCTCGCTGATAGCCAACCGGACGCCGGTACCCCGCATGGCGCTGGGCCCCACCAAGGCGACCGAACCACATCTGGCGGTCGTCTACGCCACCGCGTCCGGCGAGGTGGAGTGCTTCGACGGCCGCCCCATGACGCCCTCGCAGCAGGTCTTCTCCAAGTACCGCATGCGCTACGAGGTCGATCTGCGCCCCCGGCAGCGCAGTGCCGTCCTCGGCCGCAACCCGCTGGTCTCCCGGGACGGCGTGCACGCCTTCGAGGTCAAGGTCGACTTCGCCTTCCGTGTCGACGGCTGGGAGGGCGCCAAGGCCGTGGTGCGCTCCGGCATCGACAACCCGCTGCCCCTGGTGCACAACTACCTGACCAGCCTCTTCCACGGCGCCGGACAGCGTTTCGCCATCGAGGACTCCTTCGGCCTCCAGCACTACCTGAACCAGAAGTGCGCCCAGCAGGTCACCCTCGCCGAGGGCCTGATCGTGTACGGCTGCCAGGTGACCGTACGGCCCGACGACAAGTCCAGGGCCTACCTGGAGTCCCTGATCGACGCCGGGCGGCGCGAGACCCTCGGCCAGGCCGAGCACGTGCCCAACATGGGCGACGTCCTGCGCCAGGGCCAGCTCGACTCCAAGAAGCAGGAGCTGGAGATAGAGGCCACGGCCCGACAGGCGGCGGCGCTGAAGGACACCCTCACCACCAGCGAGGGCCTGATCCGGCACTACCTGATCACCCATCCGGAGGACGCCGCCGGCGCCTTCGAGATGATGCGCAAACTGGAGGAAGCCCGCTTCGCCACCGCCGAGCTGCAGAACCAGCGCGCCCTCGGCCTGTTCCAGGCGATGGCGGAGAAGAACCTGGTGCAGGCCGGCGACCTGGAGGTGATGCGGTCGCTGCTGACCGACGCGGTCGGCCGCGCCACCGGCGGCGAGGCACAGCTCCCGGCCGCCGGCACCCCGCAGCTGACCGGCGCCCGCCCCTGGGACGCCCCGCCGGCCCAGCTCGCGACGGCGCCCGCCGCCGCGTCCACCGCCGGACCGGCCCAGGCGCCGCCCTCGTACACTCCGACGCAGACCCAGCCCGCCTACACCCCACCCCGGGCCGGCGACCACACCGGCCCCTACGGCCCCGGCACCACCGTCGTCGGCGACCCCGTCCCGCCCTACACCGGCCGCCCCACCACCCCCGCCTACACCGCCCTGATCTACCTGGTGCTCGACGAGTCCCTCGGCCGCGACTGCCTCGAGGAACTCAACCGGGGCCTGAACGACCTGCACTCCGCGCTCTCCTCCACCCCCGAGCTCTCCTCGGCGCTGCGGCTGTCCGTCCTCGGCATGGCCGCCACCACGGAACCCCGGCTCCAGCTGGAGACGGTCACGCCCGGCACGCGCACGCCCATCCTCACCGGGCGGCCGGGGCTGTCGTACGGGCACGCCTTCCAGCTGCTGAAGACCGTCGTCGGGCAGGACGTCGGCGTGGTCAAGGGCGAGGGGGCGCAGGTGCTGCGGCCGATCGTGCACTTCCTCACCGGCGGCGCGCCCGAGGAGGGCAACGGCTGGCGGGACGCCCACCGCCTGCTGACCGACACCGCCGGCAACCCGGCCGCGCCGCACCTCATCGCGCTGGGCCTGGACCGGGCCGACACGTTCGCGATCCGCGGTGTGGCCACCCGGCCGGAGTTCGCCTTCATGGCGCCGCCCAACCAGGACGCCGTGTCGGCCGCGCACAGCTGCGCCGCCTTCCTGCGCGACAGCGTCGTCGGCTACGCCCGCCGGATCGCCTCCGGCGACCCCCAGTTCGCGGTCAGCCCGCCCGACGGCTTCCGGAGGGCCGAGGACGCGTTCTGACATGCCCGCATGCCCACACCACCCACGCAGTCACCACCACGCAAGAACGGAAAGACGATGATGGAAAGCAACCGGGGGCACTTGCTCCCCATCTACGTCCTCGCCGACGAGTCGGGCTCGATGGCCGAGCACATAGACGACCTCAACGACGGCCTGCGCTCGCTGCACCAGGCGCTGCTCGGCGAGCCGATGGCCGCCGCCAAGGTGCGCTTCTCGGTGCTGGGCTTCTCGGACGACGTGGTCGAGCGGGTCCACCTGGTCGACCTGCGCGGCGCCAACGAGTTCCCGCGGTTGCGCACCCGCGGCATGACCAGCTACCTCGCCGCCTTCGAGGACCTGATGGTGCGCATCCCGAACGACGTGAACGCCCTCAAGCGCGAGGGCTACCAGGTGCACCGGCCCGCCGTGTTCTTCCTCAGCGACGGACTGCCCAACCACGGCGAGGACTGGCAGGACGCGCACCGCCGCCTCACCGACCGCAACACCACCCTCGGCGCACCGAACATCATCGCGTGCGGGATCGTGGACGCGGACGCGCTCACCATCAACCAGGTCGCCACCCAGCCGCAGTTCGGCTTCATCGTCAACAAGGGCGTCGACGTCGGCAGCGCCATCGCCAAGTTCTGCACGGCCCTCACCCAGAGCGTGATCCGCTCCGGGCGGTCACTGGGCTCGCCGTCCCCGGAACTGGTGGTGGACAAGCCGGAAGGCTTCACCGTCGCGATCGATGTGATCTGACGTGGCCCTGTTCCCGCACCGACGATCCGACGACGACCGGGGTGAGCGGCGGCGTGTTCCGCCGCCGGGCCCCGCCCCGGACCTGTACCCGAAGGAACCGGCCGAACCCGGTCCCGCCCCGGAGCCCGGCGGGGCCTACCCGGCCCCGGGCGAGCCCTACGTCCACCAGCAGGGCACGCAGAACTGGCCGCCCGGCGTGCTGTCGGTCCGCACACAGGCGCCCGCGCCCCCGCGGGGAGAGCTCGCCGACGCCTGGCGGCCCATCTCCGTGGACGGCGCCGTCCCCGACTTCGACCCGCGACCGCCGACCGGCGGGCTGTCGTACCGCCCCGACACCATCTGCGACGGCTGGTCGACCAGCGCGCTCGACCTGCGGCTGGCCTCGGTGCGCGGCTATGCCCACCGGGCCGAGGGCCGCCCGCGCGAGGACGACGCGGCGGCGGCCTGGGACGAGCTCACCGGCACCGTCGTGTTCGCCGTCGCCGACGGTGTGTCCGACGCGCGCGAGCCGCACATCGGCTCCCAGCTCGCCTGCCGCAGCGCGGTCGACGAACTGCTCTCCCAGGTGCGCGCGGGCGGCGGCTTCGTCACCGACTGGCACAAACTGCTGAGCACGGTCCACTGGCAGCTGGTCGAGCAGGCCCGCCGGATCCTGCGCGTGCAGGACACCCCGAGCGTGGACGACACGGCCGCCCTGCTGGCCACCACCCTGGTCGCCGGGGCGGCCACCCCCACCTCGCAGGGCGTGCACGTCGCCCTCGTGTCGGTGGGCGACTCCGGGGTCTGGGCGATCAAGAACCATGAGGTCTATCCGCTCAAGGGCGGAAAGTCGTTCGGCGCCGACGGGCTGCTCTCCCCGGCCGTCCGGCCCATGCCCTACGTGCCCGCCGACATCGCCCCCTTCGAGTACGTCCCCGATCCGGACAGCGTCCTGCTGGTCGGCACGGACGGCTTCGGCGATCCCGTCGGTGACGGGCGGGGTGCCGTGGCCCGGCTGTGCGCCCAGGAACTCGCCCGTCCGCTGCCGCCGTTGGCCTTCGCCTACACGCTCGACTTCTACCGCGAGACCTTCGACGACGACCGCACCCTGCTGGCCCTGTGGCCGCGCCGAGGAGCGCCGGGAGCGGCGCGATGAGTGACGTGAGGGTGCCCTGGACGTCGGCCTCGGAACTGGGTGACTACCCGGCGCACCGCCTGGGCGGCGGCGGCCAGGGCATCGTGTACGGGGTGCCGGACCCCCTCGGGAAGTTCCCCGGCCGGTCGCTGGTCTACAAGGAGTACCTGCCCGACGTCCCGTACGACGCCGATGTCCTGTACGACATGGTCTGCTTCCGCCAGCTGCTCGACCCGGTCGGCCGCGCCTTCCTGGACGACCGGCTGGTCTGGCCGACGGTGCTGGTGTACCGGGGGGAGACACCCACGCACCCGCGGCCGTCGCGGAACCCGCGGACCACGGTGACCGGCTTTCTCATGCGGCGCGTGGGCCCGGAACACGAACTGCGCAGCCCGGTCCTGAACGGGGTCAAGCTGCAGGCCACGGAGTACCTGCTCAACGAGGACTCCTACGGGGCCCACATCGGTCTGCCCGTCGACGACGCGCAGCGCCTGGAGCTGCTGCTCGACCTGGCCCGTACCGTCGACTGGCTGCACGGGCACGGCGTGGCGGTGGGCGACCTGTCACCGAAGAACGTCCTGTTCACCTTGCGGGGGCAGACCCGCTGCCTGCTCATCGACTGCGACTCCATGCGGTACCGGGGCAAGGACGTGCTGGCGCAGGTGGACACCCCCGACTACGAGGTGCCCGCGCCGGAGAAGGCCACGGCCACGGTCGCCACGGACTCCTACAAGTTCGGGCTGCTGGCCGCGCGGTTCTTCAACCGCAGCCAGGACAGCAGGGAGCTCGGCCCGCTCAGGGCCGTCTCCACCCAGCTGGCGAATCTGGCGTCGCGCGCCCAGAACCAGGACCAGCAGCGGCGGCCCGGACTCGCCGAGTGGATACCCGTGCTGGAACTGGAACACAGCCGCGTGAAGCGCGCCGTGCCGCCCACCACCGCCCCGGACCCGGACCCGGGCGGCCTCCCGTGGGAGCCCCCGATCCAGCCGGACCCGTACGGTTCGCCCCGGCAGACCACCTCGACGGGCAGCCGCTGGTTCGGCTGGCTGCTCGCCGCGGCGCTGGTCGGCGTGGTCGGCGGCTACGCGGCGACCCACATGGACGACTCGGCCGGCTCCCCGTCCCCGCCGACGTCCGTGACGCCCACCGTGGACACGTTCGCCGACGACGGCTCGGGTACCGACCAGGCCTCCCCGGACCCCACCGACGAGACCACCTCGTCCGGCGAGGTGGTGACCTCCGGCGCCACCGTCGACTACTCCCAGGTCGCCGACGACCCCGACGCCGAGGACGTCGCCCGCACGTTCGCCGAGTTCTTCGGCGCGATCAACGAACACCGCTACGACACGGCGCTGAAGTACTACGACCCGAGCACCGAGGTGATCAACCTCGGCTCCGAGTCCAGCCGCAGCAAGTGGAAGGAGGTCATGTCCACCACCAAGGACAGCGACTTCGTCCTCGGCGACCTGACCTCCGACGGCGACTACACCCTGGCCACCCTCAACTTCACCAGCCACCAGGACCCGGGTTACGGCCCCGCCGGCAGCCCCGACGACACCTGCGACCAGTGGACGGTGACGTACCAGCTGACGGACTCGGACGGCTACCGGATCTACAAGGCGCCGAAGGACGGGGTGAGTTACACGACCTGCTGAGGGGGCCGGTGCTCAGCGCACCGGTTCACCCCCCGAACGCCTGCCGTTTCAACTGGTCCACCGACCGCACCAGCAGCGCCTGCCGCCCCGTCATGACCCACCCGCGGGCCCGCCACTGCTCCAGTACGCGGCTCACCGTGCGCCGGGAGGTCAGCAGCAGGCCGGCCAGGTCGTCCTGGGAGAGGGCCAGGCCGATGCGGTGGCCAGTGCCGTCGGGGTCCGGGTGGCCGCAGCGTTCCACCAGGTCCAGCAGGAGGACGGCGAGCCGGGCGGGCACCGGCTCGGTGATGCCGGCGCGCTGCAGGTCGGCCTCGCGCAGGCGCTGCGAGAGGGTCTGTTCCAGGGCCGCGGCGACGCCCGGGCGGGCCCGGGCGAGCACCTGGAAGCGGGTGGCGGGCAGGTTCAGCAGGTCGGCCGTGGTGGCCGTGAGCAGGGAGGCCGAGCGGCGCCGGCGCTCCACCGCGGCCTGCTCGCCGAGGAGTTCACCGGGGCCGCGCAGCGCGAGCAGGGCGCGGTAGCCGGCGTGCGACTGGGCGACCACCTTGACCCAGCCGTGCAGCAGGACCACCAGGTGGTCGGAGTCCTCGCCCTGGGTCAGGAACTGCCGGTCCGCGGGCAGCGACATCCGGGTCGCCGCCCGCAGCAGCGCGGCCCGGTCCCCGGGGTCGAGGGCCTCCCAGAAGGGAGCGGGACGGATCGTCACCGCGCTTTGCCTCCCGTCGCGGTCAGTCGTTCTTGGCCCATGCCCGCAGGGCGGTCTTGTTGGCGAAGGCGGCCACGTCCTTGTCATGGGGTTCGCTGCTGTACTGGTGGAAGCGCCACTTCGCCTTGATACGGGGCTTGCCCGCGCTGACGTAGTCGGCGATCCAGAGTCCGTCGCCGGCGTACGAGGTGACGTCCACGTTCAGCCAGTAGTGCCGGTTCGCGTACAGCACGACCCGGTGGTGCGGCCGCAGTTCCTTCAGCTTCCGTATGAACAGGTCCTTCTCCGCGTTGCTGGCGTGCGTCCCGGCGCTGGTCGTCTCCCAGTCGACGGCGAGGATGTCGCCGGCCTTCTCGGGGGTGTGCCTGAGGAAGAACTCGGCCTGTGCGGTGAGGTTGCCGGGCCACAGGAAGTGGTAGAAGCCGACGACCAGGCCGGCGTCCCGAGCGGTCTTGGTCTGGGCGGAGAGTCTGGGGTTGACGTACGAACGGCCCTCCGTCGCCTTGATGAAGACGAAGGAGAGACCGTCGGTGTCGTACGACGAGGACTGGTACGCGCTCACGTCGATGCCGTGCAGCATGGGGGACCCCCTACGCGTCAGTGGGGTGACAGGAGTTGAGTGGTGTATGCCCCACCTTGGCACGCGTGATCCGCCGCCGCCCCCGGAACCTCAGCTTCTGCTCGTGACCGATCCGAGCACGGACGCCGGCTCCGCCGACCAGTCCGAGGTGATGATGCCGGCGTGGTCCGCGCCCAGCAGCGACAGCCGGGCCGCGACCTCCGCGACCTCCGCGTCCGTCGGGTCGGTCGAGGAGATCGCCGGGGACACGTTGTGGGCGTCCGTCATGATCAGGATGTAGTGGTTCGCGGAGTAGAAGGAGGGCCCGCCGCGCCCAGCACCGCCGGGAAGGCCGGAGCCGCCGACATGCCGCCGGCCGCGTACAGGTCCCGCAGGTGGTCGCCGTACTCCTCGTCACAGCGCGGCGCACGGGATAGACCGAGGTGGCAGCGAGCACGATGGGAAGATGCGGGCCACCCCCAATCCCACCCACCTGCACTTTCACCCACCCACCCCCGGCCCCAATCCTCCAATTACTCGGCGACCGTGACGCCCCACCCACCGACCGCAAGCCGCCGGCCTCACCCGGCGTGCCCCTACCCACCCAGCGCGCACCCCGCCCCCACCGACCGCAAGCCGCCGGCCCCACCCGGCGTGCCCCTACCCACCCAGCGCGCACCCCGCCCCCACCGACCGCAAGCCGCCGGCCCCACCCGGCGTGCCCCCACCCACCCAGCGCGCACCCCACCCCCGCCCCCACCCCCCACCCACCGCAAGCCGCCAAGCCCACCCGGCGTGCGGGCGAGGCGCGACCGCGCCCCGAAGCCCCGCCCGCAACGCAGCCCACGCAAGGGAAAACCCGCCCAGACCCCCGCTCTCCCCGGCCGCCCGCTCGCTTCTCCCCCGTGCTGGAGCGAGCCGAGTCAAGGGTCGGCCGCAGGCCGATCGCCGAAGGCGACGCGAAGCGCCCTTTACTCGGCTCGCGGAAGCACGACGATCGACGAGAAGCGGGCGGCCCCCACGGCAACCGCCCAACTCGCCTTCCTCAGCACTCGATGATGTTCACCGCGAGCCCGCCCCGGGCCGTCTCCTTGTACTTCACCGACATGTCGGCCCCGGTGTCCTTCATGGTCTTGATGACCTTGTCCAGGGACACCTTGTGCGAGCCGTCGCCGCGCATCGCCATGCGGGCGGCCGTGACCGCCTTCACCGCGGCCATGCCGTTGCGCTCGATGCACGGGATCTGGACCAGGCCGCCGACGGGGTCGCAGGTCAGACCGAGGTTGTGCTCCATGCCGATCTCGGCCGCGTTCTCCACCTGCTCCGGGCTGCCGCCCAGCACCTCGGCCAGCGCACCCGCCGCCATGGAGCAGGCGGAGCCGACCTCGCCCTGGCAGCCGACCTCGGCGCCGGAGATGGAGGCGTTCTCCTTGAAGAGCATGCCGATGGCGCCGGCGGCCAGCAGGAAGCGGACCACTCCCTCCTCGTCGGCGCCCGGGACGAAGTTGATGTAGTAGTGCAGGACGGCCGGGATGATGCCCGCCGCGCCGTTCGTGGGGGCCGTCACCACCCGGCCGCCGGCCGCGTTCTCCTCGTTCACCGCCATCGCGTAGAGCGTGATCCACTCCATCGCGTGCGCCAACGGGTCACCCTCCGCACGCAGTTGGCGGGCGGAGACGGCCGCACGGCGGCGGACCTTCAGACCGCCGGGCAGGATACCCTCGCGGGACATGCCGCGCGCCACGCACGCCTGCATCACGCGCCAGATCTCCAGCAGGCCCGCGCGGATCTCCTCCTCGGAGCGCCAGGCCCGCTCGTTCTCCAGCATGAGGGAGGAGATGGACAGGCCCGTCTCCTTCGTCAGGCGCAGCAGTTCGTCGCCGGTACGGAAGGGGTACTTCAGGACTGTGTCGTCGAGCTTGATGCGGTCCGCGCCCACCGCGTCCTCGTCCACGACGAAGCCGCCGCCGACCGAGTAGTACGTCTTCGCCAGCACTTCGGCGCCCTGCGCGTCGTACGCCCACAGCGTCATGCCGTTGGCGTGGTAGGGGAGGGCCTTGCGGCGGTGCAGGACGAGGTCGTCGTCGAAGGAGAAGGCGATGTCGTGCTCGCCGAGAAGGTTCAGGCGGCCCGACCGCTTGATGCCCTCCACCCGCTCGTCGGCCGTCTCCACGTCCACCGTGCGCGGCGAGGCGCCCTCCAGGCCCAGCAGCACCGCCTTGGGCGTGCCGTGGCCGTGGCCGGTGGCGCCGAGCGAGCCGTACAGCTCGGTCCGTACCGACGTGACGGAGGGCAGCAGGTCCTCGTTGCGCAGCCTGCGGGCGAACATGCGCGCCGCGCGCATCGGGCCGACCGTGTGGGAGCTGGACGGGCCGATTCCGATCGAGAACAGGTCGAAGACCGAGATGGCCACGGGGACTCCTCAATACGGGGGGTGGTGCGGGTGGTACAGGGTGTGGGGTGCCCCGCTCACCTACCAGTGTGCGGGGCACCCCACATAAAGGAACTACTTGTTCAGAGCGGGGTACAGCGGGTGCTTCTCCGCCAGGGCCTTCACCCGGGCCTTCAGGGCCTCCGCGTCGTACGACGGCTTCAGCGCCTCGGCGATCACGTCCGCGACCTCGGTGAAGTCCTCGGCCTGGAAGCCGCGGGTCGCCAGGGCGGGTGTACCGATGCGCAGGCCGGAGGTGACCATGGGCGGGCGCGGGTCGTTCGGGATCGCGTTCCGGTTGACCGTGATGCCGACCTCGTGCAGACGGTCCTCGGCCTGCTGCCCGTCCAGCTCGGAGTCGCGCAGGTCGACCAGGACCAGGTGCACGTCGGTGCCGCCGGACAGGACGCTCACCCCGGCCTCGCGGACGTCCGCCGCGCTGAGCCGCTCGGCGAGCAGCCGGGCGCCCTCGACCGTACGGCGCTGGCGCTCCTTGAAGTCCTCGGAGGCGGCGATCTTGAAGGAGACCGCCTTGGCCGCGATCACGTGCTCCAGGGGGCCGCCCTGGAAGCCCGGGAAGACGGAGGAGTTCAGCTTCTTGGCGAAGTTCTGCTTGGCGAGGATGATGCCGCCGCGGGGGCCGCCCAGCGTCTTGTGGGTGGTGGAGGTGACGACGTCCGCGTACTCGACCGGGTTGGGGTGCAGGCCGGCCGCGACCAGACCCGCGAAGTGCGCCATGTCGACCCACAGGTACGCCTCGACCTCGTCCGCGATCCGGCGGAACTCGGCGAAGTCCAGCTGCCGCGGGTACGCCGACCAGCCCGCGATGATCACCTTCGGGCGGTGCTCCTTGGCGAGGCGCTCGACCTCGGCCATGTCGACCAGACCGGTCTCGGAGTCCACGTGGTAGGCGACCACGTTGAACTGCTTGCCGGAGAAGTTCAGCCGCATGCCGTGGGTCAGGTGGCCGCCGTGCGCCAGGTCCAGGCCGAGGACGGTGTCGCCGGGCTGGGCCAGCGCGAACAGGGCGGCCTGGTTGGCGGAGGCTCCCGAGTGGGGCTGCACGTTGGCGTACTCGGCGCCGAACAGCTCCTTGACCCGGTCGATGGCGATCTGCTCGGCGACGTCGACGTGCTCGCAGCCGCCGTAGTAGCGGCGGCCCGGGTAGCCCTCGGCGTACTTGTTGGTCAGGACCGAGCCCTGCGCCTCCATGACCGCGAGCGGAGCGAAGTTCTCCGAGGCGATCATCTCGAGGGTGGACTGCTGGCGGTCGAGCTCCGCGTCGACCGCGGCGGCGATCTCCGGGTCCAGCTCGTGCAGGGACGTGTTCAGGACAGTCATACGGCTACGACTCCTCAGCCGGCGGTGTGGGCGACGTACTCGTCGGCGGAGAGCAGGTCGGCCGGCTCCTCCGTGACGCGGACCTTGAACAGCCAGCCGCCCTCGAAGGGGGCGGAGTTCACCAGCGACGGGTCGTTGACCACGTCCTCGTTGATCTCGGTGACCTCACCGCTGACCGGCGAGTACAGGTCGGACACCGACTTGGTCGACTCCAGCTCTCCGCAGGTCTCACCCGCGGTCACCGTGGAGCCGACCTCGGGGAGCTGGGCGTAGACGACGTCGCCGAGCGCGTTCGCCGCGAACTCGGTGATGCCGACCGTCGCCACGCCGTCCTCGGCGGCCGACAGCCACTCGTGCTCCTTGCTGTAGCGCAGCTGCTGGGGGTTGCTCATGGCCTGAATTCTCCTGTACGCGGGGGAGTGCTGGTGAATGGGGGACTGCTGCAAACACATGTGAGCAGCCGAAATGTGCGCAGGGTCACGCTCGGAGGCCGGGTACCCGCGCCCAGTGTCTACTTCTGGCGCTTGTAGAACGGCAGAGCCACGACTTCGTAGGGTTCGTGGCTGCCCCGGATGTCCACGCCGACGCCCGGCGTGCCCGGCGCCGAGTGCGCCGCGTCGACGTAGGCCATGGCGATGGGCTTGCCCAGCGTGGGGGAGGGCGCGCCGGAGGTGACCTCGCCGATCACCTCGCCGCCGGCGACGACCGCGTACCCGGCGCGCGGGACCCGGCGGCCCTCGGCGACCAGGCCGACCAGGACGCGCGGCGGGTTCTGCCCGGCACGCTCGGCGGCCTGCACAAGAGCCGCACGCCCGACGAAGTCGCCCTCCTTGTCGAACTTGACCACGCGGCCGAGCCCGGCGTCGAAGGGGGTCAGGGAGGTGTTCAGCTCGTGCCCGTACAGCGGCATGCCCGCCTCCAGGCGCAGCGTGTCCCGGCAGGACAGGCCGCAGGGCACCAGGCCGTCGCCCTCGCCCGCCTTGCTCAGCGCCTGCCACAGTTCGACGGCGTGCTCGGGCCTGACGAAGAGTTCGAAGCCGTCCTCGCCGGTGTAGCCGGTGCGTGCGATGAGCGCCGGGACGCCGGCGACGGTGCCGGGCAGCCCGGCGTAGTACTTCAGGCCGTCGAGGTCGGCGTCGGTGAGGGACTTCAGGATGCCGGGGGACCGAGGACCCTGGACGGCGATCAGCGCGTAGGCGTCCCGGTCGTCGCGCACCTCGGCGTCGAAGCCGGACGACCGCTCGGTCAGCGCGTCCAGCACCACCTGGGCGTTGGAGGCGTTGGCCACGACCATGTAGTGAGAAGACCCGGCCTCGGTCTCGGCCAGCCGGTAGACGATCAGGTCGTCCAGGATGCCGCCGTCGGCCTGGCAGATCATGGTGTAGCGGGCGCGACCCACCTTGAGGCTCCCCAGGTTCCCGACCAGGGCGTGGTCGAGCAGGGCGGCCGCCTGCGGGCCGGTCACGGTGATCTCGCCCATGTGGGAGAGGTCGAAGAGCCCGGCCCTGGTGCGCACGGCCAGGTGCTCGTCGCGCTCGGAGCCGTAGCGCAGCGG
Organism: Streptomyces sp. NPDC051636; assembly: GCF_044453765.1. Taxonomy (NCBI): domain Bacteria; kingdom Bacillati; phylum Actinomycetota; class Actinomycetes; order Kitasatosporales; family Streptomycetaceae; genus Streptomyces; species Streptomyces sp. NPDC051636. Next base: position 306,391 of record NZ_JBITDA010000006.1, on the reverse strand, counting down.
CATGTCCCAGCCGGCGAAGTCGGTCATCGTCGCCCCCAGCGCGCGATGCAGGGCATCCAGCGCGGTGCGACGCTTCTCAAAGGGTTCGGTACTGCTCATCGGACGGTCGTCTCCCAAGGCATGACGGGCGAGGTCGTTCCTCCCCATCTGTCATCGGAACCTGAGAGGTTCGCCGTGATCCGCCCGGAGGGGGCCACGGCTTGCACCTTGGGTGGAGCCGCTGTCGCAGCGGCCCGCTTTTCAGATGTGCCTCGCCCGCGCGGTAACGGGGCCTGAGAGATTCAAGGGAGGGACTTGCTCCTTCGGCGCCCCGGCGAAGTTGCTGCCTGGGGACTCTCCCGCGCGGATTCAAACGGCCGGTATGCAGTTGCGGGCACATCATTGCATGCCCGGTCCACGCTCAACAGGGCGAGCGAGTTGTAACCGGGCTGTGGCACTACGCGCACGGAATCGGGAGACACCTGCATTACCTTCTCTTTACATTCGGTGGGGAGAACCTTTCCTGACCACAGGGAGGACGATCACGGTGAACAGGACCACGGCCTGTGCGACGACCACGGGCCTCGCGCTGCCCGAGCAGCCCGCGGCCCCGGCCCGCGAGCACGGCGCGGAACGCCCGGCACCGGTCGTCCGCGACCTGCGCGAGCGCGCGGGCCGCAGCCCGCGCGGCCTGCTCTTCGGCCCCCGGGACCTGGTCGTGGTCACCGGCCTGCCCGGCAGCGGCAAGTCGACCCTGATGCACCGCGCGGCCAAGGGCACCCGCATCGACTCCCAGGACGCCCGCGACCGCTGGGAGCGCCGCATGCCCCGCTTCCTGCCCTACGCGGTGTACCGCCCGCTGGTCCGCCTCGCCCACTACGCCGGACTGCGTCACGCCCTGCGCACCGGTGAGGGCGTCGTCGTGCACGACTGCGGTACGCAGGCCTGGGTGCGCGGCTGGCTGGCCCGCGAGGCCCGCCGCCGGGGCGGCACCCTCCACCTGCTGCTGCTCGACGTCCCGCCCGCCACGGCCCGCGAGGGCCAGCGCGAGCGCGGCCGGGGCGTCTCCCGGTACGCCTTCCTGCGCCACCGAAGGGCGGCCGCCAGGCTGCTCGGTGAGGTGGAGCGGGGCGAGCTGCCCCAGGGCTGCGGCTCGGCGGTGCTGCTGGACCGGGACGCGGCCGACGCGCTGCGCCGGATCGGCTTCGCGGGCTGAGCGGCCCGGAGCCACCGGATCCGGGCACGCACAGGCACCCGCTAGCCTTTCAGCCACAACATTTGGTCCCAGCAGGCGGTAGGCAGATGGACTTCCCGGCGGACTTTTCCGCGGACTTCCCGGCACAGGCGCACCCCCACCCGCACGGCGGATGGCCCGGCAACGAACTGGAGGAGGTGCTGTCGGCGTCGCTCGGCATCCCCTCGGCCGGCGGCCGGATCATCGAGGTGCTGGGCCGAAGCTTCCTGTGGATCCCGCTGCCCAACGGCGGCGGCCCGCACAGCGGCCCGCTCGACCTGCCGACGATGGAGATCGACGGTCAGGCGTTCGTCCCGGTGTTCAGCTCCGAGGAGCAGTTCCGCCAGGTCGTCGGCTCCCACATGTCGTACGCCATCGCCCCCGCCGTGGAGTTCGCCCGCGGCCTGCCCCCGCAGGTCGGCATCGCCGTCAACCCGGACGGCGTGGTCGGCATCCCGCTCCCGCCGGGAGCGGTGGCCGAGCTGTGCCGCGCGGGCCGCACCCCGCTGGACGGTCCCGCGCGGGGCGGTCGCGTCCGCCTCTTCGAACCCGACTGGCAGGACGACCCGGTCGACTTCCTCGCCGCCGCCTCCGCCGAGTTCGCGGAGATCGGCGTCGTCCTCACCGCCCGCCGCTGCCTCGCCGCCGTCGAGACCGCCGACCCGGTCATGTTCATAGGCGTCGAACTCTCCCAGTGGGAGGGCGACCTCCGGGCCCTGCCCCTGCAGGCCCTGGGCAAGGCCCTGGCCGAGGTCCCCGTGAAGTGGCCGGTCAACCTGGTCCTGCTGGACGTGGCGGAGGACCCGGTGGGCGACTGGATGAAGACGAGCGTCCGCCCCTTCTACCAGTACGGCCACTGAAAGCGCCTGCACGCGGCGGCGGACAAGCGGCCCCGGGCTCCCAGGCGCTCAAGAGCCCCGAACCGCACGGGACTCTCGCGACGCCTGGCACGCACTCCCCCACGCTCGGTTCCGCTCGAGCGGGGGCGCCCCCATCGCCGCCGCGAGCTGATCGGACTCCCATTTGGTTCGGGGCTCTAAGCTGATTCCATACGCGGGGCAACTTCTCGAAGGCGGGGTAAAAGGTGAGCGCGAGCGGCACCGCTGCGACCGGACAGGTCGAGCACATGCTGCGCCAAGTAACGCCCGGGCGTTACGACGCCTACGAGGCACTGCTGCGCGCACTCGCAACCCCCGCCTCCGGCCAGATCTGGATGCTCCTCTGGCACGGCCAGTCCGGCTCCCCGGACGCCCAGTACGGCAACATGGAGGTCGGCGGCTACGGCTACGCGCCCTGCGTCACCTCCGCCCAGGAGCTGTCGGCCAGCGGCTGGAACCGGTCGTACGAGGTGGTCGACGCGGTCGACGTGGCCCGCACCCTCTATCCGGACCACTACGGTCTCTGGCTCAACCCGCACGCCCCGGGCGGCGGCGTCGGCATCCCCTGGCTCGACCTGCGCCGGATCGCCACCGGTCTGGACCGCCAGCCCGCAGGACCCCTGCTGCTGTCGGAACCCGGCATCGAGGTACCGCAGTTCTACGCCCTGCTGGCGCAGAACGCCCACCGCACCCCGGCCGTCCGCTCGCTGCGCCGAGCCTGGGTGCAACCGGCCCTCGGGGCGCCGTACCTCGCCATCGGCCTGGACGTGTACGACACCTCGCCGTCCGCCGTGGACTCGGTGCGCGCGATGATGCAGCAGTCCATCGGCGCGGTCCCGGACGGGCTGCCGGTGTCGACCGTCGCGATGTCCGACGAGTACGACCCGGTGGTGATGTGGATGCGGGCCAACGCCCGCCCCTTCTACGACCGTGAGGCGCACGCCCCCGCCCAGCCCCCGGTCCCGGCCGCCGGATACGGATACCCGCCGACACCCGGCGGTTACTGAGCAAATCGGGCTCTGTTGCCCGCCCACAGCCTTCACGCGGCCGACACACTTCTCCGCGCGTAGATAACCAGCGATGGTCCCGAATTGCCCTGAATGGCACCTATGTCCAACTGGCCCGCGTCCGGGGGTCGTTACCCACTGTTCGGATAACGGAATCCTCCGCACAGCATCACGGTTGCGCATACTTTCTCCGTCAGCTCTGGCGGGTGATCGCGACGACGCTGAAGACTCGCGACTCAGACACGAGGTCGAGACCTCGTGATCGAGTGCAAGTCGACAAAGCCGCAATCCGCGGCAGGCGCAGGCCGGTCACCACCGGCGAGAGGGGTCGCTCACCGTGACCGCACCGATCGAGACCACCGGGGCGGCAGCCGAGGTACAGCCCGAGGCTGTGCTGGAGGGTGCCGGAAAGGGGCAGATCGAGGGTCGTTCCTTGGGCCAGATCGCCTGGTCCCGGTTCAAGAGGGACAGAGTCGCCGTCGCCGGCGGCGTCGTCGTGATCCTGCTGATCGTCGTCGCGATCCTCTCGCGCCCTCTCCAGGCCATGCTCGGCCTGGACCCCAACGCCTTCCACCAGGACCTGATCGTGCCCGACACCTCGCTGCCCAAGGGCGGTTGGGGCGGCATGAGCGTGGACCACCCACTGGGCGTGGACCCGAAGTTCGGCCGTGACATCGCCACCCGCGTTCTGGAGGGCTCCTGGGTGTCGCTGGTGGTCGCCTTCGGAGCGACGATCCTGTCCAACGTGATCGGCGCGGTCATGGGAGTCGTCGCGGGCTACTACGGCGGCCGGGTCGACTCGATCATCAGCCGGCTGATGGACATCTTCCTCGCCTTCCCCCTCCTGCTCTTCGCCATCGCCATCTCCGCGACCCTGCAGGGCGGCGCCTTCGGGCTCAACGGACTGCCGCTCCACCTGAGCGTGCTCATCTTCGTCATCGGCTTCTTCAACTGGCCCTATCTGGGCCGGATCGTCCGGGGCCAGACCCTCGCCCTGCGCGAGCGCGAGTTCATCGACGCCTCCCGCGGCATGGGCGCCAAGGCCCCGTACATCCTGTTCCGGGAGCTGATGCCCAACCTGGTCGGCCCGATCATCGTCTACTCGACGCTGCTCATCCCGACCAACATCCTCTTCGAGGCGTCCCTGAGCTTCCTCGGCGTCGGCATCCAGCCGCCGCAGGCGTCCTGGGGCGGCATGCTCCGGGAAGCGGTCACCTACTACCAGGTCGATCCCCAGTACATGATCGTGCCCGGGCTCGCCATCTTCGTCACCGTCCTGGCGTTCAATCTGCTCGGCGACGGTCTCCGCGACGCTCTCGACCCCCGCGGCCGCTAGGCAGCTCCGAGAGCCCATCAAGTTTCCGATTATGGAGGGGAAGCAGACCATCATGCGAAGGTCAGCGCTGGCCGCGGTCGCGGCCATCGGCTCCGTCAGCCTGCTGCTTGCAGGCTGTAGCAAGGCCGATGAGAACAAGGACGGCAACAACCCGAAGGCGGCCGGTGCCAACGCGGCGACCAAGGGTGTCGTCAACGCGTCCACCAAGAAGGGGGGCACGGTCGTCTACGAGATGTCCGACGTGCCGGACTCCTTCGACCCGGGCAACACGTACTACGCGTACATGTACAACTTCAGCCGGCTGTACGCCCGCCCGCTGATGACGTTCCAGCCCGCCCCCGGTGAGGAGGGCAACACCCTCGTCCCGGACCTCGCCGCGAGCAAGGGTGTCTCGAGCGACGGCGGCAAGACCTGGACGTACAAGCTGCGTTCGGGCCTGAAGTACCAGGACGGCACGCCGATCACCTCGAAGGACGTCAAGTACGCCGTCGAGCGGTCCAACTTCGCGCGTGACGTGCTCTCGCTCGGCCCGAACTACTTCCAGCAGTTCCTCAAGGACGGCGACAAGTACAAGGGTCCGTACAAGGACAAGAGCGCCAAGGGCCTGTCCTCGATCGAGACGCCGGACGAGACCACGGTCGTCTTCCACCTGAAACGCGCCTTCCAGGAGTTCGACTACCTGGTCGCGGCGCCGCAGACGGCTCCGGTGCCGCAGTCCAAGGACGATGGCGTCGACTACGTCAAGCACATCGTGTCCTCCGGCTCCTACCAGTTCCAGAGCTACGAGGAGGGCAAGCAGGCCGTCCTCGTCCGCAACAAGAACTGGGACCCGAAGACGGACCCGCTGCGCAAGCAGTACCCGGACAAGATCGTCGTCAACCTCAAGGTCAACGCCGAGACGATCGACAAGGACCTGCAGTCCGGCGACGCCACGGTCGACCTCGCGGGCACCGGCGTCCAGGCCTCGACCCAGGCCCAGCTGATCAACTCCGCGGACGGCAAGGCCAACACGGACAACACCTACGGTGGCCGCCTCGTCTACGCGGCGCTGAACACCAAGGTCAAGCCGTTCGACAACATCGAGTGCCGCAAGGCCGTCGAGTACGCCATCGACAAGGTCTCCGTGCAGACCGCCGAGGGCGGCCCGATCCGCGGTGACATCGCCTCCACCGTCCTGCCGCCGGACATCACCGGTTACCAGAAGGCCGACGCCTACGCGACCGCGGGCAACAAGGGTGACGTGGCCAAGGCCAAGCAGCACCTGAAGGCCTGCGGCAAGACGTCGATCACGACCAACATCTCGGCCCGCTCCGACCGCCCGCAGGAGGTCGACGCGGCCACGGCGATCATCAGCTCGCTGAAAAAGGTCGGTATCAACGCCACTCTGAAGCAGTACCCGCAGGGCAAGTACTTCACCGACTACGCGGGTGTGCCGAAGTTCACCGAGAAGCAGAACATCGGCATCATGATGATGCAGTGGGGCGCCGACTGGCCGTCCGGCTACGGCTTCCTGCAGCAGATTCTGAACAGCAAGGCCATCAGCCAGTCCGGTAACACGAACCTGTCGCAGTTCGAGAACAAGGACGTCGACGCCAAGCTGGCCAAGGCGATCGCCTCCCCGGACGTCGCCACGCGCAACAAGCTGTACGCCGAGATCGACAAGACCACCATGGACCAGGCGGTCATCGTCCCGCTGACCTACTTCAAGGTCCTGCTGTACCGCTCGCCGTACGCCACCAACGTGGTCTCCACGTCCGCCTTCAGCGGGCAGTACGACTACCTCAACCTCGGCACCACGAAGAAGTAGCAGCCCCGGAAGGCAGGTGAAGGCATTGGTGCCCGCGGGCTCAGCCGCCCGCGGGCACCAGCGCCGGCCCCCGTGATCTCGTACATCCTCCGCCGGACGTTCGCGGCAGTGATCCTGCTGCTGGTCGTCTCCGCGGTCACCTTCGCCATCTTCTTCCTGCTGCCGCGACTCGCCGGCCAGACGGCGGACCAGCTGGCGCAGCAGTACATCGGCAAGAGCCCGTCGAAGGCGGACATCGCCGCGGTCAAGCACAACCTCGGTCTGGATCAGCCCGTTTACATCCAGTACTGGCATTTCATCAAGGGGATCGTGGCCGGTGCCACCTACGACCTCGGCCCCACCACGGTGCACTGCAACGCACCCTGCTTCGGCTACTCGTTCAAGACGCACGAGGCGGTCTGGCCGCAGCTCACCTCACGCCTTCCGGTGACCATCTCGCTGGCCCTGGGCGCCGCCGTGCTGTGGCTGCTCTCCGGCGTCACGGTCGGTGTGATCTCCGCGCTCAAGCCGCGCTCGTTCTTCGACCGCACCTTCATGGGCGTCGCACTCGCCGGTGTCTCGCTGCCCATGTTCTTCACGGGCAACCTGGCGATCCTGCTCTTCACCTACAAGTGGCCGATCTTCGGCCGCACCTACGTCCCGTTCACCGAGAACCCCGCGCAGTGGGCCAACACCCTCATTCCCGCATGGTGTTCGCTCGCCCTGCTGTACTCCGCGATCTACGCCCGGCTCACCCGCTCGGGCATGCTGGAGACGATGAACGAGGACTTCATCCGCACGGCCCGCGCCAAGGGCCTGCACGAGCGCAAGGTCGTGGTCCGGCACGGACTGCGCGCCGCGCTGACCCCGATCATCACGGTCTTCGGCATGGACCTCGGCCTGCTGCTCGGCGGTGCCGTGATCACCGAGACCGTGTTCTCGCTGCACGGCATCGGCCAGTACGCGGTGCAGGCCATCGACGACAACGACCTGCCCCCCATCCTCGGCGTCACCCTGCTCGCCGCCATCTTCGTCGTCATCGCAAATCTCCTGGTGGACCTGCTGTACGCGGCCGCCGACCCGCGGGTGAGGCTCTCGTGACCGAACTCTCCAAGACCGGCGCCGCCGTGGGCGAGCCCGCCGAGTCCAAGACGCCCGACGCGTTCCTCGAGGTCCGCGACCTCAAGGTGCACTTCCCGACCGACGACGGCCTGGTCAAGTCCGTCGACGGGCTCAGCTTCAAGCTGGAGAAGGGCAAGACCCTCTCCATCGTCGGCGAGTCCGGTTCCGGCAAGTCGGTGACCTCGCTGGCCATCATGGGCCTGCACCGGCTCGGCGCACGCGGCAAGAACGTCCGGATGTCCGGCGAGATCTGGCTGGACGGCAAGGAACTGGTCTCCGCCGCCCCGGACGAGGTGCGCAGGCTGCGCGGCCGCGAGATGGCGATGATCTTCCAGGACCCGCTGTCCGCGATGCACCCGTACTACAAGATCGGCGACCAGATCGTCGAGGCGTACCGGGTCCACCACGACGTCAGCAAGAAGGTGGCCCGCACGCGTGCCATCGAGATGCTCGACCGGGTCGGGATCCCCGAGCCCGCCAAGCGCGTCGACGGCTACCCGCACGAGTTCTCCGGCGGTATGCGCCAGCGCGCCATGATCGCCATGGCACTGGTCAACAACCCCGAGCTGCTCATCGCGGACGAGCCGACCACCGCCCTCGACGTGACCGTCCAGGCGCAGATCCTCGACCTGATCCGGGACCTGCAGAAGGAGTTCGGCTCCGCGGTCGTCCTGATCACCCACGACCTGGGTGTGGTCGCCGAGATCGCCGACGACGTCCTGGTGATGTACGGCGGCCGGTGCGTGGAGCGCGGTCCGGTGAACGAGATCTTCGAGCAGCCGCAGCACCCGTACACCTGGGGCCTGCTCGGCTCGATGCCCCGCGTCGACCGCGAGACCTCCGACCGGCTCATCCCGGTCAAGGGCCAGCCGCCGAGCCTCATCAACGTCCCCTCGGGCTGCGCCTTCCACCCGCGCTGCCCGTACGCGGACATCCCCAAGGGGAACGTCACCCGCACGGTGCGTCCGGAGCTGGAGCTGGTGAGCAGCGGGCACTGGACCGCCTGCCACCTCTCGGCGGAGGACCGTACGCGGATCTGGACCGAAGAGATTGCGCCGAAGCTGTGAGTGAGACGAAGAAGACCGGGTCCGCGGACGAGTCCGTGAGCGGCTCCGCGAGCGAGTCCGTGGGCGGCTCCGCCGACGGCGAGGTGCTGCTCAAGGTCGAGGGCCTGACCAAGCACTTCCCCATCAAGAAGGGGATCCTGCAGCGGCAGGTCGCCGCGGTGAAGGCCGTCGACGGCATCGACTTCGAGGTGCGCAAGGGCGAGACCCTGGGCGTCGTCGGCGAGTCCGGCTGCGGCAAGTCGACGATGGGCCGGGTCATCACCCGGCTGCAGGACCCGACGGGCGGATCGATCCACTTCGAGGGCCGGGACATCACGCGGCTGAGCACCGGGCGGATGCGTCCGCTGCGCCGCGACATCCAGATGATCTTCCAGGACCCGTACGGCTCCCTGAACCCCCGTCACACCATCGGCTCGATCGTCTCGGCGCCCTTCCGGCTGCAGGGCGTGGAGCCGGAGGGCGGCGTGAAGAAGGAGGTCCAGCGCCTCCTGGAGCTGGTGGGCCTCAGCCCCGAGCACTACAACCGCTATCCGCACGAGTTCTCCGGCGGTCAGCGCCAGCGCATCGGCATCGCCCGCGCGCTCGCCCTGAAGCCGAAGCTGGTGGTGGCCGACGAGCCGGTGTCCGCGCTGGACGTGTCGATCCAGGCGCAGGTCGTGAACCTGATGGACGACCTCCAGGAGGAGCTCGGCCTCACATACGTGATCATCGCGCACGACCTCTCGGTCGTCCGGCACGTCTCGGACCGCATCGCGGTGATGTACCTCGGCAAGATCGTCGAACTCGCCGACCGCACCTCACTGTACGAGGCGCCGATGCACCCGTACACCAAGGCGCTGATGTCGGCGGTGCCGGTGCCGGACCCGAGGCGGCGGGGTGCGAAGAGCGAGCGGATCCTGCTCCGCGGCGACGTCCCGTCGCCCATCGCCCCGCCTTCCGGCTGCCGCTTCCACACCCGCTGCTGGAAGGCGACGCAGATCTGCAAGACGACCGAGCCGCAGCTCGTGGAGCTGAAGCCCGGCCAGCGTGTCGCCTGCCACCACCCGGAGGACTTCGCCGACCAGGCCCCGCAGGACACGGTCCTGCTGTCGGCGGCGAAGCAGGCTTCCGAGCTGGTCCCGGACGCGCTGATCTCCGGTGGTTCGGCGGCGAAGACGCAGGCCGAGGCCGATACCGAGGCCCCCGAGGCGACCGAGGAGGCCGCCCCCGGGAAGGTCGTTGCCGATGTGCCGGTGACGACGGAGAAGACCGGGCCCGGCGCGAAGACGGGGCCCGAGGCGCCAGCGGCTGCCGCCGAGGAGAAGGCCGCCACTGCCGCGGAGTCGTCGGAATCTGCCCAGGAGTCAACCGACAAGTAACACATGACAACTGGGCAAAGTCATGTACATGCCCGAGTGGGAGAGCGCAGAGTCGTCCGTGTCCGTCTACTGACCGGCACATGCTCGAAGGGACGACCATGGCACTCTCCCGTTCGGCACGCTTAGGGGCTGTCGCAACAGCGGCGGCCTCCTTCCTCGTCATCGCGGCCTCCTCCGCCCCCACCCCGGGCGCCGGCGGCATCGGCGACACGTACTTCCCGCAGCTCGGCAATGGCGGCTTCGACGCCCGCCACTACGACCTGTCCGTGGCGTACGACCCGGGCACCGACCGCCTCGACGGCCGTACGACGCTCACCGCCCGCGCCACCCAGAACCTCTCCTCCTTCGACCTGGACCTGCAGAAGCTGGAGGTCACGCGGGTCGAAGTGAACGGCAGACGCGCCCGGTTCACGCGTGACGGCGACGAGCTGACCATCACCCCGCGCAGCCCCCTCCGCAAGGACCGGACCTTCACCGCCACCGTCACCTACGGCGGCGTACCCGAGCCCCTCGGCGGCCCCATCATCTTCGGCTCGGACTACGGCTGGATGAAGACCGACGACGGCGTCTTCGTCGCCTGCGAACCCAACGCCGCCTCCACCTGGTTCCCGTCCAGCGACCATCCCGCCGACAAGGCCACGTACGACATCCGCATCAAGGCGCCCAAGGGCCTGACCGGCGTCTCCAACGGGCGGCTGGTCTCGACGTACGACAAGGGCGGCTCGACGTACGCCCACTGGCGCGAGAACAGGCCCATGGCGACGTACCTCGCGACCGCCACCATCGGGAAGTTCGACGTGAGGACCGGGAAGACGCCCTCGGGCATCCCCGTCTACGTCGCCGTCGACCCGGTGCTGCAGAACGGCAACAGCGTCGACGTCTACGCCGTCACCGTCGCCGCCACCGACTACTGGTCGCAGGTCTTCGGGCCGTATCCCTTCGAGGAGACCGGCGCGATCGTCGACGACATGCCGGAGGCCGGGTTCTCGCTGGAGGTGCAGAGCAAGCCCGCCTACTCGGCCGTGCGCAACGAGACGACGATCGTGCACGAACTGGCCCACCAGTGGTTCGGCGACTCGGTCAGCGTGGCCCGGTGGAAGGACATCTGGCTGAACGAGGGCTTCGCCGTCTACGCCCAGTGGCTGTGGGCGGAGCACCAGGGCACCCGCTCGGCGCACGACTCCTTCCTGGCCGGCTACCACGCCCGCCCCGCCGACTCCGCCTTCTGGCAGACCAAGGTCGCCGACCCGCAGCGCGACACGATGTTCGCCTCCGCCGTCTACCAGCGCGGCGCCATGACGCTCCAGGCGCTGCGGGAGCGGATCGGCGACCCGGCCTTCTTCAAGCTGCTGCCCACCTGGACAGGACTGCACCGGTACGGCAACGCCGAGACGGCGGACTTCATCCGCCTCGCCGAGAAGGTCAGCGGGCAGCAGCTCGACGATCTCTTCCAGACCTGGCTGTTCACAACAGGGAAACCCGCGCTCTGAGCCTGCCTTTGTAAGGTTCACGGGCCGGAGCAGGTAAGAATGTAAGGGTGCTCCAGCAACTCTTCAGCCCCTCCGTCCAGCACACCCTCGATGTCGTCGGCATCTTCGTCTTCGCGATCTCCGGCGCGCTGCTGGCCGTCCGCAAGAACTTCGACGTCTTCGGCATCGCCGTCCTCGCCGAGGTCACCGCGCTGGGCGGAGGACTGTTCCGGGACCTGATGATCGGGGCGGTACCCCCGGCCGCGTTCACCGACCTGGGGTACTTCCTCACACCGCTGCTCGCCGCCCTGCTGGTCTTCTTCCTGCACCCGCAGGTGGAGCGCATCCAGGTCGCGGTCAACGTCTTCGACGCGGCCGGCCTCGGCCTGTTCTGCGTCGCCGGCACGACCAAGGCGTACGACTACGGCCTCAATCTCACCGCGTCGGCGACCCTGGGCCTGGCCACCGCCGTCGGCGGCGGTGTGCTCAGGGACGTGCTCGCCAACGAGGTGCCGTCGCTGCTGCGCTGGGACCGCGACCTGTACGCGGTCCCGGCGATCGTCGGCGCCACCATGGTGGTGCTGTGCATCCACTACGACGTGCTGAACCCCTTCACCAGCGGGCTCGCCGTCGTCACCGCCTTCGTCCTGCGCCTGCTCGCGATGCGGTTCCACTGGCGAGCGCCGCGTGCGTGGAACCGCCGCTCGACGGTGACCGAGGAGTAGGGCCGGTGGCCGCCGTCTGCGGCCGGTTCTTGCCCATCTGCAGGGTCGGCCAGCGGAAGGACGGCACCACCTGCGGCCGCCACAGCGCCATGGTGTGGCCACCGGCACTGCGCGGCAGGAACACCACGTGCACGGTCGTCGGCGCCTTGGCGATCGACTCCAGGGCCACGCCCGCCTGGTAGCCGTCCCCGGACTCGCCGGAGACGTAGAGCGCGAACCGGGGCGGCACGGCCGCCTTCCTGAGAAGCAGGTAAGGATTGTTCCGGGCGCGCAGGGCGGGGTTCTGCGCGGCGAGCGAGGTGCGTTCGCCGATCGGGTCGTTGTACCCGGACAGGCTCACGGCCGCCCGGTAGCGGTCGGGGTGCGCGACGGCCAGTTTGACCGCGCAGTGCGCGCCCGCCGAGTACCCGGCGACCGCCCAGCCGGACGGGGCGGGTTCCGCGCGGAAGTTGTCCATGACCATCTTCGGCACGTCGATGCTCAGCCAGCTGTCGGCGCTGACCGTGCCCGGGATGTTGGCGCAGCCCGTGTCCACGCCGGCCAGCAGGTTGGTGCGCGGCGCCACCAGGATGAACGGCGCCACCTGGCCGTCCTCCATCAGCGGCAGCAGTTGCTCGTGCGCCTTGAGCGTTCCGAACCAGGCCTTCGCCGACCCGGGGTAGCCGGGCAGCAGCTCCACGACCGGGAACTTGCGGTGCCGGTAGGCGGGTTCCTCGTACTGCGGGGGCAGCCAGAGGTAGACCTCGGCGTTCACGCCCGACACCCGGCCCTTGAGCTGGGTGACGCGGCCGCCGGCCGCGTGCATGCCGGGTCCGTCGGCGGTGCTGAAGGTCTGCTTCACCTTGGGCAGGCGCTTGAACGCTATGCCGCCGGTGCCGTCCCGGCCGAGATCGGCCGCCTGCTGGACGTGGTTGCCGGTGCCGAGCAGGTCGGCCCAGTCGTCGTAGAGGTTGTTGGAGTTGTTGACGAGGACGACCACGAGGGTGACGGCCGTGCCCTGGGCGAACAGCAGCATCAGGACCCGGGCCGCGACGCGCAGCGCTTTGGGCCCGCGCATCCTCGACCACAGGACGAGCGGCAGCACGAGGGCGACGACGGACAGCACCATGGTCGTGCGGAGAAACGCAGTCCCGGTGAGGCTCATGTTTCCTCATAGAGGGGGATCACGGGCTCGGGGTTACGGACGTGTCCGGACACTTACCGAGAAATTGCCGGAACCTCACCCGGGCAGGCGGGACCCTGTCCTCCCGTTCTCTCCGCGCGAAGACCAAAAGCTACCGCTTAGTAATTTCGTGTTGTACGGTTCACCCATGCCAGAAGCAGCTTCCGTTCCGTCCCCTGCTCTCGGCCTCACTGGAGCGGGGGGACCGCCATCGCGGGCCGTGATCGGCGACAGCGAGTTCGACCGCGACACCGCGGTCACCCGGCGCGAGCCCGGCGTCTACGACATCGACCTCTCCGCCGGCTGGACCATCATCAACGCCGTCAACGGCGGCTATCTGCTGGCCGTGCTGGGCCGGGCCCTCGCGGACGCGCTCCCGCATCCGGACCCGTTCACGATCTCGGCGCACTACCTGACCGCCTCCCAGCCCGGACCGGCGGTCGTCCGCACCGAGACCGTCCGCACCGGCCGCACCCTCTCCACCGGCCAGGCCTCCCTCTTCCAGTACGACGACCAGGGCGACGAGGTCGAGCGGATCCGCGTCCTCGCCTCCTACGGCGACCTCGGCTCCCTCCCCGCCGACGTCCGTACGACCGCGAGGCCGCCCGCCATCCCGCCCATGGACCAGTGCTTCGGCCCCGAGGACGGGCCGGCCCCGGTCGACGGCAGCTCCGCCATCGCCGACCGCCTGATGCTCAAGCTGGACCCGGCCACCCTGGGCTGGGCCCTCGGCGCCCCCTCCGGCAAGGGAGAGATGCGCTCCTGGTTCGGGCTGGCCGACGGCCGGGACGCCGACCCCTTCGCATTGCTGCTCGCGGTGGACGCCCTTCCGCCCACCGCCTTCGAACTCGGCATCTCCGGCTGGGTCCCGACCGTCGAACTGACCGTCCACGTACGCCACCGCCCGGCCCCGGGCCCGCTGCGGGTGGCCATCACCACCCGCAACCTGGCCGGCGGCTTCCTCGAGGAGGACGCCGAGGTCTGGGACACCGAGGACCGTCTGGTCGCCCAGTCCCGCCAGCTGGCCCGGGTCAGGCTCGGCTGAGCGGCCGGCGGCCGAGCCAGGCGGCCAGCCTCGCGTAGGCGTCGGCGTCATCGGGGGCCTCGACGACGTCGGCGAACGGGGTGTCCGCGTCGCGCCGGGGGTCCGGCAGAACGCGTTGGGCCGTGGCGAGTGCGAACTCGGCCAGTTCCGGGTCGAGTTCGTGCGGGTGGCCGAGCGCCTCGGACAGGTCCCAGGTGTGGGTCACCAGCTCCATGACATATCCGGAGAGGGCCGCCCGGCCGGGGACCTCGCCCCACGGCACGCGGACCGGAGCCGCCAGCCGCTCGTCGCTCTGCCAGGCCTTCAGGACCCGGGTGCGCACCTCGTCGTAGGCCGCCGCCCAGTCGTCCCCGACGCCCTCGGCGAACGGGTGGACCGCGAGCCCGTCGCCGCCCTCGCCGACGACCGCGATCCGCCGGGTGCCGCCGACGATGTGGCTGAGCAGGGTGCGTACGGCGAACTCGGCACACGGCGTGGGGCCGGCCAGCTGCTCGGGCCGTACGGTCTTGATGAGCGCGGCCGCCTGCTCGGTGGCGCGGGCGTAGAGGGGGCGGGGGTCGGTGGTGGTCATGACGTGCCTCTCCGTGAGTCGTTGGACTGAGCATCGCCGGATAACCTGACAGTTTCCGTCAGCATTTGCGGCGAGGCACCGCGCGCCGGGATTCTGTTCGGGTGAAGTCCGACCGCCTGCTGTCGATCCTGCTGCTCCTGCAGACCCGGGGCCGGGTCCCGGCGCATGAACTCGCCGAGCGGCTCGAGGTGTCGGTGCGCACCATCTACCGCGACATCGAGGCCCTGTCCGCATCCGGCGTCCCCGTCTATGCCGAGCGCGGCCGGCACGGCGGCATCGAGCTCCTCGCCGGGTTCCGTACGGACGTCACCGGCCTCACCGCCGACGAGTCCCGCGCCCTGTTCATCCTGGCCGCCCAGGGCGCGCACGCCGCGCTGGGCCTGGACGCTGCCCTCGGCTCGGCGCTGCGCAAGGTGATGGCGGCCCTGCCGGCGCCGTACCGGCCCGCCGCCGAGGTGACCAGCCGCCGGATCCTGGTCGACGCCACCCGCTGGAAGGGCGGACCGCAAAGGGCCGTCGACCTGGAGGTGCTGCAGGACGCCGTGTTCGCCGACCGGCGCCTGAAACTGCGCTACCGGCACAGCGGGGAGCGCGAGCCGAACACGTACACCGTGGACCCGTACGGCCTGGTCGCCAAGGCGGGCGTCTGGTACCTGGTCGCCGACCGGCGGGGCGGGCCGCGGCTCTTTCGCGCCGACCGGATCCAGTCCGCCCGGATGCTGGACGACCCCGTGCGGCGCCGTCCCGGCGTGGAACTCGCCGACGTCTGGGAGGTGTTGCGCCGCCAGATCGAGGAGTCACCGGGCGGCCTGGAGGTGACCGTACGGGTCCGCAGGGAGCGCCTGGACATGTTCCTGCGCATCACGGCCTCGTCGCTGGCCGAACTCCCCGACGACGGCGAGGGCGAGTGGGTGACCGCCCGGCTGTCGTACCCGTTCGTCCGCGCGACCCGCCAACTCCTCGCGTTCTCCGACGGGGTGGAGGTCCTCTCACCGCCCGAGGTACGCGCCGAACTGCTGGCCGCGGCCCGTTCTGTCACGGACCTGTACCGGTGAGTAGGCGGAGCTGTCAGCGGCCCTCCGGCAAGCCGAGCTGGGGTGCGTCCGGGCAGGGAGAGCAGGCTCAGCAGGGCTGACGGAAGGAGCCGGCGGAAGGAGCCGGCAGCGGGATTCGTACGCCAGGGCGGCGCGCTCGGGCCGGCAGGCGCGCGCCGCTCTCGTGTGCCCGGGCTCAGTCCAGCCAGTGGTGGCGGCCGATGCTGATCAGCCGCATCTGGCGGGTCGCGACCTGGGTGACGTGCTCCCGCGCCTCCTCGGAGGCGTCCGGTGTCTCCATGGCCTCCAGGAAGAGGGAGGCCGTGATGAGCATCTGGTCGACGTAGAGGTGGGCGAGCATCAGCAGGTCGTCGTCGTTCCACCCCTCCGACTCCGGATCCGTGGCCAGTTCGGCCTTCACCTCCTCCGCGAACCGGGTCAGCTGGGCGCGGATCGCCTCCCGCACCGGCTGGACCCCGCCATGCCGCTCACGGGCGATGAAACGGACGTGGGCGGGGTAGGCGTCGACATGGTGGGCGATCAATCGGATGGCCCGCGCGATGCGTTCGTCGCTGTCGCCCGCCGAGGACACCGTCGTCCGCACCATCGGGTGCAGGCTGCCCAGCGCCTCGTCGACCAGGGCCACGCCGAGGTCCGCCGTGGAGCGGAAGTGCCGGTAGAAGGCGGTCGGGGCGACGCCGACGGCGCGGGTGACCTCGCGCAGGCCCAGGCTGCTCAGGCTTTGCTGCTCCAGCAGCCCCAACGCCGCGTCCAGGAGCGCCTGCCGGGTCTTCTGCTTCTGGGCCTGCCGGATCCCGAGGGTGTGACTCATGTCATCCAGTTAACAACTGTTCTCTGGAATTGAAAAGCCGTAAGGAGCGCTAGACTTGGAAGTCAGTGAACAAGTGTAACTTCAACCGTTTACCGAAAGTTCACGCGAGCACCCCGGAGGGGGATCCATCCCATGCTGTTCATCGTCGCCGCTCTCCTGCTGCTCGGCGTCGTCCTGGGCACCGTGGCCCACGCGTCGCTGACCTTCACGGTCATCGCCGCCGCGGTCATCGCCACCTGGCTCGGCATCTTCGCGCTGCGCGAGCGCCACGGCCGCCGGCGCGGCACGTCCACCAACTGACGGCGCACCCACCCACCCATCCGTTCCGTCGGGAGCTGACCCTCATGCAACTCACCGCACCGGCGACCCGCCGTACCGGTACCCGTGACGCCGACGGCATGGCCGTCGCGTCCTTCATCCTGGGCCTCCTCGGCCTGCTCGTCCTGAACCTGTTCCTCGGCCCCATCGCCATCGCCCTGGCCGGCGCGGCCCTTTGGCGCGGCACCGCCCGCCGCGGCCGGGCCCTGCTCGGCATGACCCTGGGCGTCGCCGACCTGCTGGTCCTGGTGGCGTTCATGCAGGCCGACAACACCGTCTCCTGGAGCTTCTAGGGGCCCGGCGAGCCGTGGCACACGTGGGAAGCGGCCGGGACGAGCCGCGACCACGTACATCGGGCCCCGTAGAATCGGGCTCACCATGGCTTACCTCGACCACGCCGCGACCACCCCGATGCTCCCGGAGGCGGCAGAGGCACTGACCGCCCAGCTGAGCATCACCGGCAACGCGTCCTCCCTGCACGCCTCCGGCCGCCAGGCCCGGCGGACGGTCGAGGAATCCCGCGAGACCCTCGCGGACGCGCTGGGCGCCCGCCCCAGCGAGGTGGTCTTCACCTCCGGCGGCACCGAGGCCGACAACCTCGCCGTCAAGGGCCTGTACTGGGCCCGCCGCGACGCCGACCCGGCCCGCACCCGCGTCCTGGCCAGCCCCGTCGAACACCACGCCGTCCTGGACGCCGTCCACTGGCTCGGCGAACACGAGGGCGCCACCGTCGAGTACCTCCCGGTCGACTCCTACGGCCGCGTCCACCCCGAGGCCCTGCGCGAGGCCATCGCCCGCGACCCCGACGACGTGGCCCTGGCCACCGTCATGTGGGCGAACAACGAGATCGGCACGGTCCTCCCGGTCCGTGAACTGGCAGACGCCGCAGGCGAGTTCGGGATTCCCCTGCACGCCGACGCCGTCCAGGCCTTCGGACAGGTCCCCGTCGACTTCGCCGCCTCCGGACTCGCCGCCATGACCGTCTCCGGCCACAAGATCGGCGGCCCGTACGGCATCGGCGCCCTGATCCTCGGCCGCGAGTACACCCCCGTACCCGTCCTGCACGGCGGCGGCCAGGAGCGCCACGTCCGCTCCGGCACCCTCGACGTCCCGGCCGTCGCCTCCTTCGCGGTGGCCGGCCGGCTCGCCGCCGAGCAGCGCGAGTGGTTCGCCCGCGAGATCGGCGCCCTGCGCGACGCCCTGATCACGGCGGTCCGTACGGCGGTCCCGGACGCGATCCTCGGCGGCGACCCGGTGAACCGCCTCCCGGCCAACGCGCACTTCACCTTCCCCGGCTGCGAGGGCGACTCCCTTCTCCTCCTCCTGGACGCCCAGGGCATCGAGTGCTCCACCGGCTCCGCCTGCACCGCCGGCGTCGCCCAGCCCAGCCACGTCCTCCTCGCCATCGGCACCGACCCCGACCTGGCCCGCGGCACCCTCCGCTTCTCCCTCGGCCACACCTCCACCGAGGCGGACGTCGAGGCGGTCGCGAAGGCGATCGGCCCCGCGGTGGAACGGGCGCGGGCCGCGGGCCTGACCTGACCGACGGCCGGCTTGAGGGCGTGATCTACGTCATATGTGCTGCCGTACGAGCCCCAGGTACCGGTCCCAGTCCCAGTACCGCCCCGGATCCGTGTGATCCGTCCCCGGCACCTCCACGTGCCCGATGACGTGCTCCCGGTCGACCGGTATGCCGTAGCGCCCGCATACCGCGGACGTCAGCCGCGCCGAGGCCGCGTACATCGCGTCCGTGAAGGAGGACGCGTGCTCGACGAAACCCTCGTGCTCGATGCCGACGCTCCGCTCGTTGTACTCCCGGTTGCCCGCGTGGAAGGCCACGTCCAGCTCGCGGATCAGCTGGGTGACCCGCCCGTCCTTGCGCACGATGTAGTGCGCCGCCGCCTCGTGCGCCGGATCCTGGAAGGCCTTCACCGCGCTCGCGTAGTCGCCCTGCGTGACATGGATGACGACCCGGTCCACGGAATAGTCGTCCGGCCGGTCCGCCCGCCGGTAGTTCGCCGGGGACGCCGCCACCCAGCGCGCACCCCGGAAGTCCACCGCGCCCGCCACCCGCGACTTCTCCACCCCCGGCAGCCGCCACCACAGATGGGACAGCTCCTCCCGGGCCAGCGCGGCCGTGCCCACGGCAGCCGCCACCCCGCCGACGAGCAGGGCCCGCCGCCCCAGCCGCCGGTCCGAGTCGCCGCGGGCCGCCCCCGCCTGTGTCGTCCCCATGCGATCGTCAACGGATACGCGCGGGCTCCGGTTCCCGCGCCCCCGTACCCTGGAAGGGCTATGACTGACACCCCGCAGCGCACCCGCCCCCTCCGCGTCCTCGCCGCCATGTCGGGCGGCGTGGACTCCGCCGTCGCCGCCGCCCGCGCGGCCGAGGCGGGCCACGACGTGACCGGCGTCCACCTCGCGCTCTCCGCGAACCCGCAGTCCTTCCGCACCGGCGCGCGGGGCTGCTGCACCATCGAGGACTCGCGCGACGCCCGCCGCGCCGCCGACGTCATCGGTATCCCGTTCTACGTCTGGGACCTCGCCGACCGCTTCCGCGAGGACGTGGTCGAGGACTTCGTCGCCGAGTACGAGGCCGGCCGCACCCCGAACCCGTGCCTGCGCTGCAACGAGAAGATCAAGTTCGCCGCCCTGCTGGACAAGGCGCTGGCCCTCGGCTTCGACGCGGTCTGCACCGGCCACTACGCCAAGGTGATCGTGAACGAGGACGGTACACGCGAGCTGCACCGCGCCTCCGACATGGCGAAGGACCAGTCGTACGTCCTCGGCGTGCTGGACGACCGGCAGCTGGCCCACGCGATGTTCCCGCTCGGCGACACGGTCACCACCAAGGACGAGATCCGCGCGGAGGCCGAGCGCCGGGGCCTGGCCGTCGCCAAGAAGCCCGACTCGCACGACATCTGCTTCATCGCCGACGGCGACACCCAGGGCTTCCTGGCGAAGCGGCTGGGCAAGGCCGAGGGCGACATCGTCGACGAGTCCGGCGCGAAGCTCGGCACGCACGAGGGGGCGTACGGCTTCACCATCGGCCAGCGCAAGGGGCTAAGGATCGGCACCCCCGCCCCCGACGGCAAGCCGCGCTACGTGCTCGACATCTCCCCGGTGACCAACACGGTGACGGTCGGCCCGGCCGACGCCCTGGACGTGACGGGGCTGACGGCGATCAAGCCGCGCTGGTGCGGGGCGGCCCCCGCCGGCCCCGGCACCTACACCGCCCAGCTCCGCGCTCACGGCGGCGAGACCGAGGTCACCGCCGAACTGGTCGACAGTTCCCTTCAGGTCCGGTTCGCGAAGCCGGTGCGCGGCGTGGCCCCCGGTCAGGCGATCGTCCTGTACGACGGCACACGCGTGGTGGGCTCGGCCACGATCGCGTCCACGGTGCGGGCGACGGCCGGGGCGGCCTGAGCGCCCGCCCTGTGCGGTGAAGGTCACGCGGTGAAGAACTCCGCGAGCGCCGACGCCAGCACATTCGGGTCCACCATGTGCGTCTGGCCCTCCAGGACGCGGTACGTCCCCTGAGGCACCGTCTCCGCGACGGCCCGCGTCGCCTCGCGGAGCCACGCCGGGCTCTCGCCGCCCGCGACCGCCAGCACCGGGACGGTGAGCGCGGCCAGCCGGTCCCGGGGTACCAGCCCGTTGCCCATGACCGCGTCGTCGTAGGCCAGGGTCGGCGCGATGGCCTCCATATCGGCCCACATGGGGGACTGGCGGGCGCCCTGGATCATCTGCTCGGCCAGCCCGGTGAGCCGGAGGAACAGCTCCACCGCGTCACCGCGCCTGCCCTGCGCGAGCGCCTCGGTGAGGTTCTCCGTGTACTCGGCGCGCCCCTTCGCCCCTTCCTCGTCCAGGGCGAACGGCGTCTCGTACACGGCCACCTGACGCACCGGCAGCCCGCTCGCCGCCGCCTCCAGGGCCAGCGCGCCGCCCGAGGAGATGCCGTAGAGCGCCGCCTCGCCGCCCACCGTGTCGATCAGCGCCGCGAGGTCCTCGACCTCCCGCTGAACCGCGTACGGTGCCGTGTCGCCGCTTCTGCCGCGGCCCCGGCGGTCGTACACGACGGCCTGGAAGCGGCCCGCCAGGCACTGCGCGAGGGGCGCCACGGTCCCGCCCGTGGACATCGCACCGCTCACCAGGATGACCGCGGGCCCCTGACCGGTGCTCGTGTAGGCGATGCGGGTGCCGTCACGGGAAAGCGTCTCCTTGTCCATACCCGTGCAGACTGCCGCATCGCACGGAACTCATCGGTCATGACACGTCGACTTCGTAGAAGCAGAGGTGGTCCTTGATCCGCGCCACGTCCGGCTTCGGGTCGAGGTACGCCCAGACGAGGTCGGGGGCGTCCGGGAGCGACCAGTACGACGCCGTGCCCTTGAAGGGGCAGTGGGTGCGGGTGCCGGAGGGGGTGAGGAGGTCGAGGCGTACGTCCTCGGCGGGGATGTAGTACCGCACCGGACAGCCGGTCTCCCGCAGCACCAGGGGGCGGTCGGTCTCGGCCAGCACCTCCTCGCCGTGCACCACGCGCACGTGCTGCCCGCCCTCCTGGATCGTGATCGTGTGTCCTGTCGCATGTCCTTCGGTCATACCGGGAAAGCGCTCGCGGCCCCCCGCTTCTTCCCGCCTGCACTGACCGCGTGATCGGCAAGGCCGGGCACACCCTTGTCCGGGGCGGTTCGAACGTCGGCCTGATGAAGGTGGTCGCCGACGGGGTGCAGGAGGCGGGCGGCCGTCTCGTCGGCGTCTTCGTCGGCTTCCTGGCGAACAAGGTGCGGCCCGGCGCCGCCGAGACGGTGATCGCCGAGGACCTCGCCACGGGGTCACCCACGCCTTTGGGGGAGTGGGGGAGGAAGAAGCTGCTGCTGGAGAAGGCCGACGCGGTGGTGATCATGGTGGGCGGCACCGGGACGCTCTACGAGGCCACCGAGATCCTGGAGCTGAAGAAGCACGGTCACACCGACAAGCCGGTGGTGCTGCTGAAGACGGCCGGTTTCTACGACGGGCTGAAGGAGCGGTTCCGCCGCATGGAGGACGAGGGCTTCCTGCCCCGCCCGCTGGCCGTGATGTTCTTCGCCGAGGAGCCGGCGGCCGGGCCGGCATACCTGGAGGAGCACCAGGGCGCCGGGTGAGCGGCGGCGGATGCGAGCATGGCGCCATGGCTACTCATGTGATCACCGGAGCGGGTTCCGGCATCGGCGCGGCCGTGGCCCACCGTCTGCACGCGCGCGGGGACGAACTCGTGCTGCACGCGCGCGACGCGGGCCGCGCGAAGGAACTGGCGGCCGAGTTCCCCGGCGCGGCAACGCTCGTCGGCGACCTCGCCGACCCGGACCGGCTGTCCTGGGCCTTCTCCCACCAGACGCTCCCCGACCGGGTCGACTCCCTGCTGCACATCGCCGGAGTAGTCGACCTCGGCGAGGTGGGCGATCTGACCCCCAAGTCCTGGCGCCACCAGCTCAACGTCAACCTGATCGCCCCCGCCGAGCTGACCCGCCACTTCCTGCCCCAGCTCCGCGCCACCCGGGGCCACGTGGTGTTCGTCAACTCCGGCGCCGGCCTCAACGCCCACGCCGGCTGGTCCGCCTACGCCGCCTCCAAGCACGGCCTCAAGGCCCTGGCCGACTCCCTGCGCCACGAGGAACACGGCAACGGCATCCGGGTCACCTCGGTCTACCCCGGCCGCACGGCCAGCCCCATGCAGGCCAAGGTCCACCAGCAGGAGGGCAAGGAGTACGACCCGGCCCGGTGGATCGACCCCGAGTCGGTCGCCACCACGATCCTCACCGCTCTCGACCTGTCCAGGGACGCGGAGATCAACGACGTGACGGTGCGGCCGGGGCGGTGACCGGTTCGCGGCGGGCCGGGGTGGCGGGCGGTGACGAGATCCGCCGGTGGCTGGACGGGGTCCGGGACCGCACCGAGGGGGTGTGGATCCTGGCCGGAGGGGACAACGGCTCACCACTCGCCCGGCGCCCGGTCGTGGGGGAGGTCCACGGCCCGGCCGGCCTCGCCGAGCTCCGCACCCTCGCCACGACGGGCGAGTTCCTGGACGGCATCTGCCGCTGCTTCGGCAGCCTCACCCTCGCCCTGTTGGACGCGGGCGCCGAGATCATCGGCAGCGAAGCCTGCACGGCGTCACCGACCTCGCCTGGGAGCGAGGCCGCTTCCGCAACAATCTCCAGGTGGCCGACCCGGAACGACTGGCCGCGTTCCTGGAGCGGCAGGGGAACGTACCGGCGTTGAGGCCGCCCGGGTAGGGTTACGTACGCTTCCAGGGTGAGCGAAAACAGCCAGTTGAGGTTCGGTGCCGCCACCGGTATCGGTTCCATGCCCGGTGGGGACGCCCGTGAGGCCGTCAAGACCGTCACCGGCAGCTTCGAGGACTTCCCCTTCCTGCCCGAACTGCCCGCCCGGGGACCGGGCGCCGACATGATCGGGCGTACGGCCGGGATACTCGTCGAGCTGTACGCGCGCGTGGAGCCCAGTGGCTGGCGGATCGGGGACCGGCCGGGGCGGGACACCAAGCGGGCCCGGGCCTGGCTGGGGGAGGACCTCGACGCACTGGAGGAGTTCACGCAAGGCTACGAGGGTCCGCTGAAGGTGCAGGCCGTCGGACCCTGGACGCTGGCGGCGAACCTCGAGCTGAGGAACGGCGAGGCCGCCCTCTCCGACCCCGGCGCCTGCCGCGACCTCGCAGCCTCCCTCGCCGAGGGGCTGCGGCTGCACCTGGCCGAGGTCCGGCGGCGGATCCCGGGCGCACGGCTCGTCCTGCAACTCGACGAGCCGTCCCTCACCGCCGTCCTGCGCGGGCAGGTGAAGACCGCCAGCGGCTACCGGACCCACCGCGCCGTGGACCGGCAGGTCGTCGAGTCCGCCCTCCGGGACATCGCCGGCGTGCACGCGCCCGATCCCGTGGTGGTGCACTCCTGCGCCCCGGACGTTCCGTTCGCCCTGCTGCGCCGGGCGGGCGTGGCCGGGGTCTCCTTCGACTTCTCGCTTCTCACCGAGCGTGACGACGACGCGATCGGCGAAGCCGTGGAGGGCGGCACCCGGCTCCTCGCCGGTGTCGTGCCGGGCACGGACGGCCCGTTGTCAGACCCTGCCGGTAGCGTCATGGGTGTCAGGACGCTGTGGCGCAGGCTGGGGCTGCATCCGGGGCTTCTCGCCCAGGCGGTGACGGTCACCCCGGCGTGCGGACTAGCGGGCGCTTCCCCGGAGTACGCGCGCCGGGCGCTCGCCCATTGTGCCCGGGCGGCGAGATCCCTCGCGGACAACCCAGAGTAACGGGAGGACAACACGGTGGCCGGCGACAAGCAGCAGGCGGAGACGGCAGTGCCCGCCGAGGCACGGGAGAAGCACGCGCAGCTCGCTGAGCAGATCGAGGAGCACCGCTTCCGGTACTACGTGAAGGACGCTCCCGTCATCAGCGACGCTGAGTTCGACGGGCTCCTGAAGACTCTGGAAGCGCTGGAGGAGCGGTATCCGGAGCTGCGCACGCCGGACTCGCCGACCCAGAAGGTGGCCGGGTCGTACGAGACGGAGTTCACCTCGGTCGAGCACCGCCAGCGGATGCTCTCCCTGGACAACACCTTCAACGACGACGACCTCGCCGCCTGGGCCGACCGCATCGCCCGCGAACTGGGCGACCAGGAGTACCACTTCCTGTGCGAGCTGAAGGTCGACGGCCTCGCGGTGAACCTCACCTACGAGCGCGGCCGCCTCACCCGCGCGGCCACCCGCGGCGACGGCCGCACCGGCGAGGACATCACGCCCAACGTCCGTACGATCGCGGAGATCCCGGACCGCCTCAGGGGCGACCGCGTCCCCGACCTCGTGGAGATCCGCGGCGAGGTCTACTTCCCGATGGAGAAGTTCGCGGAGCTCAACGAGCGCCTGGTCGCGGCCGGCGACAAGCCGTTCGCCAACCCCCGCAACGCGGCGGCCGGTTCGCTGCGCCAGAAGGACCCGCGCGTCACCGCCACCCGCCCGCTGCACATGGTCGTCCACGGCATCGGAGCCCTGGAGGGCTACCAGGGCCTCACCCGACTCTCCCAGGCCTACGAGCTGCTGCAGACCTGGGGTCTGCCCACGTCCCCGCACAACAGGGTGGTCGACGGCCTCGACGGCGTACGGGAGTTCATCGCGTACTACGGCGAGAACCGCCACTCCGTGGAGCACGAGATCGACGGCGTGGTGGTCAAGCTCGACGAGATCCGCCTCCAGGGCCGTCTCGGCTCCACCGCGCGCGCCCCGCGCTGGGCGATCGCGTACAAGTACGCGCCGGAGGAGGTCAACACCAAGCTGATCGACATCAAGGTGGGCGTCGGCCGCACCGGCCGCGTCACGCCGTACGCCCAGGTCGAGCCGGTCACGGTCGCGGGCTCGGAGGTCGAGTTCGCCACGCTGCACAACCAGGACGTGGTCAAGGCCAAGGGCGTCCTCATCGGTGACACCGTGGTGATCCGCAAGGCCGGTGACGTCATCCCGGAGATCCTCGGACCCGTGGTCGACCTGCGCGACGGCAGCGAACGCGAGTTCGTGATGCCGAGCGAGTGCCCCGAGTGCGGTACGCCGCTGCGGCCCATGAAGGAGGGCGACATCGACCTCCGCTGCCCCAACGGCCGCACCTGCCCGGCCCAGTTGAGAGAGCGCGTCTCCTACCTCGCGGGCCGTGAGTGCCTGGACATCGAGCACTTCGGTCAGGTGGCGGCGGCCGCGCTGACCCGCCCGCTGGAGCCGGCCGACCCGCCGCTGGTCGACGAGGGCGACCTGTTCGACCTGACGGTGGAGAAGCTGCTCCCCATCAAGGCGTACGTCCTCGACCCGGACAGCGGTCTGCCCAAGCGGGACCCGAAGACGGGCGAGGAGAAGGTCGTCACGGTCTTCGCCAACCAGAAGGGCGAGCCGAAGAAGAACACCCTCGCGCTGCTGCGGAACATCGAGGCGGCCAAACAGCGGCCGCTGGCCCGTTTCCTGAACGGGCTTTCCATCCGCCACGTCGGACCGGTGGCGGCGCAGGCCCTGGCGCGTGAGCTCCGTTCCATCGACCGCATCGAACAGGCCACCGAGGAGGAGTTGGCGGCCACCGACGGCGTCGGCCCCATCATCGCCGCGGCCCTGAAGGAGTGGTTCGCGGAGGAGTGGCACCGGGAGATCGTCCGAAAGTGGAAGGCGGCCGGAGTCCCGCTGGAGGACGCGGGCTCCGGCGAGGAGGAGGGACCGCGTCCGCTGGAAGGGCTCACTGTCGTGGTCACCGGCACGCTCGAGCACTTCACGCGCGACGGCGCCAAGGAGGCGCTGCAGAGCCGGGGAGCGAAAGTGACCGGTTCCGTATCGAAGAAGACGTCTTTCGTCGTTGTGGGCGACAACCCGGGATCGAAGTACGACAAGGCCATGCAGCTCAAGGTGCCCGTTCTGAACGAGGACGGTTTCAGTGTCCTTCTGGAGCGGGGACCCGAGGCGGCGGCCGAAGTCGCGCTTCCGACCGGGGAGTAGCGGTTGAAGGCCACCCGAACAGCGCATATCAGATGCATAAGGGTGGCCAGGGCGCATTCGGGCAACCGTCGACGACCGCTGCCCGTGGAAGCCCTGTGCGGCCTACTGTTGAGGGATGCGCCTGCCGTGCCCAGCTGCGGTCGGGGCATCCTCCTGCTCCGGCGGAGCGGGAGGAAGGGCTTTCCAACGCGGAGCCGCTCATGATTGTCGGGCATCGGGCCGCGTGGCGTGGGCACCGCCGGCTGTGAGAGGGACGGGAATGGAACCGACCGAGAGCGCCGCCCCGAACTCCCGGCTGCGCCTGCGCCGCAGGGCGGCCGCATGGCGGGGGAGCCGGTGGACGGGGCGGACCGCGGAGCGTCCGGGCGCGCGGCGACGCGCCGCCGGGCCGCCCACCGCGACGGACGCGCGCACCACCCCCGTACCGCTCGCCATCGAGCCCGCCTCCGCGCTGCCCGGCGCCGAACCCGAACGGCGCCTGTCCCGGCCCACGCTGCCCGCGGCCGCCGTCGCGGCCGCCGGCTTCGCCCTGGGCGCCGGTTTCTACCGCGCGTTCACCGACCACCACGCCCTCTTCCCCTCCGGCACGGTGGGCTGGGCCCTGGCCGTGCTGACCGGCGTCATCGTCGGCCACCTGGTCATGCTCGGCCGCTCCCGCTGGTGGGGCGGCACCGGCTCCGGGGCCGCCCTCACCATCGCCGTCCTGCTGCTCTACGGCTGGCTGCCCGCAGGCATGGTCAGCCTCACCGTCGTCGTCCTGGTCGGCATAGCCCGCCGCCACCGCTGGCGCCAGGGCGTGCTGCACGGCGCGGTGGACATCCTCGGCATCGGCGCCGGCGCCCTGGTGCTGGGCGCCTTCGGCCGCGTACCGACCGTCGAGCGGCCCTGGAACCCCGAGACCTGGACCGTCACCACCGCCCCCGAGGTCGTCCTCGTCGCGGTCGCCTACCTCGCGGTCACCCGCGTCCTGCTGTGGTACCTGCACGCCCCGCGCGGCGGCCTGCCCACCGTCGCCCGCACCGCCCTGGCCAGACAGGGCCTGGTCGCGGTCGCGCTGCTCGGTATCGCGCCGCTGGTCTGCGTGGTCGCCGTCGCCCAGCCGCTGCTGCTGCCGCTGTTCGCCATCCCCCTCGTCGCGCTCGACTCCACGCTGTGGATAGCCCGGGCCCGGGCGGAGGAGCAGCTGCGCGATCCCCTGACCGGGCTGCCCAACCGGCAGTGGCTGCTGGAGCGGACCTGGACGGCCCTCGACGACGCCGAACGCATCGGCGCCCGGGCCGCCCTGATGCTGATCGACCTGGACCGCTTCAGGTCGGTGAACGACACCCTCGGTCATCTCGCCGGTGACCGGCTCCTGCTGCAGATAGCGGACCGGCTGCGGCTGGCGCTGCCGCGCGGCGCGGAGGCCGCCCGGCTCGGCGGCGACGAGTTCGCCGTGTTACTGCCCGTCGCCGACTCCACCACGTCGGCGACCCGGGTGGCCCGCGGCCTCGTCACCGCCCTCAGCTCCCCGCTCGACCTCGACGGGCTCACCCTCGTCCTGGAGGCCAGCGCGGGCGTCGCCGTCTTCCCCGACCACGCCCTCGACGCCGAAGGGCTGCTGCGCCGGGCGGACGTGGCGATGTACCAGGCGAAGCGGGACCGTACGGGCGTCGAGGTCTACGAGTCCAAGCGGGACTCCAACACGCCCGACCGGCTGGGCCTGCTGGGCGACCTGCGCCGGGCGCTGGACGCGCACGAGGTCCAGCTGCACTACCAGCCCAAGGTCCGCTTCGACGGGCAGGTCGCGGGGCTCGAGGCGCTGGTCCGCTGGGTGCATCCCGAGCGCGGGAAGGTGCCGCCGGACGAGTTCATAGCGATCGCCGAGTCCTCGGGGCTGATGCCCCATCTGACGGAGTACGTGCTGGAGACGGCGCTCGGGCAGGTCGCGCGGTGGCGGGCGCAGGGACTGCGGGTGCCGGTGGCGGTCAACGTCTCCCCGCGCGACGTCCACACCCCGGGTTTCGCGGGGTCCGTCGCCGCGCGGCTGGCCCGGCACGGGGTCCCGGCGGGAGCGCTCCAGCTGGAGATAACCGAACACGTCCTGCTGGAGGACCCGCAGCGGGCCGCCGACACCCTCGCCGGGCTGACCGCGCACGGCGTGAAGATGTCCCTCGACGACTTCGGCACCGGCTACTCCTCGCTGGTGCACCTGCGCCGGCTGCCGGTCAGCGAGCTGAAGATCGACCGGTCCTTCGTGGCCCGCCTCGCCGTGGACACCGAGGACGCGGAGATCGTGCGGTGCACGGTCGACCTCGCCCACTCCCTGGGCCTGCTCGTCGTCGCGGAGGGCGTCGAGGACGACGAGACCTGGGAACGCCTGCGGGACCTCGGCTGCGACGCCGTACAGGGGTGGCTGGTGGCCGCGGCGATGCCTCCCGAGGAGACGACGGCGTGGTTGCGGGCGCGCGGATCGCGGGGGTGGCAGCGCCCCCGGGCGGCGCTGCCGGCCGCCGAGTGAGTCTTCCACCCGGCCCGCCCGTTCATCCTTGACGGAGACCGCCCGCCCGTCGCGTCACGGCATGTGCTCCCCCGTGAAGCGGCCGATCAGCAAGGACAGCCGGCGTTCATGTGCCTCCCCGGGCAGGCGCCCGCTGCGCATCAGGGTGACGAGGCCGTGCAGGCCCGCCCAGTACGTCTCCGTGAGGAGCCCGGGTCGTCGCCGTCCCCGGCGATCGGCTCCACGGCCCGCGCCAGCTCGCCGAACGCCTCGTGCAGCGCGGCCGGGGCCTCGGCGGTCGCGAACGGCAGGTCCACGGTGTGCGTGAACATCGCGTCGTACAGGGCGGGCCGGCGCCGGGCGAAGGCCGGGTAGGTCTCGCCCACCGCCGCCAGCGCCGCTCGGGCGCCCCCGGCAGCCGTACGCGCCGCCCGCAGCTCATCCGCCAGCTCCGCGAAACCTGCACCGCGACCGCGGCCATGATCGCGTCCTTGCCCTTGAAGTGGCTGTAGAGGACGGGCTGGCTGTACTCGATCTCGGCGGCCAGCCGCCGCGTGGTGACCGCGTCCCAGCCCTCGGACTCCACCAGCTCCCGCGCGGCCGTGACGATCAACCGCTCGTTCGCGTCGGTTCCTGTTCCAGCCCCCTCCGCCGCCGCCGGCTACGGAGCCCCGGCCGATCCCGCCGGCGACGCCGGCGCCTATCTCGCGATCAAGGGCCTCAGGGACGGCACCTTCGGCCTGGTGGGCCTTGCGCTGCTGGCCTTGGCGGGGGCGCACGCCGAGGCCTGGCTCATGCAAGCGTGGCGCTCGTCCCACTCGGCGACACGCTGATAGTCCTGCGGCACGGCGGCACGAAGGCCGTGGCGTTCGGAATCCACTTCGCCACCGCGGTCGTTGTGCTGATCAGTGCCGCTCTGCTCTTCGCCGTCCGACCGCGTCAGCACCATCACAGGGGTTCGGAAATGTCGCTGTTCGTACCCAGGTTCGACTCGTCCGTAATCGTCCGTGACGCGGAGGCCGAGGTCGTCGGCCGTGCTCCCGCCACCGTCCGGCTGCTGGCCGACAGCAGTCGGACCGGCGGCGCGCTGTCCACCCAGCGCGTCACCCTCACGGCGGGCGCGGACGGCGCGAAACCGCACTGGCACAACAACTCCGCCGAGATGTTCTTCCTGCTCGACGGCGCCGCGGAGATCCTCTCCGGCGAGGACGTCGTCACCGCCGGCCCGGGCGACCTCGTCATCGTCCCGCCCGGCAAGCCGCACGCCTTCGCCGCCGTACCGGGCGCCGACGCCGACCTGCTCATCGTCCTCACCCCGGGCGTCGAACGCTTCGAGTACTTCCGCCACCTCCAGCGCATCGCCCTCGGCGAGGCCACCCCGGACAGCCTCCTGGACGTGCAGGAGCTGTACGACAACCACTTCCTGAAGAGCGAGGCCTGGGACGGGCGCCGCTGACCTCGGAGCGTGCGGCCGGGCAGACCGTTTCACGGGCACCTGCCCCGGCCCCATAGGATTAGGACCCCTAGGCCCGAACCACACACACTCACCCCAGAGGAACGCTGCATGCCTGGCATCACGCGCGAGGAGGTCGCCCACCTCGCCCGGCTGGCGCGTCTGGAGCTGAAGCCCGAAGAGCTCGACCACTTCGCGGGACAGCTTGACGACATCATCGGCGCGGTCGCCCGCGTCAGTGAGGTCGCCGACCAAGACGTACCGCCGACCTCGCACCCGCTCCCGCTGACGAACGTCATGCGCCCGGACGAGGTCCGTCCCTCGCTCACCCCCGAGCAGGCGCTCTCCGGCGCCCCGGCCCAGGAGCAGCAGCGTTTCAAGGTGCCGCAGATCCTGGGGGAGGACTGATCCCATGACGGACATCATCAAGCTCACGGCCGCCGAGACCGCCGCGAAGATCGTCTCCGGCGAGCTCACGGCCGTCGAGGTCACCGAGGCCCACCTGGCGCGCATCGAGGCCGTCGACGAGAAGGTGCACGCCTTCCTGCACGTCGACCGCGAGGGCGCCCTCGCCCAGGCCCGTGCCGTCGACGAGAAGCGGGCCAAGGGGGAGAAGCTCGGTCCGCTGGCCGGCGTCCCCCTCGCGCTCAAGGACATCTTCACCACCGAGGGCGTGCCCACGACCGTCGGTTCGAAGATCCTCGAGGGCTGGATCCCGCCGTACGACGCGACGCTGACCAAGAAGCTGAAGGCCGCCGACGTCGTCATCCTCGGCAAGACCAACATGGACGAGTTCGCCATGGGGTCCTCCACCGAGAACAGCGCGTTCGGGCCGACCGGCAACCCCTGGGACCTCACCAGGATCCCCGGCGGCTCCGGCGGTGGGTCGAGCGCCGCGCTCGCCTCCTTCCAGGCGCCCCTCGCCATCGGCACCGACACCGGCGGCTCGATCCGCCAGCCGGCCGCCGTCACCGGCACGGTCGGCGTGAAGCCGACGTACGGTGCGGTGTCCCGCTACGGCATGGTGGCGTTCTCCTCCTCCCTCGACCAGGGCGGCCCCTGTGCCCGTACGGTCCTGGACGCTGCGCTCCTGCACGAGGTCATCGCGGGGCACGACCCGCTCGACTCCACCTCCATCGACGCCCCGGTCCCGCCGGTCGTCGAGGCCGCCCGCAACGGCAGCGTGGCCGGGATGCGCGTCGGCGTGGTGAAGCAGTTCCGCGGCGAGGGCTACCAGGCCGGCGTCATCCAGCGGTTCGACGAGTCCGTGGAGCTGCTGAAGGAGCTCGGCGCCGAGATCGTCGAGCTGGACTGCCCGTCCTTCGACCTGGCCCTGTCGGCGTACTACCTGATCGCGCCGTCCGAGTGCTCCTCCAACCTGGCCCGCTTCGACGGCCTGCGCTACGGCCTGCGCACCGGCGACGACGGCACCCACTCGGCCGAGGAGGTCACCTCCCTCACCCGTGAGGCGGGCTTCGGTCCCGAGGTCAAGCGCCGCATCATGCTCGGTACCTACGCCCTTTCGAGCGGGTACTACGACGCGTACTACGGCTCCGCGCAGAAGGTCCGCACGCTCATCACGCGCGACTTCGAGAAGGCCTTCGAGCAGGTCGACGTGATCGTCTCGCCGACCACCCCCACCACCGCCTTCCCGATCGGCGAGCGCGCCGACGATCCGATGGCGATGTACCTGGCCGACCTGTGCACCATTCCGACCAACCTGGCGGGCAACGCGGCCATGTCGCTGCCCTGCGGTCTCGCCCCGGAGGACAACCTCCCGGTGGGCCTGCAGATCATCGCCCCGGCACTGAAGGACGACCGCCTCTACAAGGTCGGTGCTGCTGTGGAGGCCGCCTTCGTGGAAAAGTGGGGGCACCCGCTGCTCGAGGAGGCTCCGTCGCTGTGAGTAAGGCACTGTCGAAGGCCAAGGGCTTCAAGAAGTCCAAGTCCGGTACGTACCTGTCCATGGCCACCACCGCGTTCGGCGCCGTCAGTGTCGTCAAGCAGGTCAAGAAGGCCCGCCTCGAGAACGACACGCTGCGCCTGATCGACGCGGCCGTGTCCGCCGCCGCCATCGTCACCGGCCTCGCCATCCTCTACCGCGAGCTGAAGCGGCTGGGCGACGACGACGTCCTGCTGGGCTGAGAGGGAAGTTTCACCGTGACCACCACGACCGACCTGGTGTCGTACGAGGACGCGCTGGCGTCGTACGACCCCGTCATGGGCCTCGAGGTCCATGTCGAACTCGGCACCAGGACCAAGATGTTCTGCGGCTGTTCGACCGCGCTCGGCGCCGAGCCGAACACCCAGACCTGCCCCACCTGCCTCGGCCTGCCCGGCTCGCTCCCGGTCGTCAACGCGACCGGCGTCGAGTCCGCGATCAAGATCGGTCTCGCGCTGAACTGCGAGATCGCCGAGTGGTGCCGCTTCGCCCGGAAGAACTACTTCTATCCGGACATGCCGAAGAACTTCCAGACCTCCCAGTACGACGAGCCGATCGCCTTCAACGGCTACCTCGACGTGCAGCTGGAGGACGGCGAGACCTTCCGCGTGGAGATCGAGCGCGCCCACATGGAGGAGGACACCGGCAAGTCGACGCACGTCGGCGGTGCCACCGGCCGTATCCACGGCGCGTCCCACTCCCTGCTCGACTACAACCGCGCCGGCATCCCCCTGATCGAGATCGTCACCAAGCCGATTGTCGGCGCGGGCGAGCGCGCTCCCGAGGTGGCGAAGGCGTACGTCCGTGAGCTGCGCGAGGTCATCCGTGCTCTCGGCGTGTCCGAGGCCCGCATGGAGATGGGCCAGATGCGCTGCGACGTGAACCTGTCGCTGATGCCCAAGGGCAGCGCCACGTTCGGCACACGCTCGGAGACCAAGAACGTCAACTCGCTGCGGTCCGTGGAACGTGCGGCCCGCTTCGAGATCCAGCGCCACGCGGCCGTCCTCAGCGGCGGCGGCACGATCGTGCAGGAGACCCGGCACTTCCACGAGGACACCGGGTCGACGACCTCGGGCCGCGTGAAGGAGGAGGCCGAGGACTACCGGTACTTCCCCGAGCCGGACCTCGTCCCGGTGGCCCCCTCGCGCGAGTGGGTCGAGGAGATCCGTTCCGCGCTGCCCGAACTGCCGTTGGTCCGCCGCAACAGGCTCCGCGAGGAGTGGGGCATTTCGGCCACCGACATGCAGGCGATCCTCAACGCCGGTGCGCTGGACCCGATCGTCGCCACGATCGAGGCCGGTGCCGACGCCGCCTCCGCCCGCAAGTGGTGGATGGGCGAACTGGCGCGCAGCGCCAATGAGTCCGGCACGTCCCTGGACGAACTGGCCATCACACCCGAGCAGGTCGCCCGCGTCACCAAGCTGGTGGCCGCCGGTGACCTGAACGACAAGCTGGCCCGCCAGGTCATCGAGGGCGTCCTCGCGGGCGAGGGCACCCCCGACGAGGTCGTCGAGAAGCGCGGACTGAAGGTCGTCTCCGACGAGGGCGCCCTGACCGCCGCCGTCGACGAGGCCATCGCCGGCAACCCGGCCATCGCGGACAAGATCCGCGGCGGCAAGGTGGCCGCGGCCGGCGCCCTGGTCGGCGCGGTCATGAAGGCCACGCGCGGCCAGGCGGACGCCGCCCGGGTGAAGGAGCTGATCCTTCAGAAGCTGGGCGTCAGCGAGGGCTGACCTCTGCTCCAGCTCCTCAGGGGGATGCATCCGCAGTGATGCATCCCCCTCTTGCCGCCACATTGCACAGCCACAGGTACTACGCTCGCCCGCCATGAGTGGACGCGTTGATTCCGACACAGAACCCGAGATAGCCGAGGTGGACGACGCAGAGGACCCCGCCGAGGACGCACGCCGGGCCCGCTGGACGGCGACCGGCACCGGAGCCGTGCTGACCCTGGCGGGTGTCGCCGCCTCCCTGATGCGCCTCACCGGCTCCGCGCCGGCCCTCGTCCCGGCCGCGTACGCCTTCGGCGCCGCGGTGTGCGCCCTGGCCGCGGTGCTGGGCGTCAGAGGCCGTACCCGCCGGGCGCTCTGGCTCCTCATCGCGGGGACGATGATCATGGCGCTCGGCGATCAGTTCGACTGAAGTGCCCCGGATCCGAGCCACCGGAGCGCCGCACCGCACATGAGAGGCTCACGGGCGTCGTGGCGGAACAGGGACGGAGTTCATCGGCCGCCACGTCGGCCTGCCGGACGTGGTGACGGACCTGGAGTCGGCCCGCGCCCATCTCCGCTCGTACGCCGACAAGCGCGCGGCGGACGCCGGCAGCCTGCGCGGGGTGTGGCTGGACGGCAGGCTGGTCGGCGGGCTGCTGTTCCGCCGTCTGGGACACGCCCGGCGGGGTCTGCGAGGCCGGCTGCTGGGTGGAACCCTCCGTGGCCGGGCGCGGGCTGGTCACACGCCGTATGCGGGCGCTGCTGGACTGGGCGTTTGACGAGCGCGGCATGCACCGTGTGGAGTGGCACGTGTCGTCGGCCAACGAACCCAGCATCAACGTGGCGCGACGGCTGGGCATGACCCGCGAGGGCGTGCTCAGGCAGAACTACCTCTGCCGGGGCGTGCGCACGGACACCGAGATCTGGTCGGTGCTCGCTCCCGAGTGGCGTGCGGCACGCGCGCGTGCCGCACACGACGATCATTAAGGGACCTCTCAGAGAGCGTCCGTACGGTGCGAGGCATGGGAACGAAGACAGTGGACGCCACCCAGAACGACGATGAGCGCGCCGATGAGCATGTCGACGAGGTGACGGAGGCCGAGAACGCCGGGCCCGCGGCAGAAGCCGACGTCGAGGAGCCGGTGGCCGACGAGACCGAGCACGCGGGCCCCTCCGGAGTCGGACAGGGCGCCGGTGCCGTGGTCTCCGCCGCCCTGGGCCTGGTCTCGCTCACCGGCGGCTGGATCGGCACCGTGGCCGCCGCACGCGAGACCCTCGTCGGCCAGCTGCAGACCTCGTCGACCGCGAGCGTCGGCAAGCAGGTCAAGGAGGTCTACGGCGACGCCTGGCACACCACCGCGCTGTGGGCCGGCCTGTTCGCCCTGGCCGCGCTGATCACCGGCGTCGTCGTCCTGGCCCGGCCCGCCTTCGGCACCCCCGGCAAGCCGCAGGCCGCGTGGATCAAGTCGGTCGCCTGGGCGGGCGTCTCCCTCGGCGTCATCGGCCTGCTCCTGGCCGTCCTCAAGTACTCCGACGCCCTGCTGGCCCTGCCCTCCGCCGGCTGACACTCCGCAGACCTGAGGGGCCTTAGGGCGTCCGTGAGCACCTTACGGACGCCCTAAGGCCCCTTACGCGTCTCCCGTGCCCGTCAGGCCCGCCGAAGATGCGGAACACTCCCGATGCGGCCCGCCTCCCTGGGCGACGAAGGTGGAGGCATCCCGGAACGACCCGGGAAGCCACCTCGCACCAGGGGAGACATCATGTTCCAGTTCGAACTGCTCCAGGCCCGTTCCGCCGAACTGCGCCGCCGGGCCGAGCACGAGCGCCTGGTCCGCGAGGCCGTGCGCGCCCGTCGCGCCGCCCGTCGCGAGGAGGCCGCCCGCCGCGCCGCCGAGACCGAGGCCCATACCCGCGGCTCACGCCGGGACCGACTCGCCCGCGCCGCGTGACCGCGGGAGCGGAGGCGGGCGGCCGAACGGGGGTCGGCCGCCCGCTTCCGTATGGTCGTACGACGAATACCGTCGCGCTGTGGAAAACCCGTGTCACGTCGTCCGATCCGCATGCGATGCTCGGGCCCGTGGAGACCAGATCCGTCAGTCCCGTCTTCGTCGGCCGCACCGATGAACTGGGCGCCCTGAACGACGCGCTCGCCCGTGCCGGCACGGGCGAGCCGCAGGCCTTGGTGGTCGGCGGCGAGGCGGGCGTCGGCAAGACCCGGCTCGTCGAGGAGTTCGCCACCGCCGCCTGCCGTCAGGGCGCCTTCGTCGCGCTGGGCGGATGCGTGGAGATCGGCGCCGACGGGCTGCCCTTCGCTCCCTTCTCCACCGCCCTGCGCACGCTGCGCCAGGCCCTCCCCGGCGAACTCGCCGCCGCGACCGCCGGCCAGGAGGAGGAACTGGCCCGGCTGCTGCCCGAACTCGGCGAGGCCACCTCCAGCCGGCACGACGAACAGGGCACGGCCCGCCTCTTCGAACTCACCGCCCGCCTCCTCGAACGCGTCGCCGCCGAGCGCACCGTCGTCCTCGCCCTCGAGGACCTGCACTGGGCCGACGCCTCCACCCGCCACCTCCTCGCCTACCTCTTGCGCACCTTGCGCACCGGCCGTCTCGTGGTCCTCGCCACCTACCGCTCCGACGACATCCACCGCCGCCATCCCCTCAGGCCCCTGCTCGCCGAACTCGACCGGCTGCGCACCGTCCGCCGCCTCGAACTCGCACGCTTCACCCGCGAGGAGGTCGGCCGCCAGATCGCCGGCATCCTCGCCACCGAACCCGACCCCGCCCAGGTCGACGAGATCTTCGACCGCTCCGACGGCAACGCCTTCTTCGTCGAGGAACTCGCCGTCGCCACCTGCGAGGGCTGCTGCGCCGGCCTCACCGACTCGCTGCGCGACCTCCTCCTGGTCCGCGTCGAGGCACTGCCCGAGAGCGCCCAGGGGGTCGCCCGGATCGTCGCCGAGGGCGGATCCACCGTCGAGTACCGGCTCCTCGCCGCCGTCGCCCGGCTCGCCGAGGACGACCTCATCGAGGCACTGCGCGCCGCCGTGAACGCCAACATCCTCAGCGCCGCACCCTCCGGCGACGGCTACCGCTTCCGTCACTCCCTGGTCCGCGAGGCCGTCTCCGACGACCTGCTGCCCGGCGAGCGCTCCCGCCTCAACCGCCGCTACGCCGAGGCCCTGGAGGCCGACCCCACGCTCGTCCCCGCCGACGAACGCGTGATGCGCCTGGCCAGTTACTGGTACCGCGCCCACGACGCCGCCAAGGCCCTGCCCGCCGTCCTGGACGCCTCGGTCACCGCCCGCCGCCGGCACGCCTACAGCGAGCAACTGCGCCTTTTGGAGCGGGCGATGGAGCTGTGGGACAGCGCCCCCGAGGACGTACGGTCCGCCCTGCGCCCCGCCGACTACACCGAGGGCTATCCCCACTGCGGCTGCGACCCGGCCACCACCCCCCTGCGCTATCTCGACCTGCTGGCGGAGGCCACCGTCGCGGGCCGCTTCTGCGGAGAACGCGAACGCGGCCTGAAGATCGCCAAGCGGGCGCTGCGGCTGCTGGAGGACGATGACGACCCGCTGCGCGCCGCCTGGTTCTGGGCGCAGCGTTCCCGGCTGGTCCAGGCCCAGGCCCGGGGCGACGGCTGGAAGGAGCTGGCCACCGCACAGGAACTGGTGCGCGGACTGCCGCCGTCGGAGGTGCACGCCGAGGTCCTCGCCTACGTCGCCAACTGGTGCATGCTGCACGAGCCCGGGCCGGACGCCCTCGCCGCCGCCGAACGGGCCGTCGAGTACGCGCGCATGGTGGGCGCCCGTGAGATCGAGCTCCACGCCCGCCTCACCCTCGGCTGCCTCATGGTCGACGCGGGCGACACCGAAGCCGCGCTCGCCGGACTGCGCCAGGTCAAGGAGCAGGCACTCCAGGAAGGCGTCGTGCACGTCGCGGGCCGCGCCCATGTGAACCTTCCGAGCGAACTGCTGTCGGTAGGCCGGGCCCGGGAGGCCGTGCCGATCCTCCGGGAAGGCATCGCCTTCACCCGCAGGTTCGGCCTGCTGGACACCGAGGCATGGGTGTGGGGCAACCTCTCCGAGGCGCTGTACGTGCTCGGCAGCTGGGAGGAGGCCGCCGACGCCGCCGCGAACGCGCTCACCGTGGGCCACAGCGCCAAGCCCCAGGGCGCGGGCGCGCTCCGCCTCGCCCACCTCGCGCTCGGCCTCGGCGACGTCGCCGAGGCCGGCCGCCGGCTGGCCACCGCCCGCGCCCACTACGGCACCCACGACCCCATGCCCCAGCAGTGGCTGCCCCTGGCCCGCATCGCCGTCGGCGTCGCCGCCGCGGAGGGCCGGCTGCTCGACGCCCGCGCCGAACTGCTCTGCGCCCTCGACGCCGGCTTCCCGCCCGGCACGCACCGCTACGCCTGGCCCCTGCTGCTGGCCGCCGCCACCGCCGAGGCCGACGCCCGCACTCTGCCCGCGGCGGCGGAGGGCCGCACGGAGTACCTCGACCGCCTCAGCGAGGCCGTCAGGAAACTCACCACCGGCGCCCCCGTCTGGCTCGCCCACGAGAAGTGGACCCGCGCCGAACTGCTGCGCGCCGGCGGCGAGGACACCGCCAACACCTGGGCGGAGGTGGTCACCGCCTTCGAGTGCCTGGAGCGCCCCTACGACCTCGCCCGCGTCCGGCACCGGCTCGCCCAGGCCCTGCTGACCGACGGCGGCGACGACCAGCGCGACCGCGCCGCGGAACTGCTCCGCCTGGCCGGGGCCGTAGCCGACCACCTGGGCGCCCGTCCGCTCGCCGAGGCCGTCGCCCTGCTCGCCCAGCGTGCCCGCCTCACCCCGGCCCGCGTCCCCCGGCAGGCCCTCACCGCCGCCGACCCCGTCGAGGCGCTCGGCCTCACCAGCCGGGAGCGGGACGTGCTGCGCCTGGTGTCCGCCGGCCGCACCAACCGCCAGATAGCCGAGGAGCTCTTCATCTCCCCCAAGACGGCGAGCGTCCACGTGTCGAACATCCTGGGCAAGCTCGGCGTCTCGGGGCGCGGCGAGGCGGCGGCGGTGGCGCACCGGCTGAGTCTGTTCCCGCCCGAGCCGAGCACCGTCCGGACGGCGGGGTGAGACCGGGAAGAGGGCTCGGGGCTCAGGGGGTGTCGTTGGGAGCAGCGCGGACCCGGGGTGTTCCCCACGACACCCCCTAGGTCACCCGCGCCTCCAGGATGCGGTCGTCGCCCTTCTCCGGCGTGCCCCTGCCGTCCGTGTTGCTGGTGACCAGCCACATCCTGTCGCCGCCCGCCGCCACCACCGTACGCAGGCGGCCGTACTCGCCGGTGAGGAAGGCCTGCGGGGCCGCCGAGGCCTTCGTGCCGTTCAGCGGGACGCGCCACAGGCGCTGCCCCTTCAGGCCCGCCATCCAGATGACGCCCTTGACGTAGGCGATGCCGCTGGGGGAGGCGTCGTCGGTGTGCCACTGGGCGATGGGGTTCTGGTACCGGGTGTTGTCCGACCTGCCCTCGGCGTCCGGCCAGCCGTAGTCGGCGCCGGGCTTGATCGCGTTCAGCTCGTCCCAGGTGTCCTGTCCGAACTCCGAGGCGAACAGGCGCTGTCTGTCGTCCCAGGCGAGGCCCTGCACATTGCGGTGGCCGTAGGTGTACACCGGGGAGTCGGGGAACGGGTTGCCCGGGGCCGGCTCGCCCTCCGGGGTCATCCGCAGGATCTTGCCGCCCAGCGACTTCCTGTCCTGGGCCAGGCCCCGCTGCCCGCTCTCGCCGGTGCCCGC
The DNA here is from genome assembly GCF_044453765.1 of Streptomyces sp. NPDC051636. Taxonomy (NCBI): domain Bacteria; kingdom Bacillati; phylum Actinomycetota; class Actinomycetes; order Kitasatosporales; family Streptomycetaceae; genus Streptomyces; species Streptomyces sp. NPDC051636. Next base: position 266,604 of record NZ_JBITDA010000006.1, on the reverse strand, counting down.
GTAGAGCATGCCGTCCGTTCCGAAGGCGATGCGGCCGCCGTTGTGGATGTAACCCTTGGGGATGCCCCTGAAGACCGTGTCGGGGGCGCCGAGTTGTTCGCCGGCGGGCCTGTGCTCGTCGTACAGCATCCGGACGATGCGGTTGTCCGAGGCGGAGGTGAAGTAGGCGTAGATCATGTGGTCCGAGGCGTAGTCGGGGGAGAGGGCGATGCCCAGCAGGCCGCCCTCGCCGGCCGGGGACACCCCGGAGACCTTGCCCAGCTCCGTCTTCTTCCCGGTCTTCTCGTCGACCCGGATGATCGTCCCGTCGTCGCGGGAGGAGACGAGCAGGCCGCCGTCCGGCAGGGGAGCGAGGCCCCACGGGGTCTTCAGGCCCTCGGCGACCGTGCGCAGCACCTTGACCGTGCCCTTGGCGGGCGGCGTCCGCTCGGCCGTCTGCCCCGAGGGGGACGCCCCGGACGCCGTACCCCCTGCCTTCGTACTCCCGCCGCTGCCCGGCGATCCCCCTCCGTCCGAGGAGCAGCCGGCCGTCAGCAGGAGCGCGGCCGCGGCCAGCACGGCCGTCACAGCTCGACGTCGCACGATCAAGGTCCCTTCAAGCGGCGGTTCCAACGGGCACCTTCACTCTCTCCTACATCGCCCGAGCGGCCCGGGTTCCCACTTCTCGCGGCGCGGCTCAGCGGGTTCGGGCGCGACGGTCCGGCTGCCGGGGAGCGGGGCCGCACGCAGAGCCCCGTGCCGCCCCCTCAGTCCCACGATCCCCGCGCCGCAGGCAGCCTCGACACCTCCGTCAGGTCCTCCGGTGCGAGGCGCAGAGCCACCGAGGACGCGTTCTCGGCCACCCAGCGCTCCTGCTTGGTGCCGGGGACCGGGACGACGTGGTGGCCCTGGGCCAGGATCCACGCGAGGGCCACCTGCGCGGGGGTCACCTCCTCGCCGTGCCGGCGGGCGATGCGGCGCAGGCCGGCGACGATCGGCTGGTTGGCGGCCATCATCTCGGCCGTGAAGCGGGGGTGGCGGGCGCGGACGTCGTCCGGCTCGAAGCCCTCGCCCGGGGTCAGCGTGCCGGTCAGGAAGCCGTTGCCCAGGGGCATCGCGGCCAGGAAGCCGACGCCACGGGCCTCGCACCACGGCAGCAGCCCGTCCAGCGCCTCCGGCGACCACACCGACAGCTCGGCCTGCACCGCGCTCACCGGGAAGACCTGCTGCACCCGCTGAAGCTGGCGCAGCGTGGCGTCGTGCAGCCGCCCCCCGGACCGGCGGCCGCCCCGCGCGCCCACCGCGCACAGCCCCAACGCCCGTACCTTTCCGGCCTGGACGAGCTCCGCCATCGCCCCCCACGTCTCCTCGACCGGCACCTCGGGGTCGGCGCGGTGGAGCTGGTAGAGGTCGATCACGTCCGTCTGCAGGCGGCGCAGCGACGCGTCGCACGCCCGCTTCACATACCCGGGGCGCCCGTTGGCCACGATGTGCTGCTCGCCGACCAGCAGGCCGACCTTGGTCGACACGAAGGCGTCCGCGCGCCGCTCCTTGAGCACCCGGCCCAGCAGCAACTCGTTGGTGAAGGGCCCGTACATGTCGGCCGTGTCCAGGAGCGTCGACCCCACGTCCAGCGCCCGCTGCACCGCCCTGACCGACTCCTCGCCCCGCTGCCGCGACCCGCTGTACGCCCAGCTCATCGGCATGCACCCGAGTCCGACGGCCCCCACCGTGAGCGCCCCCGCGCCGATCGTCCTGCGCTCCACCTGGTCGTGAACCTCCCTCTGCCCGCCCCCAACCTAACCTCTGCGCCCGCGCACGCCTGACCTAGGGCCTGCCCGGCGGACCCGGCAGGAGACGCGGGGTCTGGCACGCGCATCTGCGCTCACAAGGCACCGCCACGTATCTCCTGCCTGACCCGCCGGACAGGCCCTAGCCTCCAGAGCATGACTGCTGACGTATGGCTGCCCATCCCGCCGGAGGAGATCGACGGGCTCCCCGAAGGACCCCGGTACCGGTTCTGGAACGGGGAGGAGGAATTCCCCGCGGACCCGGCCGACTGCGCCTTCTACGTCGTGCCCTACATGAAACCCAGCGACCTGTGCGTACGCCCGCTGCCGTACATGACCTCCGTGCAGGTGCTGCAGACCCTCTCCGCCGGCATCGACCACGTGCAGCCCGGCCTGGGCCGACTGCGCCCGGGCGTGCGGCTGTGCAACGCGCGCGGTGTGCACGAGGCCAGCACCGCCGAACTCACGCTCACGCTGGTCCTCGCCTCGCTGCGCGGCATCCCCGACTTCGTCCGGGCCCAGGACAGAGGGGAGTGGCTCGGCGGTTTCCGCCCGGCCCTCGCCGACAAGAGCGTCCTCATCGTCGGCTACGGCTCCATCGGCGCCGCCATCGAGGATCGGCTCGCGCCCTTTGAGCTCGCGCGGGTGGCGCGCGTCGCGCGCTCACGGCGCACCACGGCGCGCGGTCCGGTGCATCCGCTCACCGAACTGCCTTCCCTGCTCCCCGAGGCGGACGTCGTCGTCCTGTCCACCCCCTTGACAGAGGCCACCCGCGGCCTCGTCAACGCAGATTTCCTCGCCCGGATGAAGGACGGAGCGCTGCTGGTGAACGTGGCCAGGGGGCCCGTCGTCGACACCAAGGCGCTGCTCGCGGAGCTGGAGACCGGGCGCCTCACCGCCGCCCTGGACGTCACCGACCCCGAGCCGCTGCCCCCGGCGCATCCCCTGTGGCGGGCGCCGGGCGTGCTGATCAGCCCGCATGCGGGTGGCCCCACCTCGGCCTTCCTGCCGCGCGCCGAGCGGTTGCTCGCGGACCAGTTGCACCGTTTCGTGAACCGCGAGCCCCTGCGCAACGTGATCCTTACAACAGGCTCCTCGGCAGGCGCGTAAGCCCCTCCGGGTACGCTCCGCGATCTCGCGGACGCGGTGCGTACGCACATCTCCGCTGGTAGTTACGGAGCGTAGAGAAGCTATGTCCCTGAGTGACGATACTGGTGTATCGTCCCGACAGGGGCTGCGCCGCGGACCATTCGGCGCCGGGGATGGACATTTCAGAATTTGTGAGGGGGGCGACGGGCGATGCACGGCCTATGGACGAACGATCCGACGCGGCGGAGCCGCCGACGGCGACCCTGGCGCAAGGCCACGCGCAGACGTGGCCACCACACCGGCCACCACCAGCAACTGGCCGGGAGGGCCCGGTGAGCCCCCCGCCCGTGACCACCACCATCGACCGGGCGCTGCGGGCACAGCGTCCGTCGGGGACACTGCTGCCCCGTCCGCCGGCCTCCGGCGACGGTTCACGCCTGGTCCACCAACTGGTCCTGGCCGTGGTGTGCGCGGGATACGCCGTCGGTTCCGCGTTCGGCTGGGGCTCGGAGGAAGTCGCGCTGATCATGGGTGACTTCGGCCTGACCGCCGCGGCGGGCGCCGCCGCCGTCTCGTGCTTCCTCCACGCCCGCAGCCCCAGGGTCCGCTTTCGGTCCGCCTGGCTGCTGTTCGCCCTCTCGTCGGCGATGGCGGCCCTGGGCAACGCGGTCTGGGGGTGGTACGAGGTCGTGCTGGACCAGGCCGTGCCCAGTCCCAGCTACGCCGACCTGTTCTTCCTGTGCTTCGCGCCGCCCGCCATCGTGGGACTGCTCGTGCTCGCCAAGCGCCCGGTGAGCAAGGCGGGCTGGATCTGCCTGGCGCTGGACGCCTGGCTGATCGGCGGCTCGCTGCTCACCCTGTCGTGGAGTCTCGCGCTCGCCCAGGCCGCGCGGTTCGACGGGCCGAGCGTGGCGCACGCGGCCCTGTCGCTGGCGTACCCGCTGCTCGACATCGCGCTCGTCAGCATGGTGCTCGCGCTGCACTTCCGGCGCACCCCGGGCAACCGCACCGCGGTGAACACCGCGATCGGTGCGCTCGCCCTGACCGTGATGTGCGACGCCCTGTTCACCTCGCCGCTGCTGCACAGCAGCTACCACTCGGGCCAGCTGCTCGACGCGGGCTGGTTCGCCGGCTCGCTGCTCCTGGCGTACGCCCCCTGGGCCGCTTCCCGCAGCGGCCAGGCGGAGGCGCGCGTTCCGGACAGGCACACGCGCGTGGTCCACGAGCACGTGCCCGGCCAGCGCACCGGCGGCCACCACCAGGCACAGGCGTCCGCGCCCGTGCCCGCGCCGGGGGGTGATCACAGCCGGTACGCGGCGGGCCCGCCGCTCACCGGCTCCCTGGCCGCGCTCACCCCGTACCTGGCAGCAGCCGTGTGCACCCTGGGCATCCTCTACAACGTCCTCGATGGCCGCAGCCCCGACCACGTGGTGCTCATCACGGCCGGCTGCGTCGTGCTCGCGCTCGTGGTGCGCCAGGGGATCATGCTCCTCGAAAACATGACCCTCACCCAGGAACTGGCCCAGAAGGAGAACCACTTCCGCTCCCTGGTGCAGGGCTCCAGCGACGTCATCATGATCGCCGCCCCCAACGGCATCCTCCGGTACGTCTCCCCGGCCGCCGCCGGGGTCTACGGACGGCCCGCCGAGGAGCTGGTGGGTACGGAACTGGCCAATCTCATCCACCCGGAGGACCTGGGCTGCGTGGTGCACGAGGTGCGCCGGTTCCTCGCCGCAAGCCCGCTCGAGGAACCCACCACCCGCATCGAGTGCCGTTTCCGGTCCGGCGACGGAGGCTGGCTCAACGTCGAGTCCACCGTCAACCGCCACCACGGCGGTCTCATCTTCAACAGCCGGGACGTGACCGAAAGGGTGCGGCTGCAGGCGCAACTGCAGCACAACGCCGAGCACGACCCGCTCACCGACCTGCCCAACCGCGCCCTGTTCACCCAGCGCGTGCAGCAGGCCCTGTCCGGCCGCCGCGCCTCCGACCGCGGCGACCGCCTGCGCGGCACAGCCGTCCTCTTCATCGACCTGGACGGGTTCAAGGCCGTCAACGACACCATCGGGCACCAAGCCGGGGACGAACTGCTCGTCCAGGCCGCCCGCAGGCTCCAGGACTCGGTCCGGCAGGGAGACACCGCCTCCCGGCTGGGCGGCGACGAGTTCGCGGCCCTGATCGTCGGGGACGGCACCCGGGACCGTGCCGCCCGGGAGCGGAACATCCTGGAGCTCGCCGACCGCCTCAGGCTCACGCTCTCCCAGCCGTATCTCATCGACGGCAACGATGTCCGTGTCAACGCCTCCATCGGTGTCGCCTTCGCCGAACCCGGCCTCGGCGCGGGCGAACTGCTGCGCAACGCCGACCTCGCCATGTACCGGGCCAAGTCGGCCGGAAAGGGCCGGGTCGAGCTGTACAAGCCGCAGATGCAGCAGGACGTCGTACGCAAGGCGGAGCTGGCCACGCGGCTGCGTGCCGCACTGCACGACGGCGAGTTCGCGCTTTTGCACCAGCCGGTGGTGTGCCTGGACAACGGCCGGATCACCTCGGTCTGCGCCCAGGCGCGCTGGCGCTCCTCCCAGGGGGTGCTGTTCACCCCGGCCGAGTTCCTGCGGGTGGCCGAGGACAGCGACAAGACGTCGGAGCTGGACCGCTGGATCCTCGAGGAGGCCGTCGAGCAGGCCGCCGGGCGGGCCGCGACCGGCCTCACCGCGCCCGTGGCCGTCCGGATGAGCGCCCGGCGGCTGCTGGACCGCTCGCTGCCGCCCGGCTCGGTGGAGGCCCTCCTCACCCGGCACGGGCTACCCCCGGGCTCGCTGATCCTCGAACTGTCCGACGCCGATCCCCGGATCGGCCTGGACGAGCTGGAGCGGCGCCTGACCGCCCTCAGCCGGCTGGGCGTCCGGATCGCGCTGGACGGTTTCGGCAGCGGCTACGCGGCGATCACGGCACTGCGCAGGCTCCCCGTCGACGTGCTGAAGCTCGACCGCAGCCTGGTCGACGGCGTCGTGGAGTCGGCGCGGCTGCACAAGATCACCAGTGGGCTGCTCCGCATCGCCACCGACCTCGGGCTGCAGTCCGTGGCCGAGGGCGTGGACGTCCCGGAGCAGGTCGTGGCACTGCGCGCGATGGGCTGCACGCACGGGACGGGCATGGCGTTCTCCGGTCCGCTGGACGAGTACCGGCTGCGCCGAGCGCTCGGATCCGGCCACTATCCGGTCCCGCACGCACCGGCCGAGCCGGCGTTCACGGTCGGCGGCGCGGGGGTGTACACCAGTGGTGTCACCGGCGGTGTCTCCGCCGTCTTCGGAGGCGGCAGTGCCCTTCGTTCACATAATGAGACTCCCGTCCCACCCACTTGACACGTGGTGCGTGCCGGGGGGAGGGTCAGTGCCATGCGCACCCGAATTCTCGTACTTGGACAGCGCGTCGGCTGAGCTGGGACCCACCGGAGGACGATCCGGAAACCCCAGCGACCTCACCGGCGCGCTCCCCTCGCTTGCCCTACGGCACGAGGGGTTTTTTGTTGCACAGGCACCTGCCGTACAGCAGTCGTACACCGCACAAACCTCGCAAAAACCCTCAGCATCGAGAAGAGAATGCCGATGACCGAGCAGGCCACCGGGGCCCACCATCCGCAGCCGCGGCCCCGTTCCGGAGGACCGCAGTCCACCCCCGTCGAGCACGTCACGGGTGCGCAGTCCCTCATCCGCTCCCTCGAGGAGGTCGGCGCTGACACGGTATTCGGCATTCCCGGCGGCGCGATCCTCCCGGCGTACGACCCGCTGATGGACTCCACCAAGGTGCGCCACGTCCTGGTCCGCCACGAGCAGGGCGCCGGCCACGCGGCCACCGGCTACGCGCAGGCCACCGGCAGGGTCGGCGTCTGCATGGCCACCTCGGGGCCGGGTGCGACCAACCTGGTCACCCCGATCGCCGACGCGCACATGGACTCGGTGCCGCTTGTGGCGATCACCGGCCAGGTGGCGTCCAAGGCGATCGGCACGGACGCCTTCCAGGAGGCGGACATCGTCGGCATCACCATGCCGATCACCAAGCACAACTTCCTGGTCACCAAGGCCGAGGACATCCCCAGGACGATCGCCGAGGCCTTCCACATCGCCTCCACCGGCCGGCCCGGCCCGGTCCTGGTCGACATCGCCAAGGACGCACTCCAGGCGAGGACCACCTTCCAGTGGCCGCCCACCACGGACCTGCCCGGCTACCGCCCGGTGACCAAGCCGCACGCCAAGCAGATCCGCGAGGCCGCCAAGCTGATCACCTCCGCCAGGCGGCCGGTCCTGTACGTCGGCGGCGGTGTCCTCAAGGCCCACGCCACCGCTGAGCTCAAGGTCCTCGCCGAACTCACCGGAGCGCCCGTCACCACCACCCTGATGGCGCTCGGCGCGTTCCCCGACAGCCACCCGCTGCACGTGGGAATGCCGGGCATGCACGGTTCGGTCACCGCCGTCACCGCGCTGCAGAAGGCCGACCTGATCGTCGCCCTCGGAGCCCGCTTCGACGACCGCGTCACCGGCAAGCTGGACAGCTTCGCCCCGTACGCCAAGATCGTCCACGCCGACATCGACCCCGCCGAGATCGGCAAGAACCGCGCCGCCGACGTGCCGATCGTCGGGGACGCCCGCGAGGTCATCGCCGACCTGATCCAGGCCGTCCAGAAGGAACACAGCGAGGGCCACAAGGGCGACTACACCGCCTGGTGGAAGGACCTCGGCCGCTGGCGCGAGACCTACCCGCTCGGCTACGACCAGCCCGAGGACGGCTCCCTGTCCCCGCAGCAGGTCATCGAGCGCATCGGTCAGCTCGCCCCCGAGGGCACGATCTTCGCGGCGGGCGTCGGCCAGCACCAGATGTGGGCGGCGCACTTCATCCAGTACGACAAGCCCGCCACCTGGCTGAACTCCGGCGGCGCCGGGACGATGGGCTACGCGGTCCCGGCCGCCATGGGCGCCAAGGCCGGGCAGCCGGACCGCGCCGTCTGGGCGATCGACGGCGACGGCTGCTTCCAGATGACGAACCAGGAGCTCACCACCTGCGCCCTGAACAACATCCCGATCAAGGTCGCCATCATCAACAACGGCGCCCTCGGGATGGTCCGCCAGTGGCAGACCCTCTTCTACAACCAGCGGTACTCCAACACCGTGCTGCACTCCGGCCCCGGGGCAGACGGCAAGCAGCCGAGCGCCGGCACCCGCGTCCCCGACTTCGTGAAGCTGTCGGAGGCCATGGGCTGCTACGCGATCCGCTGCGAGCGGCCGGAGGACCTGGACAAGGTCATCGAAGAGGCGAACTCCATCAACGACCGCCCGGTCGTCGTCGACTTCATCGTCCACGAGGACGCGATGGTGTGGCCGATGGTCGCCGCCGGCACCTCCAACGACGAGATCATGGCCGCCCGGGACGTCCGCCCCGACTTCGGCGACAACGAAGACGACTGAGCGAGAGAGACGAAAGAGAAATGTCCAAGCACACGCTCTCCGTCCTGGTGGAGAACACCCCGGGCATCCTCGCCCGGATCGCCGCCCTGTTCTCCCGCCGCGGCTTCAACATCGACTCGCTCGCGGTCGGCGTCACCGAGCACCCCGACATCTCCCGCATCACCATCGTGGTGAACGTCGAGGACCTCCCGCTGGAGCAGGTGACCAAGCAGCTCAACAAGCTCGTCAACGTGCTGAAGATCGTCGAGCTGGAGCCGGGTTCGGCCGTTCAGCGCGAACTCGTTCTGGTGAAGGTGCGCGCCGACAACGAGACGCGCTCCCAGATCGTCGAGATCGTCCAGCTGTTCCGCGCCAAGACCGTCGACGTCTCCCCGGAGGCCGTGACGATCGAGGCCACCGGCAGCAGCGACAAGCTGTCGGCCATGCTCAAGATGCTGGAGCCGTACGGCATCAAGGAACTGGTCCAGTCCGGCACCATTGCGATCGGCCGCGGCGCCCGTTCGATCACGGACCGCTCGCTGCGGGCGCTGGACCGGTCGGCGTAAGGACGCGTCGGGCGGCCGGGTGACACCGGCCGCCCGTATACCGAGACCCCGAAACTTCCCTTCCGCCCGCCGTCATACGGTGGGACGCAACACCTGCACTCCCGAGGAGAGAACCCAAAGTGGCCGAGCTGTTCTACGACGCTGACGCCGACCTGTCCATCATCCAGGGCCGCAAGGTCGCGGTCATCGGCTACGGCAGCCAGGGCCACGCCCACGCGCTGTCGCTGCGCGACTCGGGTGTCGACGTGCGGGTCGGTCTGCACGAGGGCTCGAAGTCCAAGGCGAAGGCCGAGGAGCAGGGCCTGCGCGTGGTGACGCCGTCTCAGGCCGCCGCCGAGGCCGACGTCATCATGATCCTGGTCCCGGACCCGATCCAGGCCCAGGTCTACGAGGAGCACATCGCCTCGAACCTGAACGACGGCGACGCCCTGTTCTTCGGTCACGGCTTCAACATCCGCTTCGGCTTCATCAAGCCCCCGGCCGGTGTGGACGTCTGCATGGTCGCCCCGAAGGGCCCTGGCCACCTGGTGCGCCGTCAGTACGAGGAGGGGCGCGGCGTTCCCTGCATCGCCGCCGTCGAGCAGGACGCCTCCGGAGGCGCCTTCGCGCTGGCGCTGTCGTACGCCAAGGGCATCGGCGGTACCCGCGCCGGCGTCATCAAGACGACCTTCACCGAGGAGACCGAGACCGACCTGTTCGGTGAGCAGGCCGTGCTCTGCGGTGGTACGGCCGCGCTGGTCAAGGCGGGCTTCGAGACGCTGACCGAGGCCGGTTACCAGCCGGAGATCGCCTACTTCGAGTGCCTGCACGAGCTGAAGCTGATCGTGGACCTCATGTACGAGGGCGGCCTGGAGAAGATGCGCTGGTCGATCTCCGAGACCGCCGAGTGGGGCGACTACGTCACCGGCCCGCGCATCATCACGGACGCCACCAAGGCCGAGATGAAGAAGGTCCTCGCCGAGATCCAGGACGGCACGTTCGCCCAGGCCTGGATGGACGAGTACCACGGCGGTCTGAAGAAGTACAACGAGTACAAGCAGCAGGACTCCGAGCACCTGCTGGAGACCACCGGCAAGCAGCTGCGCAAGCTGATGAGCTGGGTGAACGAGGAGGCGTAGGCTTCCAGAGGGGCCGGAGCGACCGCTCCGGCCCCCTTGTCCATCCCGTCCTGCCACGGACGGGTGATCCTTCCGCAGAGGCGTAAGACACCACCTCCCACGCCACTAGACTGCTGCACAACACGCGTCAGGCCCACAGCGTCGTGCGTCTTCCGCGGCTAGCCACCCTCCACCGCCTGCGGCCGTCGGGACGGCCGTCCGCATGCATTGGACTTGTGAGGACCTCACGTGAGCTCGAAACCCGTCGTACTCATCGCTGAAGAGCTTTCGCCCGCGACCGTCGACGCGCTCGGCCCGGACTTCGAGATCCGGCACTGCAACGGCGCCGACCGAGCCGAACTGCTGCCCGCCATCGCCGAGGTGGATGCGATCCTGATCCGCTCCGCCACCAAGGTCGATGCCGAGGCGATCGCCGCCGCGCGCAAGCTGAAGGTCGTCGCGCGAGCCGGCGTCGGCCTGGACAACGTCGACGTCTCCGCCGCCACCAAGGCCGGCGTGATGGTCGTCAACGCCCCCACCTCCAACATCGTGACCGCCGCCGAGCTGGCCTGCGGTCTGATCCTCGCCACCGCCCGCAACATCCCGCAGGCCAACGCCGCGCTGAAGAACGGCGAGTGGAAGCGCAGCAAGTACACCGGCGTCGAGCTGGCCGAGAAGACCCTCGGTGTCGTCGGTCTCGGCCGCATCGGCGCGCTCGTCGCGCAGCGCATGTCCGCGTTCGGCATGAAGGTCGTCGCGTACGACCCCTACGTCCAGCCCGCCCGCGCCGCGCAGATGGGCGTCAAGGTGCTGTCGCTGGACGAGCTGCTCGAGGTCTCCGACTTCATCACGGTGCACCTGCCGAAGACCCCCGAGACGGTCGGTCTGATCGGCGACGAGGCGCTTCGCAAGGTCAAGCCGAGCACGCGGATCGTCAACGCCGCGCGCGGTGGCATCGTCGACGAGGAGGCGCTGTACTCCGCCCTCAAGGAGGGGCGCGTCGCGGGCGCCGGCCTGGACGTGTACGCCAAGGAGCCGTGCACCGACTCCCCGCTGTTCCAGTTCGACCAGGTGGTGTGCACTCCGCACCTCGGCGCGTCGACGGACGAGGCGCAGGAGAAGGCCGGTATCGCCGTCGCCAAGTCGGTGCGTCTCGCGCTCGCCGGTGAACTGGTGCCGGACGCGGTGAACGTCCAGGGCGGTGTCATCGCCGAGGACGTCAAGCCGGGCCTGCCGCTCGCCGAGCGCCTCGGCCGCATCTTCACCGCGCTCGCGGGCGAGGTCGCGGTCCGCCTCGACGTCGAGGTGTACGGCGAGATCACCCAGCACGACGTGAAGGTGCTGGAGCTCAGCGCCCTCAAGGGCGTCTTCGAGGACGTCGTCGACGAGACGGTGTCGTACGTCAACGCCCCGCTGTTCGCCCAGGAGCGCGGTGTCGAGGTGCGCCTGACCACGAGCTCCGAGTCGGCCGAGCACCGCAACGTGGTCACCGTGCGCGGCACGCTCGCGGACGGCGAGGAGGTGTCGGTGTCCGGCACGCTGGCCGGCCCGAAGCACCTGCAGAAGATCGTCGCGGTCGGGGAGTACGACGTCGACCTCGCGCTCGCCGACCACATGGTCGTGCTGCGGTACGAGGACCGGCCGGGCGTCGTCGGCACCGTCGGCCGCATCCTCGGCGAGGCGGGCATCAACATCGCCGGCATGCAGGTCGCGCGCGCGGCGGCGGGCGGCGAGGCACTGGCGGTCCTGACGGTGGACGACACGGTGGACTCCGGTGTTCTGGCCGAGGTCGCCGCGGAGATCGGGGCGACGTCGGCCCGCTCGGTGAACCTCGTCTGAGGAACGTCCGCAGACACCGGACGGGCTGGGAAACCAGCCCGTCCGGTGTTTTTTGCGCGCTCCGGGGTGTCCTCAGGCGGCCGCCTTCTCCCGCTCCGTGGCCTCCACGCCTTCCGTGACATCCCGCACGTGAACCCGCCGCAGGCTCACCGCCGCCGCGACCGCCGCCCCCGCGAGCAGCAGCGCCCCCGCGATCGCCGCTGCGTGCATCCCGCTGGTGAACGCCTCCCGTGCCGCCGTGGCCAGCCCCGGGACGTGGCCGGCGACGGCCAGCGCGCCGCCGAGGGTCTCGTGGGCCGCGGCCGGAGCGGCGGCCGGGATGTCGTGGCGGTAGACCGCCGTGCCGATGGAGCCGAGGACCGCCATGCCGAGGGCGCCGCCGAACTCGGTGCCGGTCTCCATCACGGAGGAGGCCGCGCCCGCCCGCTCGACCGGGGCGGCGCTCATGGCCAGGTCGGACAGCTGGGACATCACGACCACGACCCCGGAGGCCAGGACGCCGGCGGCGGCGAGCACCAGCCAGAGGGAGTCGGTGCCGGCCAGGGCGAGCATGCCGTAGCCGGCCGCGGTGACGGCGAAGCCGGCGGCGACGACGTACCCGCGGTTGGCGCCCTTCTGGACGAGCTGGGCCGCCACCGGCCCGGCGACGCCGATGAGCACCGAGGGGAGCAGGCTCCACAGCGCGGCCTGCAGGGGGCTCTTGCCGAGGACCGACTGCAGGTACTGGGTGGTGAAGAGGGCCGAGCCCATCATCCCGAAGGCGGAGACCAGGGTCAGCACGATCGACGGGGTGAAGCCGTGGGCGCGGAACAGGGCCGGTGAGATCAGCGGGGAGGCCGCGGTGCGCTGCCGGTGGACGAACAGCGCGGCGAAGACCAGGCCGACGGTCACCGAAACGACGTACCGCAGGTGCCAGCCCTCGGACGGGATCTCCTTGAGGCCGTAGATCACGGGAAGCACGGCGGCCATCGACAGCGGCACGCTCAGCCAGTCGAAGCGGCCGGGGTTCGTGCTCCTGGACTCCGGGAGCAGGACCGGGCCGAGGGCCAGCAGGAGCAGCATCGCGGGCAGGTTGACCAGGAAGACCGAGCCCCACCAGAAGTGTTCGACGAGGATGCCGCTCAGCACCGAGCCGAGCGCGATCCCGCCCGTCATCACGCCGGACCACAGGCCGATCGCCTTCGCGCGCTGGCCGGGGTCGGTGAACATCGTGCGCACCAGGGCCATGGTCGAGGGCATCAGGGTGGCCCCGCCGATGCCCAGCACCGCGCGGGCGGCGATCAGGGTCTCGGCGCTCCCGGCGTACGCCGCGAGCACCGAGGCGGTGCCGAAGGCGGCGGCGCCGATGAGGAGCAGCCGGCGGCGGCCGATGCGGTCGCCCAGGGAGCCCATCGTCATCAGCAGGCCGGCCAGGACGAAGCCGTAGACGTCGAAGATCCACAGCTGCTGGGTACCGGTCGGGCGCAGGTCGGCGTTGATCGCGGGAATCGCGAAGTACAGGACCGAGACGTCCATGGAGACCAGCAGCAGCGGCAGCATCAGCACGCCGAGGGCGGTCCATTCGCGGCGCCCGGCACGGGTGGTCGGGGTGGCGCTCGTCGAGTTCGTCATGCCAGGAAATGTACACACGTATAAAACGGCTGTCTAGAACGATCGTATAGGTCAACTGTCTAGGACGGTTGTATGGATGCGGGACTACACTGGTCCGCATGGGACACCGTGAGGATCTGCTCGAAGGCGCCAAGCGCTGCCTGCTGGAAAAGGGCTTCGCCCGCACGACGGCGCGCGACATCGTCAAGGCTTCGGGAACCAACCTGGCCTCGATCGGCTACCACTACGGCTCGAAGGACGCGCTGCTGGCGCAGGCCTACATCTCACTGGTGGAGGGCAAGTCGGACGACTTCGGGGGAGCCGGGGACGGCGGGATCCACGGGGCGCCCGGCTCGCTGGAGCGGTTCCGGGCGGTGTGGTCGAACATCGTCGACAGCATGCGGGAGCCCGATTCGATGTGGCGGCTCAGCGTGGAGGTCATGACCATCCAGCTGCCCGAGGTGCGTGACCACCTCGCCCGCGCCCAGCGTGAGGGCGGACGGGGCCTGGTCGCGCTGCTCATGGGCGTGCCGGAGGAGGAGGTGTCGGACGAGAGCGCCGACACCGTCGGCCGGTTCTATCTCACGCTGATGACCGGGCTCATCGCGCAGTGGACGTTCGACCCGAAGACCGCGCCCGACGGGGACGCCCTCACCGAGGGCCTGCGGCAGATCATCGAGGCCGCCGCCCGGACGTGACAGCCGCTTCCGCCGTCACGCGGCCGCAGGAGGCGTTCCGCGCCGCCGGGCCCGGCGCCGGCAGCACCGCCGCGGCTGTCAGGGCGAAGGTCCACGGATACCCGGTGTGCCCCGCGGCCAGGCCGAACCCCGCCGCACCGACGCCCAACCCGGCGTCGTACCCGAGGTTCCACAGCGCGGTCACCGTGCCGTAGGACGGGCGGTCGACCCCGCGCACTCAGCAGGATGCGCGACGTCCTTGTCCACCGGATGCCCTGGTTGGCGGCGGGAGGCGGTGCCTCGGGCGAACAGGCCGCCTGATCCGCGCATCGAGAGGCGGAGCCCGCAGGAGCTAGAGCCGCGCCCCCTTCAACGCCATGTGCAGCAGCAGCCGGTCCTCCCCGTCGTCCAGGTCCAGGCCCGTCAGCTGCTCGACCCTGGACAGCCGGTAGTACAGGGTCTGGCGGTGGATGCCCAGTTCGGCGGCGGTGCGGCCGGCCTGGCCCGCGCAGTCGAGGTAGACCTCGGCGGTGCGGGCCAGCTCATGGTGGGCGGGGGTGAGCAGCGGGGCGACCACGGGATCGTGGGCGGCCTCGGGCGGCAGGGAGGTCAGCAGCCGGTACGGGCCGATCCGCGCCCACTCGGCGACCGGTGCGAACCGCGGCTCCGCCAGTGCCGCTCGGGCCGCCGCGGACGCCTCCTGCCAGGCGGTCCCCAACTCGGCGAGCCCCAGCCGCGCGGCGGCGACCCCGGCGGCGGCACCCGGCCCGCCCGCTCCGCCGCGTCCCCCGGTACCGGCTCCCCTGCCCCTACTCCCCGCCCGCTCCAGCAGCCGGCCCGCCGCCGACACCGCCGGAGTCACGGCGTCCGTCGACCGCAGCCGCACCAGCAGCGCGAGGGACTGCGCGGACGTGCCCCACGGCACCGTGCACAGCGCGGTCGCGCCCGGCAGCGTACGTACGGACGGCGCGTCGTCCGGGTCGGCGGACGGCCAGGGCGCCACGCACACCACCGTGTGCGGGCCGTCCGCGCGCGGGCCGAGGGCCGTGCGCAGCTCGGCCACCGCCATGTCCCGCTGCCAGCCCGGCTCGGCGATGAGCACCGCCCGCAGCTCCCGGGTGAGGTCCGCGCCGTGCTGCGCCTCGTCCGCGAGCAGCGCGCCGATCCGGGCCGCGACCTCCATCGCCGCGGACAGCTGCCGCTCGCTCGGGCCCGGGTCGTCGTCCAGGAGCCAGACGTATCCGAGGACGACACCCCGATGACGTACGGGAAGGCAGATGCGCCCCCGGTACACCCCCGCCTCCGGCGTCGGCGGAATACGGACCGGGCCGGTCGCCCGCGTGATGCCGAAGCCCTCGAACCACGCCCGCACCGCCGCCGTCGAGCGCCGGGTCAGGATCGAGCGGGTGCGCACCGGGTCCAGCGCCGAGGCGTCCAGCTCCCCTTCGCTGTCGTACGCGCCGAAGGCGATCAGCTCGAAGTCGCGGTTCTCCAGCGTCGCCGGAGCACCGAGGAGCTCCGAGATCTCGTCCACGAGCTCCTGGTAGTCACCCATGCCTTTGAAAGGCGCAACATCGGACGTCACCCTGGCATTCTCCCGCATACCCGAGCCGCCTTCATACATCTGTCTGAGATCGGGTGCACGGATGCGTGACAGCTGTCGATGGCCGACGATCGGAGAGATCCTTAGGTTTCACGGTGGTTCTCCGTGCCGTACCCGAATGGTCGGGTATCGGCCTTCTTTGCCCTTGTTGTGGAGGTGCCCCGTGCTGGGTCCCGTGATTCTCGCCGCGTCGCGCAGCGACCGGATGCGACGTCTGATCTCGGCGGCCCCGGTGACCAAGCAGGTCGTCGACCGCTTCATCCCCGGCGAGACCGTCGACGACATCGTCCCCGTCATCGAGGACCTCACCGCCAAGGGCCTGGAACTGACCATGGACGTGGTCGGCGAGGACATCACCACCCCCGAGCAGGCCACCGCCGCCCGGGACGCCTACCTGGCTCTGGTCGACCGCCTCAAGCAGCTGGAGCTGGGGGAGAGGGTCGAGATGTCGGTCAAGCTGTCGATGTTCGGGCAGTCCCTCCCGTCGCCCACCACCGCCCTCGACCGAGGGCCCTCCGGGCCCGCCCCCGCATTCCCCGGCGGGCACGAGCTCGCGCTCGCCAACGTCCGCCCGGTCGTCGAGGCCGCCGCCGCCATCGGCACGACCGTCACCCTGGACGCCGAGGACCACACCACCCTCGACTCGATGTTCGCCATCCACGAGGAGCTGCGGAAGGACTTCCCGCAGACCGGCTGCGTCATCCAGGCCTACCTCTTCCGCACCGAGGCCGACGCCCGCCGCCTGGCCGCCTGCGGCAGCCGCGTCCGCCTGGTCAAGGGCGCCTACAAGGAACCCGCAGACGTCGCCCACCAGCAGAAGCACGAGATCGACAAGGCGTACGTCCGGATCCTGAAGATCCTCATGGACGGCGGGGGATACCCGATGATCGGCTCCCACGACCCGCGCCTGATCACCATCGCGCAGGAACTCGCCCACCGTGCCGGGCGCAAACTGGACGAGTACGAGTTCCAGATGCTCTACGGCATCCGCAGCGACGAGCACCTGCGGCTGGCCGCCGAGGGCCACCGCATGCGCGTCTACACCGCCTACGGCACCGACTGGTACGGCTACTTCATGCGGCGCCTCGCGGAGAAGCCGGCCAACCTGCGCTTCTTCGTCCGCAGCATGATCACCAAGGGCTGAGCCCCGCCCCCCGCCCGCAACACCGCTCACCTCAAGGAGTTACGGATCTCATGGACGCTGTGACCCAGGTCCCCACCCCCGTCAACGAGCCGGTGCACGGCTACGCCCCCGGCTCGCCCGAGCGCGCCCGGCTGGAGGCCAAGCTGAAGGAGCTGGCCGACAACCCGATCGACCTGCCCTGCACCATCGGCGGTGAGAAGCGGATGGGCGGCGGCGAGGCCTTCCAGGTCGTCCAGCCGCACAACCACAAGGCCGTCCTCGGCACCTACCGCAACGCCACCCAGCAGGACGCGAAGGACGCCATTGACGCGGCCCTCGCCGCCGCGCCGGCCTGGCGCGCGATGTCCTTCGACGACCGCGCCGCGATCATCCTGCGCGCCGCCGAGCTGCTGGCCGGCCCCTGGCGCGAGACGCTCGCCGCCTCCACGATGCTCGGCCAGTCGAAGACGGCCCAGCAGGCCGAGATCGACTGTCCCTGCGAGCTGGTCGACTTCTGGCGCTTCAACGTCCACTACGCCCGCCAGATCCTGGCCGAGCAGCCCCCGGCCAACTCCCCGGGCGTCTGGAACCGCCTCGACCACCGCCCGCTGGAGGGCTTCGTCTACGCGATCACGCCGTTCAACTTCTCGGCGATCGCGGCCAACCTGCCCACCGCGCCCGCGCTGATGGGCAACGTGGTGGTCTGGAAGCCGTCTCCGACGCAGACCCACGCCGCCGTCCTCCTCCTGCGGCTGCTGGAGGAGGCGGGCCTGCCCAAGGGCGTCATCAACCTCGTCACCGGCGACGGCGTCGCGGTCTCCGAGGTCGCCCTGGAACACCGCGACCTGGCGGGCATCCACTTCACGGGCTCGACCAAGACCTTCCGGTACCTGTGGAAGACGGTCGGCAACAACATCGAGAAGTACCGCTCCTACCCGCGCCTGGTCGGCGAGACCGGCGGCAAGGACTTCGTCGTCGCCCACCCGAGCGCCGACCGCGCCGTCCTCAAGACCGCCCTCACCCGCGGTGCCTTCGAGTACCAGGGCCAGAAGTGCTCGGCGACGTCCCGGGCGTACATCCCGGCGTCCATCTGGAACTCCGGCTTCAAGGAGGAGTTCGCCGCCGAGGTCGACTACCTGACCATGGGCGACGTCACCGACCTGTCGAACTTCGTCGGCGCGGTCATCGACGAGCGGTCCTTCGCGAAGAACAAGGCCGCGATCGACCGGGCGAAGGCCGACCCTGCCTGCACGATCGTCGCGGGCGGCAGCTACGACGACTCGGTCGGCTACTTCGTCCGCCCGACCGTCATCGAGTGCACCGACCCGGAGAACGAGGTCTTCACCACCGAGTACTTCGGCCCGATCCTCGCCGTGCACGTCTACGAGGACGACAAGTACGACGAGATGCTGACCCAGATGGAGTCGGTGTCCGACTACGCCCTGACCGGCTCGGTCATCGCGAACGACCGTGCGGCGGCGGCGTACACGATGGAGAAGCTGCGCTACGCGGCCGGCAACTTCTACATCAACGACAAGTCGACCGGCGCCGTCGTCGGCCAGCAGCCCTTCGGCGGCGGCCGGTCCTCCGGCACCAACGACAAGGCCGGCGCCCCGCAGAACCTGATGCGCTGGACCCTGACCCGCGCCATCAAGGAGACGCTGGTCCCGCCGACCGACTACGCCTACCCGCACATGGGCTGACCGCCCTCCCGCGCGCGGGCCGGGAAGCCCGCCACAAGCTGGGCTTCCCGGCCCGTTTCCCTGTCCGCCCGGGCAGACTGGCGCCATGACCCGGACGGAGAGCGAGACGGTCGAGACGGACGACGGGGTACGGCTGTGGGCGGCCCGGACCGGCGAGGGGGAGCCGCCGCTCGTGCTGTGCCACGGCGGCCCGGGCCTGTGGGACATGTTCACGGACGTGGCCGCAACTCTGGCGGACGTGACCCCGGTCGTGCGCTGGGACCAGCGCGGGTGCGGCCGGTCCGAGCGGTGCGCCGGACCGTGGACGAGCGAGCGCTTCGTGGCCGACCTGGACGCCGTGCGACGGCACTTCGGCCTGGACCGCATGCCCCTGCTCGGCCACTCCTGGGGCGCTCAGCTGGCGCTGAGCTACGCGCTGGCCCGCCCGGAGCGGGTGAGCGCGCTGGTGTACGTGTCCGGTACGGGCATCGGGCCGGACGCCGACTGGCATCCCGCCTTCCGGGAGAACTTCCTCGCCCGGCTCGGCGAGCACCCCGAACGACTCGCCCGCTGGCAGGAGTTGACGAACCGGCCGCTCCTCTCCGAGGAGGAGGACCGGGAACGGGCGGTGCTCCAGTGGTCCATCGACTTCGAAGACCGGGAACGGGACCTGGACCACGCCCGCCGGATGGCCGACCCCTGGCTGGGGATCAACGCCGAGTGCGGCAAGGCCCTCAACGAGGAGCGGAAACGCACCTGGGGCACGCCCGAGCTCTACGCCGCCTGCCAGTCCCTCTACCTCCCGGTGACGATCATCGACGGCGCCCGTGACATCCGCCCCCGCACGGCCGTGGACTCCCTGGAGCGGGCCCTGCCCCGCGTCCGCCGGGTGAGCCTCCCGGACGCCGGGCACCTGCCGTGGGCCGAGGATCCCGAGGGCTTCGGGGAGGCGGTGGCGGCAGCCCTGTGAGCCGTTACCTCTCGCAGGTGGTGCGGCCCTCGTGCCAACGGCAGGCGAGTGCCGCGAAGCCGCCGTCCGTGATGACGGGGACCGACAGGGTGGCGCCGGCGCGGACGGCGTGCGTGGTGCGCACCAGACCCGACGGGCCGTCCGTCAGCGTTTCGACCAGCCGGCGGCCCGCGCCCAGCCGCAGCGGCACGTCGGCCGTGTGCGCCGCGCCCGCGAACGTGCCGCCGACGAACCAGCGGCCGTCCGCCGACCGCCGGGCCGGCACGGCCGAGCGGCCCGGATCGCCGGTGAGGAGGCGGGTCCGATGGGGGATGGAGGGGGCGGACGGGGCCGTCAAGGGCGCGGACGGGGTGAGGCCGCGGACAGGTCGGATCACAATACTGAGGTGATGGCCACCTCCCCGCCCCTCGCCCGCCTTCGCACCGCCCACACCGCCGACCTCACCGCCGCCGACCTCCGCGCCGCCCGCGCCCTCCTGGACGCGGCCTTCGACGGGGACTTCTCCGACGAGGACTTCGAGCACGGGCTCGGCGGCATGCACGCCCTCGCCCACGACGACGCCGGGCTCGCCGCGCACGGCTCGGTGGTCATGCGCCGGGTACGGCACCGGGGGCGCTGGCTGCGCGTGGGATACGTCGAGGCCGTCGCCGTGCGGCCCGACGTGCGCCGTACCGGATGGGGCGGGCAGGTGATGGCCGCCCTGGAACGGATCGTCGACCGGGCCTACGACCTCGGCGCGCTCTCCGCGAGCGATGACGGCGCCCGGCTGTACGCCGCCCGCGGCTGGCGGTTGTGGACCGGCCGGGTCCGCGCCCTGTCGCCGGACGGGATCGTCCACCTGCCGGACGAGGAGGACAGCACCTACGTGCGCCCCGCGCTCGCCGGGCCGCCCGACCCCGCGCACGACCTGCTCTTCGACTGGCGGGACGGGGATGTCCTGTGATCACCCAGACCCGCTCGGCGGGCTGCGTCGCCACCGCCGGCCCGGCCTCCGCGGCGGCCTTCCGGGCGCTCCTCCGGGAGCTGCGGGCGTTGCGCCCGCGTACGGTGAAACCGCAGGTCGCAGCGGTGTGACCCAGCCCGCTGTCTCAGATAGTAGGAAGTCCGAGTAATTGTGGAGACAGACGCGCGTCGCTCCCTTAGCTTTGTAGGAGCCGAACGTCTCGCTCGATCCAGCGAATGGCGGTCGTGAGCCGGGCCCCGAAGCAGGCAACCCCTGCGGCACCGCTCCCCGCCCCTCCGGCGTCTCGTAACCCCGCTGTCTCTCCGCACCTCTGTGTGTCGAAGGAGCCGATCCCCATGGCCGAGACGACCGTCCGCCGCCGAGTCCGCCACGTGTCCCGCACGAGCGAGTCCGAGCGCAAGAACGCCGCCGCCGCCCTCCAGCGTGCCCTCGACCGCCGCGACAACGGCGGCGAGACCGGCCACTGAGCCGGCGGCCGCCCCCCCCCACGAACCGGGAGCCGCACCCGTTCGAGGTGCGGCGCGGCCTCACCCGCCGCGTCGCACCTCGAAGTGATCCAGCCGCCTGCCGTCCTGCGCCAGCGCCGACACCTTCAGCCGCGGGGACGCGCCCGCCCGCGCCTCGACCGACAGCAGCGAGAAGCCGGTGTAGCGCACCCGCGACCACTCCACCGTCTCCGCCCGCGGCACCTTCCCCTTCGCCCAGTGGAAGGTCTTCACCGCGTCGTGCCGGGTGATGTGCCCCTCGTAGCTGTCCTTCACGCCCGTCGGGAAGGAGTACAGGTCCCGGCCGCCACCGCCCGCGGTGACGTACACGATCCCGTCCCGGGTCGGATCCGTGGACCCGCCGACCGGCACCGTCCGGCCGACGTGACCGTTCGCAATCGCGTCCGTGCGCTCGTACACATGGTTGTGCCCGTTGATCACCAGATCGACCTTGTGCTTGGCGAACAGCGGCAGCCACTCCCTGCGGATGCCGCCGTCCGAGGCGTGCTGCGAGGTCGAGTAGGCACAGTGGTGGAAGAACACCACCACGAAGTCGACCGCCTTCGCCGCCCGCAGCTCACCGAGCCTGCGGTCCAGCCACTTCGTCTGTCTGCCGCCGGTGTAGCCCAGGTTGGCGGGGATCTCGTACGACACGTCGTTCGCGTCCAGCGCCACGAAGCCGACGTTGCCGTACGTGAACGCGTACACGCCCGGCGCCGTGTACGGGTCGAATCCGCTGTCCGGGAGGGAGAAGCGGGCCAGCTGGCCGCCGTAGCCGTCCGGTGAGTACCAGGCCTCCATGTCGTGGTTGCCGGTGGTCACCATCCACGGCACCGACTTCGCCACCGGCTCGTTCTGCTTCAAGAACAGGTCCCAGAACGTGGGATCGTAGCCGTCCGCCTTCGAACCGGCCCCGTTGACGTCCGCGTAGCAGATGTCGCCCGCGTGCAGGTGGAAGGCGGGCTTCAGACGCAGCAGCAGGTGGTCGTTGGCGTTCGCGCCCGTGCTGACGCCCTGGTCGCCGAAGGCGGTGAACACGAAGCTCTCCGGGGTCGCGGGCGCGGTGCGGAACGAGGCGATCGTGGAACGGTGTGCCGGGGAGGCGGGGTCCCAGCCGTCGTGACCGACGCCGTAGTAGTACGCCGTGCCGGGCCTGAGGCCCTCCAGGGCCGCGTGCACGTAATACTGCTCGACCGTCGGCCGCACTCCTTGCACCCCCGGGGTGCGCAGGTGGCGCACCTCGGCCTCGACCCGGCGGCCCAGGTCGTCCGGCCGCAGCCCGACGCGCACGTACGGCTTCCGCACCGCGAGCGGCACCTGCCAGGAGATCCGCATCCGCGTCCTGGGGTCGGCGCCGAAGGCCAGATGGCGGCCGAACGGGGCGACGACCGAGCCGGGCACGCGGGAGGTGACGGGGGCCGGGGCGCCCGAGGTACGGGCCGACGCCGTCGTGCCCGCGCAACCGGTCAGCAGCCCGCCCGCCACCGCGCCCGCCGTCACCAGCGTCCGGCGCCGGGTCAGCCGGGTGCGCAAGTACTCGTACTGCTCGGCCATGCTCATCCGCTCCGCGAGCCGCCGCGGAATGCCGAAGTCAGGGGTCTCCATGCCGTCAGAAGTTCCCGGCGAATCCCAACACCGCCCCAGCCAGGGGTGAACGGCGGCCAACAGGATGACACCCGCCCCCCGCACGGGTGCCCGAGCAGTGTCCGGATGGCGGACAGTCCATGTCATCCCATGGGACGAGGAGTAGGGTGCCGACATGTCTCGCAGCATCGATCTCGCAGTGATCCCCGGTGACGGCATCGGTCAGGAAGTCGTGGCCGAAGGCCTCAAGGTCCTCTCCGCCGTCCTTCCCGAGGATGTGAAGCTGGAGACCAAGGAGTACGACTTCGGCGCCAAGCGTTACCACGCCACCGGTGAGACCCTCACCGACGCCGACCTCGACGCCCTCAAGCAGCACGACGCCATCCTGCTCGGCGCGATCGGCGACCCGTCGGTGCCGTCCGGCGTCCTGGAGCGCGGCTTCCTGCTCAAGCTCCGTTTCGCCTTCGACCACCACGTCAACCTGCGTCCGTCGAAGCTCTTGCCGGGTGTCGCCACCCCGCTGGCCGGCGAGCCGCAGATCGACTTCGTCGTGGTCCGGGAGGGCACCGAGGGCCCGTACACCGGCAACGGCGGCACCATCCGCAAGGGCACCGAGCACGAGGTCGCCACCGAGGTCTCCGTCAACACGGCCTTCGGTGTCGAGCGCGTGGTCCGCGACGCCTTCGCCCGTGCCCAGGCCCGCCCGCGCAAGAAGCTGGCGCTGATCCACAAGAACAACGTGCTGACCTTCGCGGGTCACCTGTGGACCAACATCTTCAACAAGGTGGCCGCGGAGTTCCCCGACGTCACCACCGAGTACATGCACGTGGACGCGGCGACCATCTACCTGGTCACGCAGCCCGAGCGGTTCGACGTGATCGTCACCGACAATCTCTTCGGCGACATCATCACCGACCTCGCCGCGGCCGTCGCCGGCGGCATCGGCGTCGCCGCGAGCGGCAACATCAACCCCTCCGGCGAGTTCCCGTCCATGTTCGAGCCCGTACACGGCTCGGCCCCGGACATCGCCGGCCAGGGCAAGGCCGACCCCACCGCCACGGTCCTGTCCGTCGCCCTGCTGCTGCGCCACCTCGGCTACGAGGCCGAAGCGACCCGCATCGAGGACGCGGTCTCCGCCGACCTCGGCGAGCGCGCCCAGCTGCCCGCCCGCTCCACCTCGGAGATCGGCGACGCGCTGGCCGTACGAGTAGCCGGCTGACCCGCCGCGCTGTTCGGACTCTCGAAGCCGCCGGGTCGCATCCGCACCCGGCGGCTTCCCCCATGTCCCCGCCGGGTGCCACCATCATCCTCTGGGCCGCATTCACCCCGATTCCTTCCGCCGCAGGCCCCGCGAGATAATCGAACGCGGAGCCGCGGCGTGAACGAATGCTCGGACGTCCTAGCACTGGCCGGAAGGCCGTACGGGCGTGAGCGCGGCCCGTCACTACAACCGGTGAAGGACAAGCACTCATGACGACGCCCACGATCGAGCTCAAGCCGTCCGCCCACCCGCTGCCCGCAGCGGAGCGCCAGGCGATCCTGGCGAACCCCGGGTTCGGCCGCCACTTCACCGACCACATGGTGACGATCAAGTGGACCGAGGGCCGCGGTTGGCACGACGCGCAGCTCGTCCCGTACGGCCCGATCTCGCTCGACCCCTCCACCCACGTGCTGCACTACGGCCAGGAGATCTTCGAGGGCCTGAAGGCCTACCGCCAGCCCGACGGTTCGGTCGCGCTCTTCCGGCCCGAGGCCAACGCCCGCCGGTTCCGCAACTCCGCCCGCCGCATGGCCATGGCGGAGCTTCCCGAGGAGCTGTTCATCGCGGCCCTGGACGCGCTGCTCTCCCAGGACGCCGGCTGGGTCCCGCCGCACGGCGGCGAGGAGTCCCTCTACCTGCGCCCGTTCATGTTCGCCACGGAGGCCGCACTCGGCGTCCACCCGGCCAACGAGTACCTGTTCATGCTGATCGCCTCCCCGTCCGGCGCCTACTTCGCCGGCGGCGTCAAGCCGGTCACCATCTGGGTCTCCGAGGACCACGTCCGCGCCGTCCCCGGCGGCACCGGCGACGCCAAGACCGGCGGCAACTACGCCGCCTCGCTGCTGCCGCAGAAGGAGGCCGCCGCGCACGGCTGCGACCAGGTCGTCTACCTCGACGCGGTGACCCGCACCAAGGTCGAGGAGTCCGGCAGCATGAACATCGCCTTCGTCTACGGCGACCGGATCGTCACCCCCGAGCTGACCGGCTCCATCCTCGAGGGCATCACCCGCGACTCCCTCCTCCAGGTCGCCCGCGACCTCGGCTACACCGCCGAGGAGGGTGTCGTCACCCTCGAGCGGTGGCGCGAGGACGCCGCCTCCGGCGCCCTCACCGAGGTCTTCGCCTGCGGCACCGCCGCCGTGGTGACCCCCATCGGCCACGTCAAGACCAAGACCGACGCCTGGACCCACGGCGACGGCACCCCCGGCCCGGTCACCCTCCGGCTGCGCGAGGCCCTCCTGGGCGTCCAGCGCGGTATGACCGAGGACAAGCACGGCTGGATGCACCGCGTCGGCCAGTAAGGGGACGTCTTCGTACGGAATTGGGGCAAGGGAATTCCCATGCCGCCCGCCGGGCAGTAACGGCCCATGGGACGACAACACTGGAAGAAGATCTGGGTCGGCTCGGCGGGCAACATGGTCGAGTGGTTCGACTGGTTCGTGTACGCGAGCTTCGCCACCTACTTCGCCGGAGCGTTCTTCCCGAGCGGCAACCCCACCGCCCAGCTGATGAACACGGCGGGCATCTTCGCCGTCGGGTTCTTCATGCGCCCGGTCGGCGGCTGGCTGCTGGGCAGGGTCGGCGACCGCAAGGGCCGCAAGGCGGCGCTGACCCTCACCGTCACGCTCATGTCGGCGTCCGCGATCCTCATCGCGGTCGCGCCGACCTACGCGGCCGCCGGATACGGCGGCGCGTTGGTGCTCCTCGTCGCCCGCCTGCTGCAGGGCCTGTCGGTGGGCGGCGAGTACGCGGCCAGCGCCACCTACCTGACCGAGGCCTCCGACCCCCGCAGGCGCGGCTTCGCCTCCAGCTTCCAGTACGTGTCCATGACCGCGGGCCAGATCGCCGGACTCGGCCTGCAGATCATCCTGCAGCGCACCATGTCCGACGACGCCCTGCACAGCTACGGCTGGCGCATCCCCTTCGTCGTCGGCGCCCTCGGCGCCGCGGTGGTCTTCTACCTCCGGCGGAACATGCTGGAGACCGAGGTCTACGAGGAGGACATCTCCCACGCCGAGGAGCGCGGCACCCTGCGCGCGCTGTGGCAGTACCGGCGGGAGGCGTTCCTGGTCATCGCCCTGACCATGGGCGGCACGGTCGCCTACTACACGTACACCACCTACCTCACCAAGTACCTGTCGAACTCCGCGGGCCTGTCCAAGGAGACCGCGACCCTGGTCTCCTTCACCGCGCTGATCGTCTTCGCCTGCCTCCAGCCGCTCGCGGGCGCCCTCTCCGACCGCATCGGCCGCCGCCCGCTGCTGATCACCTTCGCGGTCGGCTCCACGTTCCTGACGGTCCCGATCATGACCCTGCTCAGGCGCGCGGGCAGCTACTGGCCCGCCCTCGGGCTCGCCCTCCTCGCGCTCGTCGTGGTCACCGGCTACACCTCGATCAACGCCTGTGTGAAGGCGGAGCTGTTCCCGACGGGCGTGCGCGCGCTGGGCGTGGCGCTGCCGTACGCCATCGCCAACGCCCTGTTCGGCGGCACCGCGGAATACGTCGCCCTGTGGTTCAAGAAGGCGGGGCTGGAGTCCGGCTTCTACTGGTACGTGGCCGCCTGCGCCGCCGTGTCCCTCGTGGTCTACGTCACCATGCGGGAGACGAAGGACCTGGACCTGGCCCGGGTGAAGGCCCGCGAGGCGTCCACCGTGACGACCGCATCCTGAGACGGTCGGTGAGCCGGGGGCGGGGTTGTGCCACACTGCCCCCGTGCTCTCGTTCGCCATGATTATTGGCAGCAGGCGCGCCGGTCCGCAGTGACCACCACGTACGACCAGGTACGGGTGGCCATCGTCGTCCTCGACCCGCGCGCAGACCTCTCGCACCCGCGAGGGGTTTTTTCGTCTTCCGGCCCACCTTCAGCCGGAGGCGGAGCGCCAGGGACTATGAGGGGACGGTGGAGCCGGTCATTCCGGTAAGACCGAGATTCAAAACAGGAGCCTTGAGACCATGACGGAAACCAGCCAGCCGGACGATTCGTTCCACGTCTTCGACACCACCCTGCGCGATGGCGCCCAGCGCGAGGGCATCAACCTCACCGTCGCCGACAAGCTGGCCATCGCTCGGCACCTGGACGACTTCGGCGTGGGCTTCATCGAGGGCGGCTGGCCCGGCGCCAACCCGCGCGACACCGAGTTCTTCGCCCGCGCCCAGCAGGAGATCGACCTCCAGCATGCCCAGCTGGTCGCCTTCGGCGCCACCCGCCGCGCGGGCGCCAAGGCTGCGGACGACCCCCAGGTCAAGGCCCTGCTCGACTCCGGCGCCCCGGTGATCACCCTGGTCGCCAAGTCGCACGACCGGCATGTGGAGCTGGCGCTGCGCACCACGCTGGACGAGAACCTCGAGATGGTCCGCGACACCGTGTCCTTCCTGCGGGAGCAGGGCCGCCGGGTCTTCGTCGACTGCGAGCACTTCTTCGACGGCTACCGGGCCAACCCGGAGTACGCCAAGTCGGTCGTCCGGGCGGCCTCGGAAGCGGGCGCGGACGTGGTCATCCTGTGCGACACCAACGGCGGCATGCTGCCGGCGCAGGTCCACGCGGTCGTCTCCACCGTCCTCGCCGACACCGGCGCCCGGCTCGGCATCCACGCCCAGGACGACACGGGCTGCGCGGTCGCCAACACCCTCGCCGCCGTCGACGCGGGCGCGACCCACGTCCAGTGCACGGCGAACGGCTACGGCGAGCGCGTCGGCAACGCCAACCTCTTCCCGGTCGTCGCGGCCCTGGAACTGAAGTACGGCAAGAAGGTCCTCCCCGACGGCCGCCTGCGCGAGATGACCCGTATCTCGCACGCCATCGCCGAGGTCGTCAACCTCACCCCCTCCACCCACCAGCCGTACGTCGGTGTCTCCGCCTTCGCCCACAAGGCGGGCCTGCACGCCTCCGCCATCAAGGTCGACCCGGACCTCTACCAGCACATCGACCCCGAGCTGGTCGGCAACACCATGCGCATGCTGGTCTCCGACATGGCGGGCCGCGCGTCGGTGGAGCTGAAGGGCAAGGAGCTGGGCATCGACCTCGGCGGCGACCGCGAGCTGGTCGGCCGGGTGGTCGAGCGGGTGAAGGAACGGGAGCTCGAGGGCTACACCTACGAGGCGGCCGACGCCAGCTTCGAGCTGCTGCTGCGCGCCGAGGTCGAGGGCAGGCCCCTGAAGTACTTCGACGTGGAGTCCTGGCGCGCCATCGTCGAGGACCGCCCCGACGGCACCCACGCCAACGAGGCCACCGTCAAGCTCTGGGCCAAGAGCGAGCGCATCGTCGCCACGGCCGAGGGCAACGGCCCCGTCAACGCCCTCGACCGGGCCCTGCGCGTCGCCCTGGAGAAGATCTACCCCCAGCTGGCCAAGCTCGAGCTGGTCGACTACAAGGTCCGCATCCTCGAGGGCAAGCACGGCACCCAGTCCACGACCCGCGTGCTGATCTCCACCTCCGACGGCACCGGCGAATGGTCCACGGTAGGCGTGGCGGAGAACGTGATCGCGGCGTCCTGGCAGGCCCTGGAGGACGCGTACACGTACGGCCTGCTCCGGGCCGGCGTGGAGCCGGCGGAGTAGCACAGTGGAGGCATGACCGAAGACGACAGGAACCCTCTGGCCCGGGCTCGCGTGGCGACCAGGCTGCCGGCCCGGGACCTGGACCGGGCCCGGCGCTTCTACCGCGACCGGCTCGGACTGGAGCCCGTCGACGAACGGCCCGGCGGGCTGCTGTACCGGTGCGCGGGCGCGGACTTCGTGGTGTTCCGCTCGACGGGGGCCTCGCCGGGCACGTTCACCCAGATGGCTTTCGAGGTGGACGACATCGAGACGGCCGTGGCGGAGCTCAGGCGGCGCGGTGTGGTGTTCGAGGAGGTCGACGCGCCCGGATTCCGTACGCGGGACGGGATCGCCGAGATCGAGGGGAACTACCCGAGCAAGGGCGCACGCGGCGAGCGCGGTGCCTGGTTCCGGGACAGCGAGGGGAACCTGCTGGGCATTGGGCAGCCGACGCGGTAGCCGGCGGCGCCGGGCCCCTCAGGGTGCCCGCCAGACGTTGTCGAAGGCCGCGTCCTCGATGCGGCGTCGCTGCCGCACGGCCTCCAGCTCCGTCAGCGCGCCGCCCACGGCCGCCAGGACGGTCACCACCGCGTCGTCGGGAAGGTCCTCCGGGACCGCTTCCGCCGCCCCCTCCGGGATCCCCAGGGCGGCCGCGAGACCGACGAGGACCGGCTCGCGGGAGGCCCAGCGGTCGGCGGCGTGCCGCCGGGCCGGCGAGTCGGCCGGAGCGCCGCCCCCGCTCCGCCAGGGAAGCCAGCGGTGGTGGGATCCGGTGGCCCGCCCCTCCGCCTCCAGCGCATCGGCATAGGCCGCGGCCAGACCGCGCCCCCGGCGCCACAGCCAGTCCTCGACGGACTCGTACGGCGCCTGCCGGACGAGCGCCGCCCCCGCCTCGTCCTGCAGCCGGTCACCCGTGGCCGGCTGCAGGCCGGGCAGGATGCGGTCGTCCTCCAGGGTGACGGCGTCGGCGGCGATCAGGTCCGCCAGTTCGGCCCCCGCCAGGGCGAGCGACAGGTCCCCCTGCTCGACGGGCCGGCTGGACGGGACGTCCAGCGTGACGATCAACAGGTCCCGCGCTGTGGTCATGTCGGACTCCGGGTCTCAAGGCGTGGTCCAGGGGAGCGGAGCGGTGCCGTCACGGTGTCCCGCCGGTCCGCCCCGGGTCGTTCGGGTGGGGCTCCAGCGGGGTGACGCCGAGGGTCGTCCACGGGCGCAGCGGGAGCGTGCCGAGCGCCTTCTCGTGGAGTTCCTCCCCGTCGGCGGCCCGCCGCCGGTCGACCTCCTCCTGACCGGTGCCCTCGGGGACGGTGGTGGTGATCTCGACCAGGAACTCTCTCATGGACCTGCTCCGCTCGGCGGGGCGTCCGGCGGGTACCGGACGCCGCGGATGGCTTCCCTCCCCTCATCCTCTGCCTGCCGCCCGGTGAGCGCCTACTGCAACCGCCATTTCTGGTTCGCCGCCCCCGTGCACGACCAGATCTGCGCCCGCGCACCGTTGGCCGACGAGGCGTCCGTCACGTCGAGGCACTTGTCCGCGGCGAGGTTCACCACGTCGCCGGTCGACGCGTTGTACGACCACCGCTGGGCGCCGGTGCCGTTGCAGTCGTACAGCTGCACCTTCGCCCCGTCGGCCGTTGACGCCGACGTCACGTCCAGGCACTTGCCGAGCGCCTGGACCGACCCGTCCGCCTGCACGGTCCAGCGCTGTGCCGCCGAGCCATTGCAGTCGTACAGCTGCACCGCCGTACCGTTGGCCGGCGAACCCCCGGCCACGTCAAGGCACTTGCCCGCGAGCCCCACGAACGCCCCGGACCGCCCACCGTCACCCGACTGTGTCCCCGACCAGGTGAAGGTGGCCGAGGTCTTCCCGGGCAGCGAGTAAGTGGCGTGCTGTGAGCCCCAGTTGATGGAGACCGTCCGCGCGCTCGCGGAGTCGTTGTACGCGATCAGCGCCTTGCTGCCGTCCGGGTTGAGCCACGCCACGTTCGGCACCGAGGCGGACGCCGTGGACGCGATCCGCTGCGCCCCCGGCCGGACGAACTTCGTCAGGTGCCCCATGTCGTAGTACTCGACGGTGTAGTCCACCGTCCCGCTCGCACCGTCCCCGTTGTGCACGGTGATCAGCCCGGTGCACGTGCCGCACCCGCCGTTGTGCGGACCCATGTTCTGGTCCACCGCCAGGGACCACTTCGTCACCGACTTCGCCCAGTTCCGCGTGTAGTCCACGATGTCGAGCATGTCCTCGCGCTGCTGGTTCGCGATCCACGTCCCGCCCGAGTGCTCGGTGCCGAAGGCGTCCAGCTGCGGGTACTGGTCGTGCACGGACGTCTGCTTCGTGACGTCACCGCCGTAGCCGTGCCAGGCGATCCCGCCGAAGTTCGGATGGCTGCGGATCGCCGGGTCGTCCACCGTCTGCGCCGCGTACGAGTCGTAGGTGTCCCAGTTCCAGTCGAGCGCCAGCACCTTCGTCGGCAGTCCCGCCGCCTGGAGCTTCGGCAGGAGCTCCGCACTGGTGAAGTGGGCCAGCCCGCTCGCGTTCCAGCTCATCGACGGATACCCCGAGCAGCAGGTCGGCTCGTTCTGGGCGGTCACGTACGACACCGGGACGCCCTGGTCGCGGTAGGCCTGGAGGTACTTCACGAAGTACGAGGCGTACGCGCCGTAGTCCTCCGCCTTCAGCCAGCCCCCGTTGAGCTGCCCGCTGTCCTTCATCCAGGCCGGCGCGGTCCACGGCGAGGCCGTCACCGTCAGCGCCGGATTCAGCTGGAGCGCCTGCTTCGTCAGCGGCACGACGTCCGCGAGGTCGTGCGCGATCGAGAACCGGGACAGCGACGGATCGGTCTGCCCGGCCGGCACGTCGTCGTACGTGTACCCGTACCGCGCGAGATCCGAGGCGCCCATCGGATTGCGCAGGAAGGACAGCCCGATCCCGTCCGCCGGCGAGAACAGCTTCCGCATGGTCGCGTCCCGCGTGGCCTGCGACAGCGCCCCGCTGCTGTTCATCAGCCAGGCCGCGGTGTCCGTGAAGGAGGCGCCGCCCCCGGTGAAGGTCTGGTACCGGGTGTTCTCGTCGACGGTGATGTTCTCGCCGCCGCCACCGGTGCCGGACTGGAAGGCGAACGGCGTCTGGGCCTGGAGGCCCCGGACCACGTGCCGGCCGCCGGGGTCGTCGGTCGTGGTGAGCCAGGCCGTGACCTGCTCACCGGCCGCGTGCGCGGGGGGCACGGCGGCGGTGAACCCGGCGGTGGTGAGCACTCCGGCCAGCAGCAGCCGGACCGCCCGAACGGATCTGCTCATGGTGCGTCGCCCTTCGGACTCGGCTGACGAGGCGTCTTGACGGGCTTGCGCGCCGTGAGTTAACTCACGGCATGATCTAAGTCCTGAGTGAACCACGAGAGCTGAGGGAAGGTCTATGCCGAGAACCGCCCTGCTCGTCTCCGCCGTCCTGTGCACCGCTCTGTTGTCGCCGGCCGCCTCCCACGCGGCCGACGACCCGGCCCCCACCCCCGTCGACCGCTTCGAGGGCGAGGTCCCCTTCGCCTCCCGGCCCGCGGAGGGCGTCTTCACCTGGGGCGGCGACACCGACGACCCGCCCGCCCTCCGGCTCACGGCCGCCCCGGACGCCCCTGAGGGCGCGAAGGTCCTCACCGGCACCTGCGACATCAGCGGCTACGGCGGCTTCACCCACGACTACGCCGCGGCCGGACCCGCCCGCGACTGGTCCGCCCACAAGGGCATCCGCTTCTGGTGGGACGGCCGGGACAACGGCAGGAAGATCGCCTTCGAGATCAAGGACGGCGGCGCCAACGGCGAGGCCTCGGAGCTCTGGACGACCTCCTTCACCGACGACTTCACCGGCTGGAAACGGATCGAGATCCCCTTCACCGACTTCACCTACCGAACGGACTACCAGCCGGTCGGCGGCATCGACCACGTCCTCGGTCTCACCCGGATGTGGGGGTACGCCGTCACGCTCCCCGCCGGTGTCAAGGGCACCTTCGCCATGGACGACGTCGAGCTGTACGGCAGGGCCGACCAGTCCCTGCGCGCCTCCGTCACCACCGGCTCCGCCGTCCTCCCGGTCAAGGAGGGCGGCACGGCCACGGTCGAGGTCGGCGTCGCCACCACCGGCGCCGCCCCGATCGACGAGCCCGTGACGGTCACGTACGAGACGACGGCGACCGGCACCGCCACCCCCGGCAGGGACTACACCCCGGTCTCGGGAACCCTCACCTTCCCGGCCGGTACGGCCTCCGGCACCACCCAGGCCCTCAGGGTCCCCACCCTCAAGGACCGCACAGCCGAGTCCGCCGAGACGATCCCCCTGAAGCTCACGGTGACCGGGGCCAAGGCGCCCACCGAGACCCCGCAGGTCGTCATCGACGCCCACGGACTGCCGTACCTGGACAGCGGGTTGCCGGTGAAGAAGCGCGTCGCGGACCTGCTGTCCCGCATGTCCCCGGCGGAGAAGGCCGGCCAGATGACCCAGGCCGAGCGCGGCGCCCTGACCGACCAGGGCGACATCGCCACGTACGCTCTCGGCTCGCTGCTCTCCGGCGGCGGCTCCACCCCGACGCCCAACACCCCCGAGGGGTGGGCGAAGATGATCGACGCCTTCCAGCTCCGCGCCCAGGCGACCCGCTTCCAGATCCCCCTGGTCTACGGCGTGGACGCGGTCCACGGCCACAACAACCTGGTCGGCGCCACGATCATGCCGCACAACATCGGTATCGGCGCCACCCGCGACCCCCGACTCGCCCAGCGCACAGGCGCGGTGACGGCCGCCGAGGTCCGGGCCACCGGCATCCCCTGGGACTTCGCCCCCTGCCTCTGCGTCAGCCGCGACGAACGCTGGGGCCGCTCCTACGAGTCCTTCGGCGAGGACCCGGCGCTGGTGAAGTCCATGGAGACGATCATCCAGGGCCTCCAGGGCCGAGCGGACGGCCGGGACCTGAGCCGCGACGACAAGGTCCTGGCCACCGCCAAGCACTTCGTGGGCGACGGCGGCACCGAGTACGGCTCCTCGACCACCGGGACGTACAAGATCGACCAGGGCGTCACCAAGGTCACCCGGCAGCAGCTCGAAGCCGTCCACCTGGCTCCGTACCGGACGGCCGTCGACCGGGGCATCGGCACGGTCATGCCGTCCTACTCCTCCCTCGACATCCTCGGCGACGGCCAGGGCCCGGTGAAGATGCACGCCCGCGCCGACATGATCAACGGCGTTCTCAAGGACCGCATGGGCTTCGACGGCTTCCTGATCAGCGACTGGGCGGCGATCGACCAGCTGCCCGGGGACTACGCGAGCGACGTCCGTACGTCCGTCAACGCGGGCCTCGACATGATCATGGTCCCGTACGCCTACAAGGACTTCACCACGACACTCGTCGACGAGGTGAAGGCGGGCCGCGTCAGCGAGCAGCGGATCGACGACGCCGTCTTCCGCATCCTCACCCAGAAGTTCGGGCTGGGTCTCTTCGAGCACCCCTACGCCGACACCGCCGGCGCCGCGCGGATCGGGTCCCGGGCCCACCGGGTCCTCGCCCGGCAGGCGGCGGCCGAGTCGCAGGTCCTGCTGAAGAACACGGGCGGCCTGCTGCCGCTGAAGAAGAACCAGAAGGTGTACGCCGCCGGATCCAACGCCGACGACATCGGCACCCAGGCCGGCGGCTGGACCGTCACCTGGCAGGGCTCCTCCGGAAACATCACTCCCGGCACCACGATCCTGGAGGGGATGCGGAAGGCGGGCGGCGACGTCACCTACTCCAAGGACGCCTCGGCGCCCCTGACCGGCTACGACGCCGGCGTGGTCGTCGTCGGCGAGACCCCGTACGCCGAGGGCGTCGGTGACGTCGGCAACGGCCACGACCTCCGGCTCTCCGCCGCCGACCAGGCAACCGTGGACAAGGTGTGCGCGGCCATGAAGTGCGCGGTGCTGATCGTCTCCGGGCGCCCGCAGCTCATCGGCGACCGGCTCGGCACGATCGACGCCCTGGTCGCCTCCTGGCTGCCGGGCACGGAGGGCGACGGCGTGGCCGACGTGCTGTACGGCAGGCGGCCCTTCACCGGACAGCTCCCCGTGACCTGGCCGAAGTCCGAGGCACAGCTGCCGATCAACGTCGGCGACAGCTCGTACGACCCGCAGTTCCCCTACGGCTGGGGCCTGACCACCCTGACCAAGGTCCCGCACGGGGCCGAGGCGACCCTGCGGGCGCTGGCCGCCGCCGCGACGGCCACCGAGAAGGCGGGCGCGGACGAGGCAGGGCGCGCGCTGGTCACCAGGGCGCGCCTGATCGTCCAGGGCAGGATCGGGCAGGAGATCACCCCGTCGGTGGCGAAACCCTTCGCCGACGCGGACCATCTGCTGCTGACCGGGCGGTACGGGGAGGCGGTGCGCAAGCTGCTGGAGGCGTATCGGGCGGCTTGAGAGCCGTATGAGTCCGCGGGAAGACCTTTGAGAGCCGTATGAGGCCAAGCGGAGACAAGGGGAAAACGGCAGGTTTCCCACCTGCATAAATGACCGGTTTGGAGAGGCTTCGGGTAGTTTCGAAGCATGAAGGGTGTCGTACGGACCCGAAGCCTCCCAGTGCTGTTGCTGGCCCTGGCGCTGGCCGTCCTGACCGTGCTGGCGCCGCGGGCGACGGCGGCCACCAGCGTCTCGACGATCGCCGAGGCCCTCCGCAAGAGCCCCGTCTACGTCGACCCGGCCGCCTCCGCCCAGCTGTCGGCGCAGGAGGCCGGCACCCTCGCCCGGCGGGTCAAGGACGCGGACAAACCCCTTTTCATCGCGGTCCTCCCGGCCGACTACCCCACCCGTGACCTCTTCACCGACCTGCGCACCGCCACCGGCGTCACCGGCCTGTACGCCATCCGCCTCGGCGACCGCTTCGACGCCCGCGCCGACTCCTCGGTCCTGCCCCGCACGGCCGTCCACAACCTGGTCACCAGCGTCCAGGGCGAGAAGGCGACGACCCAGCTCACCGACTTCACCGACCGCGCCCTGGCCAACATGGGCGGCAAGGCCCCCTCGTCCTGGGGCTCCTCCGCCCGCGGCGGCACCGGGATCTCCAGTACCGCACTGATCACCACGGCAGCCGTCCTCGTGCTCTGTGGCGCGGGCGCCTACACAATGGTCCGTCGAGGCCGCCGCCGCCACGCGGAGGAACAGCGGGCCGCCCTGGACCGGCTGCGCGTGGTGGTGGACGAGGACATCACCGCCTTCGGCGAGGAACTGGACCGCCTCGACTTCCACCCCGCCGAGGCCGGCGCCGACGACGCCATGCGCGCGGACTACGAGCGGGCCCTGGACGCCTACGAGAACGCCAAGCAGTCCATGGCCGGGGCCCGCAAACCCGAGGATGTCCGCGCCGTCACCGAAGCCCTGGAGGACGGCCGCTTCTCCCTCGCCCAGCTCGCCGCCCGCCGCCAGGGACGCCCCCTGCCCGAACGCCGCCCACCCTGCTTCTTCGACCCCCGTCACGGCCCCTCGGTCACCGACGCCGCCTGGACACCCCCCGGCGGCGCACCCCGCGAGGTCCCGGTCTGCGCCGCCGACGCCACCCGTCTGGCAGACGGCCGTGACCCCGTCATCCGCGAGGTCGACACCGACTACGGCCGCCGCCCCTACTGGGACGCGGGCCCTGTCTACGGCCCCTGGGCGGGCGGCTACTTCGGCGGCGGCATCCTGCCCGGCCTGCTCATCGGCACGCTCCTGGGAAGCGCGATGGCGGGCCCCGCGTACGCGGCGGACTACGGGTCCGGTTACGGGGACTTCGGCGGCGGATACGAGGGCGGTGACGTGTCGGGGCCGGACTTCGACACCGGGGACTTCGGGGGCGGGTTCGGCGACGGCGGGGGAGGGGACTTCGGCGGGGGCGGCGGGGACTTCGGGAGCTTCTGAGCAGCGGTCGGCGGCTGTCGGCGGCTGTCGGAGGAGGACCGGTCGCCGCTGTCCTCGGGTGGCTCGTACGGCAGACCGGCCAGCCGCTCCAGCAGCGCGCCCGCCAGTACGAGCACCCCGCGCTCGGTCTCGCTGAGGGACGCCAGCGCCCCGTCCAGCCAGGCATCGCACCGGCCCATGTCCCGCTCCAGGGCCCGCCGCCCCTCCACCGTGAGCGACAACACGGACTGCCGCCGGTCGAGGGTGCCCGCTTCCCGCACGATCAGTGCGTCCTCCTCCAGCTCGGCGAAAACCCGGGTGAGCGACTGCGGCCGCTGCCGCTCGGCCGCCGCGATCTGTGGCTGGAGGATGCCGCCGGACTCCACACCGACGTGCTGGTCCCCGCGGTCGCCCTGACTCTGACCCTGTTCTCCACCCAGCGCACCGCGGACACGCGCCGCAGGCTCACGGCGCTGCCCCTGCTGCCGGCGACGGCGGGCGTGGCGCCGCTGCTCGGCCGGCTCATCGCCACGCACTACGCCACCGGAGCGGCCGTCTACACGGCCGGGATCTCCCTGGCCATCTGGATCCGCCGCTACGGCCAAGCCGCCATGAAGGCGGGCACCCTGATAACCCTCCCCAGCAGCACCATGGGCCCGTCGAGGCAGGAGTGCGGCGTCCGGTCCATCGGCATAGATGATCTGCATGCTCATGTGGACGGCTCGGTGTACTCCAGGATCCACTGTAGTGACGGACAGTGACACTGGCCTCATGGACGCGGAACCCCAAAACCCCCACACCCGCGGGGCGTTCTACCGCCGGGACCGCAGATCGGTGCGCCTGGCGAGGGGCTTTGCGCGTACGACGCTGGCGGACTGGCGGATCACACCGTGCACGGACGACGTACTGCTCTGCGTAAGCGAGTTGGCGACCAACGCGCTCCTGCACCGTGTCCCACCCGGCCGTGACTTCACCCTCCGCCTGACCCTCCACCCCGACGGCACCCTAGGCATCGAAGTCCACGACAGCGGAGGCGGTGAGGTCCACGTCCCCGAGCCGTCCCCGGAGTCGGAACACGGCCGGGGTCTGGTGC
Source organism: Streptomyces sp. NPDC051636 (assembly GCF_044453765.1). Classification (NCBI taxonomy): domain Bacteria; kingdom Bacillati; phylum Actinomycetota; class Actinomycetes; order Kitasatosporales; family Streptomycetaceae; genus Streptomyces; species Streptomyces sp. NPDC051636. The sequence continues at coordinate 229,359 of NZ_JBITDA010000006.1, read as the reverse complement.
TGGTGGCGGCGCTGTCGGACAAGCGGGGCGTGGGTGAACGGCACCCGGGCAAGATGGTGTGGGCGGAGTTCGAAAGTGACCGTGGGGCCGCCCGCTTCTCGTCGATTGTCGTGCTTGCGCGAGCCGAGTAAAGGGCGCTTCCGCTCCGCTGCGCTGCGCTCTCGCGTCGCCTTCGGCGATGGCCCTGCGGGCCACCCTTGACTCGGCTCGCTCCAGCACGGGGGAGAAGCGTGCGGGCGGCCCGGGGAGAGCGGGGGGCCGAGGTGGGCCTTCCCTTGGGTGGGCTGCGTCGCGGGCCGGGGTGTGGGGGCGCGGTCGCGTCTCGCCTGCACGCCGGGTGGGTTTGGCGGCGATCGGTGAGTGGGGGGTGGGGGTGGGGTGCGCGCTGGGTGGGTGGGGGTATGCCGGGCGGGCTTAGCGGCTGACGGCCGGTGGTGAGTGGTGAGCGAGTGGTGAGTGGGTGAGTGGGTGAGTGGGTGAGTGCGTGGGGCGGTGGGGGCGGGGGCGTCACGCCAGCCTCGCCTCACGACCCTCGCCAGTCACGGTCGGCGAGGAAGTTGGAGGATTTGGGCCAGGGGCGGGCGGCAAAGGGCAGGTCGGCGAGCTCGGGAGTGGCCCACATTCTCCAATTGCGGCCGCCAGCCCCACCACGCACCCTCCCGCCCGGCCCGATGACGGTGAGTGGAGAGTTCGTCCCGGCGGCCGGACGCAAAATCCCAGGCCACGGACGGCCGGGATGGGGCAAGCCTCCCACTCACCGTCATCGGGCCGGGTTTGCCCGGGATTGGCGCACCGGACCGCCCGTCCGTCGCGGAGGCGCCCCGAATGCAAGCCGCCGCCCCCACCTGGCGTCGGCCCCCGCCCGCTGCGCCCCGCCCGCCGGTCGTAAGCCGCTAAGCCGCCCCGGCGTGCCCCGTCCGCCGGACGCGCACCGCCACCGGCACCCCCCTTCACCGTTCGCCGCCATCCCGCCCGGCGTGCGGGCGAGGCGCGACGGCGCCCCGCCCGCCGTTCGTAAGCCCACCCCCCTTCACCGTTCGCCGCCATCCCGCCCGGCGTGCGGGCGAGACGCGACGGCGTCCCACCCGTCGGTCGTAAGCCGCTAAGCCGCCCCGGTGTTCCCCCACCCACGCAGCGCGCACCCCACCCCCACCCCCACTCACCGTTCACCGCCAAACCCGCCCGGCGTGCGGGCGAGGCGCGACCGCGCCCCACCCGCCGGCCGTAAGCCGCTAAGCCGTCCCGGCGTCCCCCCACCCACGCAGCGCGCACTCCACCCCCACCCCCACTCACCGATCGCCGCCAAACCCACCCGGCGTGCAGACGAGGCGCGACCGCGTCCCCGCACCCTGGCCGGGGACGCAGCCCACGGAAGGGGTGCCTGCCCCGGCCCCCGCTTTTCCTGGGCCGCTCGCTCGCTTCTTCCCCGTGCTGGAGCGGCCCGGGTCAAGGGTCGGCCGTAGGCCGATCGCCGAAGGCGACGCGGAGTGGAGCGAAGCGGAACGCAGCGCCCTTGAGGCGGGCCGTGGAAGCACGACAATGACCAGGAAGCGAGTGGCCCCCACGCCCACTTGGAACGCCGTCGAGGTCAGTGGGCCCAAGGCCGGGACCCGGAAGGGGTCCACCATTCGAGCCCCGGGCACCCCGGGTCAGGCTGGGAGGGCGGGCGCGTTCCGGGGGCGTGAGTTCTCGGCGGCGCGGTCGGCAGGCCGTACGCTCACGCGTTCTTGATCGCCGAGATGTCGAAGTTCAGCTTGATCTTGTCGGAGACGAGGACGCCGCCGGTCTCCAGCGCCGCGTTCCAGGTGAGGCCCCACTCGGAGCGCAGGATCTCGGCCGTGCCCTCGAAGCCGACGCGCTCGTTACCGAAGGGGTCCTTCGCGGCGCCGTTGAACTCGAGGTCGATGGTGAGCGGCTTGGTGACGCCGAGGATGGAGAGGTCGCCGGTGATGCGGTAGTCGTCGCCGCCGAGGGCCTCCGCCCTGGTGGAGCGGAAGGTCATCGTCGGGAACTCGTCGGTCTTGAAGAAGTCCGACGACTTCAGGTGGCCGTCGCGGTCGGCGTTGCCCGTGTCGATGCTGTCCATCTTGATGTCGATCGAGGCGGTTGAGCCGGCCGGGTCGGTGCCGTCCAGGTGCAGGGTGCCGGTGAAATCGAGGAACTTGCCCTTGACGTTGGTGACCATGGCGTGCCGGGCCACGAAGCCGATCGTGGTGTGGGCCGGGTCGATCGTGTAGTCGCCGGTCAGCGCGGCCGGCTCGGGGTTGACGGCGGCCGGCGTCGACGGGGTGGCGGTCTCGGCGTCGGCGGTGTTCTTGCGGCCGAAGATGCTCATGGCGTGCTCCTGCTCCCTGGGGACGGATCGGCGGTCATTCGCCGATGATGTTGAAGATTCAACTGATACCAAAACGACCGTAGACCTATTCCGTTCAAGGTTCAACTTCATCCGCCGGTCTGTCGCGCCCGCTACCGCACGCTCTCACCCGCTACCGGCGTCATCGCCCGCTTGCTTCCGTTGCCGCGGTGGAAGGAGTACACGCCAGGGGTATGCCCTCCACGCGCCGTACTTTCCTCACCGCCGCCGTGCTCGGCACGGCCCTCACCGCCACGACGGCCACCGGCACCGCCCGCGCCGCCGCCGGCGACCCCGCCCCCGACCCGTACGGCACTCTCCGCCACCGCTGGCTCGCCATCGCCCTCGGTACCGGCTACGACCCCACCGCCCAGCCCTACGCCTCCCGCCTCGCCCGGACCGGCGAACTCGCCCGCGCCTTACAAGCCGCCATGGCCCCGGCGCCCACCTCCCTCTGGCCGGGCTACCCCTTCGACCCGCCCTCCGGCATCACTCAGAGCTACAGCCGTCTGTGGACCATGACCCAGGCCTGCCTCCAGGACGGCACCGGCTCCACCGGCGACGCCACCCTCCTCGCGGACGTCCTGCGCGGCCTCGATCACCTCTCCGCCACCGTCTACAACCCCGCCACCACCCGCTACGGCAACTGGTGGGAATGGCAGATCGGGAGTCCCCGGCTCCTGACGGACATCACCGCCGCCCTGTACGACCACCTCGGCGATGCCCGGGTCAGCGCAGCCTGCGCCGCCGTCGACCACTTCATCCCCGACAGCATGCTCACCGACTACTCCGGCACCTCCACCGGCGCCAACCGCGTCGACCTGTGCCGCAGCGTCGCCCTGCGCGGCGTCCTCGGCCGGGCCGCCGACCGGATCGCGCTCGCCCGGGACGCCCTCTCGCCGGTCTTCCCCTACGTCACGAAAGGCGACGGGCTGTACACCGACGGCTCGTTCGTCCAGCACACCTGGGTCGCCTACTCCGGGACGTACGGTCAGGTCATGCTCGACGGACTCGGGCGGCTGTTCACCCTGCTCGCCGGATCGGAGTGGGAGGTCACCGACCCGGAGCGGCAGAACGTCCTCGACAGCGTCGAGCACGCCTACGCGCCCCTCATCCACGACGGGTTGGTCATGGACTGCGTCAACGGGCGTGCCATCAGCCGGGGCTACCTGAAGAGCGACGATCTGCATGTCATGCGCAGCGACCACTTCCACGGGCAGCAGCTCATCGCCGCCATGGCGCTGCTGGCGGGCGGCGCCGGGCAGGAGGAGCGGGAGCGGTGGCACGGCCGTATCAAGGGGTGGATCCAAAGGGACACTGTCACCCCCGTCCTGACGGCTCCTCAGTTAGGCGTCGCCGACCTCGCCCGGCTGCACGCCGTTGCCGATTCGCCCGTGGCTGCCGCGCCCGAGCCCACCGGCCACCACCTCTTCGCGGCCATGGACCGCGCCGTGCACCGCCGGCCCGGCTTCGTCGCCGCTCTGTCCATGTCCAGCGACCGCATCGCCTCGTACGAGTGCGGCAACGGCGAGAACCCGCGCGGCTGGCACACGGGCGCCGGGATGCTCTACTGGTGGGCCGCCGACCGGAGTGGCCGGTCCGATCAGTACACGGACTGGTTCTGGCCCACGGTGAACTGGTACCGGCTGCCCGGCACCACCGTCTCCACCAAGCCCCTCGCCGACCGGGCCGGCGGCGAGTGGGGCGCGCCCAAGCCGGACGTGCGCTGGGCCGGCGGGACGACGGACGGCGAGTACGCGGCGATCGGCCAGCACGTGAAGGGCCTGGACAGCACGCTCCAGGCCCGCAAGTCCTGGTACTGCGTCGCGGACGCGGTGATCTGCCTCGGTGCCGGCATCACCTGCGCCGACGGCGTCCCCGTCGAGACGATCGTGGACAACCGGAATCTGGGCGGGGGCGGCACGCAGACCTTCGTGCGGGGCCGGGGCTGGGCGCACCTCGAGGGTCACGGCGGCTGGATCCTGCCGTACGGCGACGGCGATCTGCGCACCCTCCGCGAGGACCGTACCGGCGCCTGGTCCGACATCAACGACGGCGGTACGACGGAGCGGCGCACCCGGCGCTGGCAGACCCTCTGGCTGGACCACGGCACCGACCCCGCGGACGCCGCCTACGTCTACGTCCTCCTCCCCGGTTCCTCCCGCTACCAGGTCGCAGCCCGCGCCGCCGACCGCAACTGGCTGTGGGTCCTTGCCAATGACGCCCGCCGGCAGGCGGTCGCCGTGCCCTCCCTCGGTCTGACCGCCGCCACCTTCTGGCAGGCCGCCACGGCCGGACCGCTGACCGCCTCCGCGGGTGCGAGCGTGCTGCTCCGGCGCCGGGGGCGGACGGCTAGGCTGTGTGTCAGCGAGCCGCCGCGCACCGGTGAGCCGCTGGAGATTGTCTGGGATCATCCGGTGCGCTCGGTGCTGCGGGCGGACGATTCGGTGGAGGTCCTTTCGGCGGGCCGCCGTTTGAGGGTCCGTGTCACTCCGGGGATGGCATGTGCCACGCACGAATGTGAAGTGGCTCTCCGGTGACGGCTTTGTGGCGTACCTACAACGCGCACGCCCTCTGAGCAGTCGGAACGGCTGCATCCCGTGGTGGTTCTGTTCACTGCTACCAGGAAAACGGGCCGGAGACTGTACGGAGTCGACGGCTCGCTTTCCTTGGTGTCCTTCGTAAGGTCACTACATGACCGTTTTGGAAGAGACGACGGGTGAGCCGACGGACGTGCCGAGCACCGAGCCGACGGACGCGCGCGGGCGGGTCGCCGAGCTGCACGAGATCCGTGCGCAGGCCGTGGCGGGCCCCAGCGAGAAGGCGACCGAGGCCCAGCACGCGAAGGGCAAGCTGACGGCCCGGGAGCGGATCGAGCTGCTTGTCGACCCGGGTTCCTTCCAGGAGGTCGAGCAGCTGCGCCGGCACCGGGCGACGGGGTTCGGGCTGGAGGCGAAGAAGCCGTACACCGACGGTGTCATCACCGGCTGGGGCACGGTCGAGGGCCGTACGGTCTTCGTCTACGCCCACGACTTCCGGATCTTCGGCGGTGCGCTGGGCGAGGCCCACGCCACGAAGATCCACAAGATCATGGACATGGCCATCGCGGCCGGCGCGCCGCTGGTGTCGCTCAACGACGGTGCGGGCGCCCGTATCCAGGAGGGCGTCTCGGCGCTCGCCGGGTACGGCGGCATCTTCCAGCGCAACACCAAGGCCTCCGGCGTCATCCCGCAGATCAGCGTCATGCTGGGCCCGTGTGCGGGGGGTGCGGCCTACTCGCCCGCCCTGACGGACTTCGTGTTCATGGTGCGGGACACCTCGCAGATGTTCATCACCGGCCCCGACGTGGTCAAGGCGGTGACGGGCGAGGAGATCACCCAGAACGGCCTGGGCGGCGCCGACGTCCACGCGGAGACCTCCGGCGTGTGCCACTTCGCATACGACGACGAGGAGACCTGCATCGCCGAGGTGCGCTATCTCCTCTCGCTGCTGCCCCAGAACAACCGCGAGAACCCGCCCCGGGCGGAGTCCACCGACCCGGTGGACCGCCGCTCGGACGTCCTGCTGGACCTGGTCCCGGCGGACGGCAACCGGCCGTACGACATGGTCAAGGTCATCGAGGAGATCGTCGACGACGGCGAGTACCTCGAGGTCCACGAGCGCTGGGCCCGCAACATCATCTGCGCGCTGGCCCGTCTGGACGGCCAGGTGGTCGGCATCATCGCCAACCAGCCGCAGGTGCTCGCGGGTGTCCTGGACATCGAGGCGAGTGAAAAAGCTGCGCGCTTTGTTCAGATGTGTGACGCTTTCAATGTCCCGATCGTCACCTTCCTGGACGTTCCGGGGTTCCTGCCCGGTGTCGACCAGGAGCACGGCGGGATCATCCGGCACGGCGCGAAGCTGCTGTACGCCTACTGCAACGCGACCGTGCCGAGGATCTCGCTGATCCTGCGCAAGGCGTACGGAGGTGCGTACATCGTCATGGACAGCCAGTCCATCGGTGCCGACCTGACGTTCGCCTGGCCGACGAACGAGATCGCCGTGATGGGTGCGGAAGGCGCGGCCAACGTGATCTTCCGACGGCAGATCGCGGACGCCGAGGACCCCGAGGCCATGCGGCAGAAGATGGTCAAGGAGTACAAGGCCGAGCTGATGCACCCGTACTACGCGGCCGAGCGCGGTCTGGTCGACGACGTCATCGACCCGGCCGAGACCCGCGAGGTGCTCATCAGGTCCCTGGCGATGCTGCACACCAAGCACGCCGACCTGCCGTCCCGCAAGCACGGCAACCCCCCGCAGTAACCCGGCGCAACCTCCGCGGTACCCCCGCGGAAACCTCTCTCACGGAGACTGACACCCATGGACAACGCTGAGATCCGCGTCGAGAAGGGCCACGCCGAGCCCGAGGAGGTCGCCGCCATCACGGCCGTCCTCCTGGCCCGTGCGGCGGCCGCCCCGTCGGACCCGACGCATCGCGCCCGCCCGAAGGCCGGCTGGCGCCGCCTGGAGCGCGAGCCCGGCTTCCGCGCCCCGCACAGCTGGCACTGAGCCCTTCAGCGTGGCCACGGCCCCGTCCTCCCTGCACGTGCACGGAGGGCGGGGCCGTGGTGTTGCGGTCCCGCAGCTGCAGGGGGATGTCCGGCGTCGCCACCCTGCCGGCCTGCCAGGACCTTCTCGCCCCGGCCGAGCTCCCCCACGACTCCTCGGCCCGCTCCGTATCTCTCCCGTACACGGCTTCGGCCCCTTTTCCTCTCACCAGGAGGAAAAGGGGCCGAAGCCGGTTGCCCGAAGCGGCGGCGCTACCGCAGGCGCGCCATCAGCGCGTGCTCCACGAGCGTGATGAGCGCCGACTTGGCGTCCGCCCGGTGGCGGGCGTCCGTCGTGATGATCGGGGTGTCCGGGCCGATCTGCAGGGCCTCGCGGACCTCGTCGGGGGAGTACGGCTGGTTGCCGTCGAAGCCGTTGAGGGCGATGACGAAGGGGAGACCCGAGTTCTCGAAGTAGTCGACCGCGGGGAAGCAGTCGGCGAGCCGGCGGGTGTCCACCAGGACGATCGCGCCGATGGCGCCGCGGACGAGGTCGTCCCACATGAACCAGAAGCGGTCCTGGCCCGGCGTACCGAAGAGGTACAGGATCAGGTCCTGGTCCAGGGTGATGCGGCCGAAGTCCATGGCGACCGTGGTGGTCGTCTTGTCTCCGGTGTGGGTGAGGTCGTCGATGCCTGCCGAAGCGGACGTCATGACGGCCTCTGTGCGCAGCGGGTTGATCTCCGAGACGGCGCCGACGAACGTGGTCTTGCCCACGCCGAAGCCGCCCGCCACCACGATCTTCGCGGAGGTGGTGGAGCGGGAAGGACCGCCGCTAGAGCTTGCGAAGTCCACTGAGCACCCTTTCGAGCAGTGTCACGTCTGGCTGGCCACCGGCGTTCTCGTCGCCGCCGGGCTGATGGATGGCGACCAGGCCCGCCTCCGCCAAGTCGGCGACGAGGATCCTGGCCACGCCGAGAGGGATTGTCAGGAGTGCCGAGATCTCGGCTACCGACTTGATCTCGCGGCAGAGGTTGCAGATCCGCTGATGCTCGGGCAGCTGGCCCTGCATCTGGTGCGGCTGCGCGGTGGTGTGCACCAGCGCCTCGATGGCGAGCTGGTACCGCGGGCGGGTCCGGCCGCCGGTCATGGCGTAGGGACGCACCAAGGGGTTGTTCGACGCCGTCGCGGGCGCCGGCTCGGGGCGGCGATGCGGCTGCACCGGCTGGATGCGCGGTGCCGGCGGCTGGTCGTACGGCGACGGGCCGGGGCCCTGCGGGGCGTACGGCTGCCGGTGGCTCGGGGCGGAGGGGAAGTTGTACCGGTTCGCCGAACCGTCGCCGTGCCCCTGATGGGGACCGTACGACCAGTTGCCCGAAGACGAACCGCCTGGGGGTGTTGCCACTTTCTCCTCCTCCGACTGCACCGGGCACCCATCCGTGTGGAGCCGCGTCCCGAAACCTTACGGCCCCGGGACGCGAAAACGCACCGTCTGACTATTAGTTGAGAAGGCTGCCCTGGAGTTCCGCACGCAGATCCGGGGTAAGGACCGTGCCCGCGCGGTCCACCAGGAGGGCCATCTCGTACCCAATGAGGCCGATGTCCGCCTCCGGGTGGGCCAGGACCGCGAGCGAGGAACCGTCGGAAATGGACATGATGAAGAGGAATCCCCGCTCCATCTCCACAACCGTCTGGTTCACACTGCCGCCCTCGAAGATACGGGAGGCGCCTGCCGTCAGAGACGTCAGACCGGAGGCGACGGCCGCGAGCTGGTCGGCGCGGTCGCGGGGGAAGCCTTCGGACATCGCCAGAAGGAGTCCGTCGGCGGAGACCACCACCGTGTGGGACACCCCCGGGGTGTTGTCCACGAAGTTGGTGATCAACCAGTTCAGGTTCTGTGCCGCCTGGCTCATCGGGCTCACACTAACGCTCCTGGTTGTAGGTGCTGTCAGGACCGAAGCCCTGGCCGTTCGTTTCACTGCCTGCGTTGCGTCCGCGCTGGACGCCTCGACGCAGGTTGCTCAACCTGCCCCGGACGTCCTCCGGAGCGCGGGAGACCTGTGGGCCTCCCTGAGGGGTGCTCTCGGCGGCGCCCTCGACCAGGTTGGCCTTGGGTACCCGCCGCGGCAGACCGGAGGAGGTGACCCCGCCTGCCTTGGGCTTCCGGAGCTGCGCGGCCTGCTGCCAGCGCTCGTCGTTCGCCGAACGCCAGTCACCGCTGCCGTTGCTCTCCGGTGCGGGAGCCGACGCTTCCCGGTTCACGTGCCGCGTACCGTTCGAGCCGTTCGAACCGCTCGCGGTGGATCCGCGGCGCGGCAGCCCGGCGTCGGTCAGTGCGTGGCCGGCGGTGGAGGTCGGTCCCGGACGGTCGAAGCCTACGCGGTCAGCCTCGGTCACGTCACCGGCCTGCGCGGATTCCGTTTCCGGAGCGTAATGGGACGGGTACCCGTTCTGGTAGCCGTCCTGCTGGGGCCAGTCGTCCTGGTAGGACGGCTCCTCGTAGGCCGGGTAGGAGTCGGACGCGGCGGTGTGCGCGGCCGGCTGCTCCTCCTGGACCGGCTCCGCATAGGTGGGCTCCGGGTAGCCGCCGCCCGACGAGAAGGCGTCGTTCTGCGGCAGGCCGCCGTTCGGCGCGTAGTACTGCTCCTCGTACGCGGGCTGCTGCTGCTCCTCGTACGCCGCCTGCGGCTGCTCCTGGTACGCCTGCGGCTGGTCGTAGGCCCCGGGCTGCTGCTGGTAGCCGGTACGGCCGCCGTCGTAGCCCTGGTTGTCGAACTCGTCGGCGTACGCGGGCCTCTCGGGAGCGTCCTGCCGGCCCTGGTTCTCCTGCGGGTCGTTGTTCTGGCCCTCCAGGGCCGCGCGGCGCTCCTCGCGCATCAGCGAGCGGCCGACCGGGTCCAGTTCCCGGATGTCGTCGGGGATGTCGGCGTAGCGGCTGTCGTCGAAGCCGAGTTCGGCCGCCGTGCGCATCGGCTGGAGCTGCGGCTGGTTGAAGCTCTCGCCCGGGAACTGCTGCTCCGGGATGATCTGGGAGACCGTGAACTCGTCGCGGTCCAGCGCCTGTTCGCCGCCCCCGCCGTGGGTGATCGCGTCCGGCAGCATGACCAGCGAGGTCGTTCCGGCCTGCTCGCCGGAGGGGCGCAGCTGGACGCGGATGCCGTGCCGGTCGGACAGCCGGCCGACCACGAACAGGCCCATGCGCTGGGAGATCGCGACGTCCACGGTCGGCGGGTTGGCCAGCTTGTGGTTGATGTCCGCGAAGTCCTCGGCGGTCAGGCCGATGCCCTTGTCGTGGATCTCGATCATGATGCGGCCGTCGGGGAGACGGGTCGCGGTGACGCGGACCTTGGTCTGCGGGGAGGAGAACGTGGTGGCGTTCTCCAGCAGCTCGGCGAGCAGGTGCACGAGGTCGGTGACCGCGCGGCCGTGGATCTCGGCCTCCGGGACGCCGGACAGCTCGATGCGCTCGTACTGCTCCACCTCGGAGGAGGCGGCGCGCAGCACGTCCACCAGGGGGACCGGCTGGTCCCAGCGGCGGCCGGGCTCCTCGCCCGCGAGGACCAGGAGGTTCTCGCCGTTGCGGCGCATTCGGGTGGCCAGGTGGTCCAGCTTGAAGAGGTTCTCCAGCTGGTCGGGGTCGGCCTCGTTGTTCTCCAGGTCGGTGATCAGGGTCAGCTGGCCCTCGATCAGCGACTGGTTGCGGCGCGAGAGGTTGGTGAAGATCGCGTTGATGTTGCCCCGCAGCAGGGCCTGCTCGGCGGCGAGCCGGACGGCCTCGCGGTGGACCTGGTCGAAGGCGCGGGCGACCTCGCCGATCTCGTCCGTGGAGTTGATCGGGATGGGCGCCACGCGGGTGTCGACGCGGCCGGGGTCGGTGCGGGAGAGCTGGTCGACCAGCATGGGCAGGCGCTGCTCGGCGATGCCGAAGGCGGCGTTGCGCAGCTGGCGCATCGCGCGGCTCATCTGGCGGGCCACCATGCCGGCCAGGATGAACGCGGCGAGCAGGGCGACCACGACCGCGGCACCGGTGGTGAACGCGGAAGTTTTGGCGTCGTCGGCGATGCCCGAGGCCTCGCTCACCGCCTTGTCGGCCAGGTCCGACTCGATCTGGCGGTAGGCGTCGAACTTGAGTGTGTTGACCGCCCACCAGTTCTTCGCGGTGATGCCCTTGGTCGCGAGCAGGTTGCGCTCGGCGGGGTCGGTGGACTTCAGCGTGGCGAGCGCGGAGATCATCTGGGTCGGGTTGGACGGCGGGGCCACGTACTGCGGGTCCTCGGCCTTCTGCTGCGCGACCAGCTTGGCGCCGTCGGTCTTGATCTGCTTCTCGGCGTCGGTCAGCTTCTGCGCGTCGGCCTCGGTGCCACCGCCGACGTACTCCTCGACGGCGATGCGCTCCAGGTAGGCGTACGAGGAGAGCGAGACGCGCTGGGTGGCCAGGTTGGGGTCGTCCGGGCCCGGCTTGATCAGCAGGTGCATGCCGATGGAGCGCTCGAGCGACAGCGCCGCCTTGGTCAGCGAGATGGCGTAGACGGTACGGCCGTAGGAGGTGATGTTGCCGGTGCCCAGGCCGAGCTCGTTGGCGAACTCCATCAGCGGGTGGGCGATCTTGACGTAACCCTCTTCGGTGTCCACGCCGGTCAGCTTGGCGGTGAACGCGTTCGTCCGCAGCGACTCGAGCTTGGGCTCGTCCGCGCGGAAGAGCTTCAGCCGGCGCTCCAGGCCGGCCTTGCCCGGCATGTTCTGCGCCGCCTGGTCGAAGGCGTCGGCGGCCTTGTCGGTCGCCGTGCGGGCCGCGGTGACGGTCGCCTTGTCCTTGGCGGTCTGGCCCTTGCCCTTCAGCAGGGGGGCGGCGGTGATGTCGCGCTCGTTGTAGAGGGCGTCGGCGTAGGTGAGGGCGGCGCGGACCAGGCGCGCGGTGTTCTCCGCGTCGCGGGCCTCCTGCCAGGTGTCGATCGAGCTCTTGACCTGGAAGCCGCCCATGATGAGGCCGACGACCACGGGTATGAGCAGGATCGCGTTCAGCCTGGTCGGCACCCGCCAGTTGCGCGGGGAGAGACGGCCGCCGCTCTTGGCGGGGGCGGCCGCCGGTTCCGTACCGGGCACAGGGGTGGGCGCCGCAGCGCGCGGCGGCGGGGTGAAGTTGCCCCGCGCCGACGGCTCGGGACCGTTCTTGCTTCGCCTCACTCGACCAACAACCTCTCGGCGGCGGGCACCTACGTCGTGCCGCAGTCTCTCAGAGCCCGGTGCGTCATCGACCACTGGTGAGTACGTCTTTGACTATTGGGCAGTTCAGGCATTCCAGCACGTGGGCCTGCGCACTTCCAAACAGCGGAAACCCCCGGTGACGCTCTTGTAAGCCCCAGATAAAACGGTCATAAAGAGCGAGCCCCGCCAAAAGGCGGGGCGTTTGTGAGCGCAGCGGCACCGATCGACCGCGACGCGTGGCGATACCACCGTATTCCTCTGCCGAAACGTTATGAACACCGGAGCCGACCGTGTCAAAGGCCACAGCCGGCTCCGATCTGTTCACGGCAACTGCCGTATTGCACTCCCGACTTGGGTGCTACCTCAGCCGTGCCATCAGGGCGTGCTCCACCAGCGTGATCAGCGCACTCTTGGCATCGGAGCGGTGCCGGGCGTCCGTCGTGATGATCGGGGTGTCCGGCCCGATCTGCAGCGCCTCTCGTACTTCCTCGGGCTGGTACGGCTGCTGACCGTCGAAGCCGTTCAGCGCGACGACGAAGGGGAGACCCGAGTTCTCGAAGTAGTCCACGGCCGGGAAGCAGTCGGCGAGCCGGCGGGTGTCCACCAGGACGACGGCACCGATGGCGCCGCGGACGAGGTCGTCCCACATGAACCAGAAGCGGTCCTGGCCCGGCGTACCGAAGAGGTACAGGATCAGGTCCTGGTCCAGGGTGATGCGGCCGAAGTCCATGGCGACCGTGGTGGTCGTCTTGTCCCCGGTGTGAGTGAGGTCGTCGATGCCTGCCGAAGCGGACGTCATGACGGCCTCTGTGCGCAGCGGGTTGATCTCCGAGACGGCGCCCACGAACGTGGTCTTGCCCACGCCGAAGCCACCCGCCACCACGATCTTCGCGGAGGTGGTCGCCCGGCCCCCGTCAGAGCTTGCGAAGTCCACTGAGCACCCTTTCGAGCAGCGTCACATCCGGTGCGCCGCCGTTGTTCTCGTCGCCGCCCGGCTGGTGGATGGCCACCAGACCGGCCTCGGCGAGGTCCGCGACGAGGATCCGGGCCACCCCCAGCGGCATGGCAAGGAGCGCCGACACCTCGGCGACCGACTTCACCTCGCGGCACAGGTGGCAGATCCGCTGGTGCTCCGGGAGCAGTCCCATGAGCGCTGCCGGGTCGGCCGTGGTGCTGATCAGTGCCTCGATGGCGAGCTGGTAGCGCGGCCGGGTCCGGCCACCGGTCATCGCGTACGGACGTACCAGCGGCTGGTCGCCCTCGTCCCCGTACGGCTCGGCGTACGGATCATGAGAGGCGGTGGGCGGGGTCATGAATCCTCCGGGCGGGACAGCAAGTCGGTCAGTCAAGCCGTCTGACGGGGCCGGTGGGGGGATTATGGCGGCCGGACGGTGATTTGGTGAGGTGGGTGGTACCGGAGCCGATCAGTGAAGCAAACTGCCCTGTAGTTCGGCGCGCAGGTCGGGCGTGAGCACCGCGCCCGCGCGATCGACGAGCAGCGCCATCTCGTAGCCGACGAGGCCGATGTCGCACTCGGGGTGGGCGAGGACCGCCAGGGACGAGCCGTCCGAGACGGACATCAGGAACAGGAACCCGCGCTCCATCTCCACGACCGTCTGCGCCACGGCGCCACCCTCGAAGATCCGGGAGGCCCCGGCCGTCAGAGAGGTGAGCCCGGACGCGACGGCCGCCAGCTGGTCGGCGCGGTCACGCGGAAATCCTTCGGACATCGCCAGAAGGAGACCGTCGGCGGACACGACGACGGTGTGGGACACCCCGGGGGTGTTGTCCACGAAGTTGGTGATCAACCAGTTTAGGTTCTGTGCCGCCTGGCTCATCGGGCTCAACTAACGCTCCTGCTGGTGAGTGGGGCTCGGGAAACTGCCGGTCTGGCCGTTGCCGGCCTGTCGACCCTGCGCGATGCCCCGACGGAGATTGGTCAGCCGGCCGCGTACGTCGTCAGGCGCACGCGAGACCTGCGGACCGGTTTGGTGCTGTTGCTGCTGAGCCGTGCCCGGGACGAGGTTCGCCCGGGGCACCCGGCGCGGCAGGCCGGATGTGGTGACGCCGCCCGCAGCCGGCTGCCGGACGCGTTCTGCCTGCCGGACGAGTTCGTCGTTCGGCGAGCTGCGCCAGGAGCTGGTGACGGGACGCTGTGGAGCCGCCGAGGCGGCGGGAGGGGAAGCCTGCGGCTGCTGGGGGGCGGGAGCCGGAGCGGAGCCGCTGCCCTGCTGCGGTTCCCGCTGGCCGCCCTGACCGCCCTGGCCGTGGAACCAGTTGGTCTCCAGGGTGTCGTACAGCGGTGTACGACCGTCCCCGGGGCCGCTGGCCGGTGGCAGGGCCTCGGGCTCCTGGCGGACCGGACGCTGCTGCCGCGGGCCCGGCGGACGCGGGGCGCCGAAGTCGGCGCCGTGGCCACCCGCCTGCGGCCGCTCGAACTGGCCGGTGTGGGAGCCGTTCTGGTGGTTGGGCAGGGAGTGCTGCCCGGTGGAGCCACCGTCGTGGTTCGGGGTGGGGAACTGGCCGGTGGAGTTGCCGTCGTAGCCCGGCGTGGTGAACTGACCGGTGGAACCGGCGTCGTACGCCTGCGGGGCGGCGAACTGACCCGTGCCGGAGCCGTCCTGCTGCCCGGCCGGGGTGCCGAAGACGTCGGGGCGGACGAACGGGCCCGTGCCCTGGCCGCCGCCCGCGCCGGGGCGGGAGTACTGGCCGGTGCTCTGCGGGTCGTCGCCGCCCGGCCGGGTGAACTGGCCCGTGGTCTGGGAGCCGTTCACACTGTTCAGGTCCGGGCGGGGGAACCCGCCCGTGACGGCCGGACCCTGCCGGTCGTCGAACTGCCCGATCGCCGGTATCTCCGCGGTCGCGCCGGGACCCTGCCGGTCGTCGACGCGCGGCATGCGCGCGGTCTGCGCCGGGTCCCGCTCGTCGTGGCCGCGCGGGGCGTCCAGCGAGGCGCGCGGCAGCGGCGGCTGGCCGGTGTCGTCGCTCCAACTGGGCGTGCGCTGCTGCGGGTTGCCGCCGGGCAGCTCGGCCCGCGGTCCGCCGCGCGGCGGCAGCTGGGGCTGGCGGCCCTGGTCGGAGGCGTTGTTGCCGCGCTGGGGCGGTACGGGGCCGCGGTTGCCGAAGGGGTCCTGCTGCTGTCCGCCCTGGCCGGCGGACTGCAGGCCTTGCGGGGCACCCGGGGCCTGACCGCCGAAGCCGCCCGCGCCGGTCGGCGCCGGCCGGCCCTGCTGCGGTCCGCGTGCTCCGCCGGGCGCACCGGGACGGCCGCCCTGGCCCGCGCCGGGCAGCGCCGCCCGCGGACCCTGACCGGCACCGACCTGGCTGCGTGAGCCGGGACCCGCGCCCGGGCGTCCGCCACCCGAAGGCGCACCGCCGCCGAAGGAACCGCTGCCGAGGGCGCCACCGGGTGCGCCGGCGCCGAGGGAACCGCCGTTGCCCCGCCGGGCCGCGGCCGCACCGGCGGCGGCCTGCGCGGCGGCCGGACCGCCCGCGGAGGGCGCACCGGGCTTGCCGGGAGCGGGCTTCTTGCCGCCCTGGGCGACGTCGACGGGGAGCATGACCAGTGCGGTCGTACCACCGGAGTCGGACGGGCGCAGCTGGATGCGGATGCCGTGCCGCTGGGACAGCCGGCCGACCACGAACAGACCCATGCGGCGGGAGACGGAGACGTCCACGGTGGGCGGCGAGGCCAGCCGCTCGTTGATCGCGGCGAGGTCCTCGGGGGAGAGGCCGATGCCGGTGTCGTGGATCTCGATCAGGACGCGGCCGTCGGGCAGCGCGTGACCGGTGACCTTGACCTTGGTCTGCGGCGAGGAGAACGAGGTCGCGTTCTCCAGCAGCTCGGCGAGCAGGTGCACGAGGTCGTTGACCACGCGGCCGGCCACTTCGGTGGTCGGCACGGAGGACAGCTCGATGCGCTCGTACTGTTCCACCTCGGACGCGGCGGCGCGCAGCACGTCGACCAGCGGGACCGGACGGGTCCAGCGGCGGCCGGGCTCCTCACCGGCGAGGACGAGGAGGTTCTCACCGTTACGGCGCATACGGGTCGCGAGGTGGTCCAGCTTGAACAGCGAGGACAGCTGGTCCGGGTCGGCCTCGCGGGACTCCAGTTCGGAGATCAGCGACAGCTGACGCTGGATGAGGCCCTGGGAGCGGCGCGAGAGGTTGGTGAACATCGCGTTGACGTTGCCCCGCAGCAGGGCCTGCTCGGCGGCGAGGCGGACCGCCTCGCGGTGCACGTCGTCGAAGGCCGCGGCCACCTGGCCGATCTCGTCCTTGGAGTGCACACCGACCGACTCCACGGACGTGTCGACGTCCTGCGGGTCGGACTCCGACAGCTGCTTGACCAGCTCGGGCAGGCGGTCCTGGGCGACCTTGGTGGCGGTCTCCTGCAGGCGGCGCAGGGAGCGGATCATGGAGCGGGCCACGACGAAGGCGCCGACCAGGGAGACGCCGAGCACCAGCAGGATCAGCGCACCGGAGATGATCGCCTCGCGCTCGGAGGCGGAGCGCAGCTCGCGCGCCTTCTGCTCCATGTCCTCGAGCAGCGTGTGCTCGATCTTCTTCATCTGCTCGATCTTGGTCGAGCTGTCGTCCACCCAGTCCCGGTAGGACCGCTTCTGCAGCTCGGCGAGTCCTTCGGTGCTGCTGAGGGCGCGGTTGGCGTAGGTGTCCGCCGACTCGATGGTCGGGTTGCCCTCGTCGATGGGCTTGAGGAGCTCCTCCGGGTTCCCGCCGGCGTAGATCTTCCGGAAGATGGAGAGCTCGGAGGTCTCGCTGTCCAGGGCGGACTGCGCGTACAGCCGGTCGTTCTCGGAGAGGCGACCGGTCGTCGCGTTGTTGTCGGGCAGGGCCGCGGCGATGACCGCACGCTGTACGGACGCGTACTCCTTGGCGGAGGAGAAGGCCGCCAGGGCGCGGGTGCGCGTGATCATCTCCGGGTTGCTGGACGCCTCCGCCATGTCCTGCGAGAGGCCGATCAGCTGCGTGATCAGGCGGTGGTAGGACTCGACGGTCTGCGTCGAGTTGTTCTTGGACTGGTAGGCGGCCTTGCGGATCTTCGCCAACTGGTCCAGCTGGCCGGCCAGGCCGACGAGGCTGTCGCGGACGCCCTGGAGCTGGCCCTTCTTGCTGGCCTCGTCGATTTCTTCGGAGGCGGTGTCGAAGTTCTCGACCGCGTGGTCGGTCTTGTCCCAGTAGCCCTTGACCGTGTAGTCGGACGACTTCAGGCCGTGCGCCAGCGGACCGGCGGACTGGTCGCGCTCCTCCTGGAGCGCGGCGGCCAGTTCGGTGGCCTGCTTGGTCATGTCCGTCAGCAGCTTCATGTTGTCGAGCTGCTGGATGTCGTCCATGGAGTCGCTGATGCGCAGCGCGCCCAGTGAGGTGGCCGCGACCACGGGCAGCGCGAGCAGCGACACCAGGCGCGTGGAGATGCGCCAGTTGCGCAGGGCCAGGCGCGAGCCGGGGCCGGACGGGCCCTTGGGGGGCTTGACCGCGGGAGCGGGGCTCGCGGGCCCCGAAGGTGGCGACGCGCCGGGGCGCCCGGGGCGCTCACCGCCGTCGCCGGACGGGGCCGGGCCCGGGTTCTGGGCGTGCTGGGGCGAGGAACCGCGGTCGGTCCCGCCGTGCGGCTCCGGCTCCGCCGAAGCACTGCCATCCCTCTTGAAACGTCCCTGCACTAGCGTCGCAACCTCTGGACCAGGCGCCCCTCCGCGCGAACGGAAGGACACGGTGTCGGCGTTGTGGGGAGCGCCCTGAAATACGCCCCCCTGGGTGGTCGTGAGTGACCGTCGCTGGCTCCCCCTGTCTCGCCGCCACTCGGCGCTGCGTCGCGCCCCTTGTGCGCCGGCTCGATCCTGCGGCGGTCCGTGGAATTCCAGCACAGTGCCGGATCTCCAACAAGGGCCGGAGCCGAGCTGTGACCTCCGTGACGGCACGTGAGTGCCGCATTACGAAGCGTGGACACGGTTCTTGGGTATAACGGACTTATCCCAGCGATTCGCCGAGATGCGGCCGGTGTCCCAGTCGCCATGATCAGGAGCGGAATGATGGCTTCAGGGAGGCAATGTCCGTTTCGCTGAGGTGGGTTGCGGGTCGGAATTGACCGGTTTGCCTTCGCGCTCGTGAGCAAACTCACACGGTGATCATGAGTACTTCACGACTTCGCCGGGGAATCGCGTGTTTAGCCTGGCGCTTTACAAATACGGCAACCGCGACAACACGAACAGGGCGTAGGACAACAGTGAAGACGACGATGATGTTCCGAAAGATAGCCAACCCGCGGCGCACGACTCTGGCGCACCTCGAGGACGCCGACGAACTGCAGACCCCGGAGCAGCCGGAGCACCCCGTCGACCTGCCGGCCCAGACCGCCAACCCCAGGCGCACCATCCTCACCGAGGTCCCGGTCGGGGCCTCCGTCGCGGAGTAGTACGCACACCGGCCGCCGGATGCTCACGGCGGCCGTACGAAGACCGGGCGCCCCTTCACCAGGGGCGCCCTTCGTCATACGCGAGGCCCCGAGCCTCTTCCGCGTTAGCCTGGAGCGTCAGACTCCAGCCGGCTCGGTCACTGAAGTTAAGGGGCTCAAGGATCCCGTGCGCATCGCCAGATTCTCCATCGACGGGAACGTCGCCTTCGGCGCGGTCGAGGGCGACAAGCAGGACGAACTCGTCCTGGACATCATCAAGGGCATCCCGTTCGCGGACTACGAGCTCTCCGGTACGAAGGTGCCGGTCGGGAAGGTCCGGCTGCTGCCGCCGGTGCTCCCCAACAAGGTCGTGGCCTTCGGCCGCAACTACGGCGAGCACGCCCGCGAACTCGGCAACGAGGTGCCCGACGCGCCGTTCGCCTTCTTCAAGCCCTCCACCTCGGTGATCGGCCCCGGCGACGAGATCCAGTACCCGCCCTTCTCCCAGGAGCTGCACCACGAGGCCGAGCTGGCCGTGGTGATCGGCCGCATGTGCCGCGAGGTGCCGCGCGAGCGCGTCCAGGACGTGATCTTCGGCTACACCTGCGCCAACGACGTCACCGCCCGCGACGTCCAGAAGCGGGAGAAGCAGTGGGCCCGGGCCAAGGGCTTCGACACCTCCTGCCCGCTCGGCCCCTGGGTGGAGACGGACCTGGACCTCGCCACCGCCTCCGACCTGACCGTCCAGCTCACGGTCAACGGCGAACAGCGCCAGCTCGGCAGGACGAGCGAGATGATCCACTCCATCGAGGATCTGATCGTCAACATCTCCGAGGCCATGACGCTGCTCCCGGGCGACGTGATCCTCACCGGAACCCCGGCGGGGGTCGGCCCCCTGAACGTCGGCGACGAGGTCGCCGTCACCATCGAAGGCATCGGCACTCTCACCAACAAGGTTGTCAAGCGTGGCTAGCGCACCCTCCCCCCAGCTCTCGGCTTCGCTCGAGCAGGGGGTACCCCCATCCCCCGTACGCGTCCGTTTCTGCCCCTCGCCCACCGGTAACCCCCATGTGGGCCTGGTCCGCACCGCTCTGTTCAACTGGGCGTTCGCCCGGCACCACCAGGGCACACTGGTCTTCCGCATCGAGGACACCGACGCCGCCCGCGACTCCGAGGAGTCCTACAACCAGCTGCTCGACTCGATGCGCTGGCTGGGCTTCGACTGGGACGAGGGCCCCGAGGTCGGCGGCCCGCACGCGCCGTACCGGCAGTCGCAGCGCATGGACGTGTACAAGGACGTCGCCCGGAGGCTGCTCGACGCCGGCCACGCCTACCACTGCTACTGCTCCCAGGAGGAACTGGACAGCCGCCGCGAGGCCGCCCGCGCGGCGGGGAAGCCGTCCGGTTACGACGGCCACTGCCGCGACCTGACCGCCGGGCAGGTCGAGGAGTACAAGGCCCAGGGCCGCACCCCGATCGTCCGCTTCCGCATGCCCGACGAGACGATCACCTTCACGGACCTGGTCCGCGGCGAGCTGACCTTCACCCCGGAGAACGTGCCGGACTACGGCATCGTCCGCGCGAACGGCGCCCCGCTGTACACGCTGGTCAACCCGGTCGACGACGCCCTGATGGAGATCACCCACGTGCTGCGCGGCGAGGACCTGCTGTCCTCCACCCCGCGCCAGATCGCCCTGTACAAGGCGCTGATCGAGCTGGGCATCGCCAAGGGCATCCCGGAGTTCGGTCATCTGCCGTACGTGATGGGCGAGGGCAACAAGAAGCTCTCCAAGCGCGACCCCCAGTCGTCCCTCAACCTCTACCGGGAGCGCGGCTTCCTCCCCGAGGGCCTGCTCAACTACCTCTCGCTGCTCGGCTGGTCGCTCTCGGCCGACCAGGACATCTTCACGACCGACGAGATGGTCGCGGCCTTCGACATCAAGGACGTGAACCCCAACCCGGCCCGCTTCGACCTGAAGAAGTGCGAGGCGATCAACGCCGACCACATCCGCCTGCTGGATGTGAAGGACTTCACGGAGCGCTGCCGCCCGTGGCTCCAGCCGCCGTTCGCCCCCTGGGCGCCGGAGGACTTCGACGAGGTGAAGTGGCAGGCGATCGCCCCGCACGCCCAGACCCGCCTCAAGGTCCTGTCGGAGATCACCGACAACGTCGACTTCCTCTTCCTGCCCGAGCCGGTCTTCGACGAGGCCAGCTGGACGAAGGCGATGAAGGAGGGCAGCGACGCCCTGCTCCGCACGGCCCGCGAGAAGCTTCAGGCGGCCGACTGGACCTCCGCCGAGGCCCTGAAGGAGGCGGTCCTGGCCGCCGGCGAGGCCCACGGCCTCAAGCTCGGCAAGGCCCAGGCCCCCGTCCGCGTGGCCGTCACCGGCCGCACGGTCGGCCTGCCGCTCTTCGAGTCCCTGGAGATCCTGGGCAAGGAGAAGACGCTGGGCCGCATCGACGCGGCGCTGGCGAAGCTGGCGGCGTAACGCACGCGCGCGTGAGGGGGCGGCAACCGGATCTCCGGTTGCCGCCCCCTCGTCCTGCCCATCTCCCGGACACGGCGGCCACCTGCGCGTTACCGTCGGCTCATGAGCATCCGCGCCGTGGTCTGGGACGTAGACGACACCCTCTTCGACTACACGACCGCGGACCGCGAGGGCATGCGCGCCCATCTGGCGGTGGAGGGACTGCTCGCCGGGTACGGAAGCCCGGAGGAGGCCCTCGTGCGGTGGCGGGAGGTCACCGATCAGCAGTGGGCGCGCTTCTCGGCGGGGGAGATCAGCTTCGAGGGCCAGCGCAGGGACCGCGTACGGGTCTTCCTGGGCCGGGAGCTGACCGACGCCGAGGCCGACGCCTGGTTCCAGCGATACGTCGCTCACTACGAGGCCGCCTGGGCGCTCTTCCCGGACGTGCTGCCCGCCCTGGACGCCCTGGCCGCCAGCCACCGGCACGCGGTGCTGTCCAACTCCAGCCTCACCGTCCAGGAGCGCAAGCTGCGCACCCTGGGCGTGTGGGACCGCTTCGAGGCCGTCCTGTGCGCCGCCGAGCTCGGTGTCTCCAAACCGGAGGCCCGGGCGTTCCTGGCGGCCTGCGAGGCGCTGGACCTGCCGCCGCACGAGGTGGCGTACGTCGGCGACCACCCCGAGATCGACGGGCGCGGTGCCGTGGAGGCGGGGTTGCTGTCCGTGTGGATCGACCGTGGCGGGGTGTACGTGGCGGCGGGGGAAGCGGGCGTCCCGCCCCACCGGATCGCCTCCCTCGCCGAACTCCCGGCGATCGTCCGTGTCGATACTCGTTTTGGAGCCCCGTCCACCTTCGGGTAATGTTCTTCCTGCGCCGAGGGAAGCGGGCCGGAAGGCCGGAAGCCCTCAGCGCAGTACTAGAACAAGATCCCCTCCGGGGCTTGCGTTCCAGTGGCCTATGGTGTAATTGGCAGCACGACTGATTCTGGTTCAGTTAGTCTTGGTTCGAGTCCAGGTAGGCCAGCTCGCAGAGCTCATCTGCAAAGCCCCCGTTGTGTAGCGGCCTAGCACGCTGCCCTCTCAAGGCAGTAGCGCCGGTTCGAATCCGGTCGGGGGTACGGATCCTGATCCTGTCGGGATCGCTAGAGCCCCCGTTGTGTAGCGGCCTAGCACGCCGCCCTCTCAAGGCGGTAGCGCCGGTTCGAATCCGGTCGGGGGTACAAACTGGTCTAAACCACATTGGTCTATGGTGTAATTGGCAGCACGACTGATTCTGGTTCAGTTAGTCTTGGTTCGAGTCCAGGTAGACCAGCTCGGATCTGCGGAAACGCAAGATCCTCGCCCCCGTTGTGTAGCGGCCTAGCACGCCGCCCTCTCAAGGCGGTAGCGCCGGTTCGAATCCGGTCGGGGGTACGCAGTTCGAAGGCCCTCCACTTCGGTGGAGGGCCTTCGCTGTTCACTCGAAGCCGTACCGTCGTGCCGACTCCTCCTCCTGCGCCAGCCGGTGCAGCGCCTGGAGCATCGGCTCGACGAGGATCGCGCCCAGCACCGCCGTCTCGACCTTCTCCGCCTCCGACGGGTGCGTCTCCACGAAATCCAGGTCCAGGACCGCCGCCTGGTGCATCAACCTGGCGTACGAGACGAGCAGTTCGGGGCTCCAGTCGTAGCCGAGCCGCCGGAACGTGGACACCGCCACCACCAGGGAGCGGTACGCGGGGGAGATGGTCACCAGCGCCTCGGCGTTCGACCAGCCCAGCGTCCGCAGCAGCTCGCCCACCGCGCGGTGCGCGGCCTGGACGTACTCGTCCTCCTCGTCCGGCTCCGGCGCCTGCGGCAGCGCCCACAGCGCCGCACCCAGGCGGATGGTCCGGCCCAGCGAGTCGTCGTCGATGTGGCCCAGCACCTCCCGGACCGTCGCCACCGGGACGCGACCCACCTGGATCATCGCGCGCACCAGGCGCAGCCGGCGCAGATGCTCCTCGTCGTACTCCGCGGTCGTCGCGTTGACCTGGCGGCCCGGGGCCAACAGTCCTTCGCGGAGGTAGTACTTGATCGTCGCGGTGGACACACCGCTGCGTCTGCTCAACTCGGCGAGCCGCATGTCTTGCGCCCCTTCTTGGATAACGGCACTATCCAAACACGGGCACTCGGATAGTGCCGCTCACCGATGAGGGGGAGGGACGTCATGCTCGGAAACCGGGTCAGCCCCGGTCGTACCACCGCGGCGGCCGAGGGCGACGTGGTGGTCCTGCTGATCGGCATGCGGGTCAACCGCTTCTGGGCGGTGCACCAGTGGCTGCCGGTGATGGCGGCGATGTTCCGCATGCTGCGCGAACTGGAGAAGGCTCCCGAGCGCGGTCTGCTCGGCCGCGTCCTGCTGACGGCGTCGCCACGGACGTACTACGTCGTCCAGTACTGGGAGTCCAAGGAGAAGCTCTACGCGTACGCGAGCGCGCCCGACGCCTTCCACCACCAGGTCTGGGCGCGGATCAACCGCATGGAGCGGGACGGGAAGGTGCGCGGGCACGTGGGGATCTGGCACGAGGCGTACGTCGTACCGGAGGGCTCGTACGAGGCCGTCTACGGCGACATGCCGGCGTTCGGGCTCGCGGCGGCGCACGGTCAGGTGCCGCTGGAGCGGCGGGGGCGGTACGCGAAGGACCGGTTTGCCCACCGGTCGGCCGGGGCCGCCGGGAAGCCCGAGGCGGCGGAGGTGCCGGAGAAGACCGCCTGACCGGGGGGATCGGGGGACCGGGGTGGGCCTGCCGCGGCGTTGAGGCGGGCCCGCCCCGGTGACGTACCGATCGTCCCGGGGTTCAGCCGGAGCGGCGCAGGGCCTCGGAGAGGCGCGCGGCGGCGTCGATGACCGCCTGGGCGTGCATGCGGCCGGGGTGACGGGTGAGGCGCTCGATGGGGCCGGAGACCGACACCGCGGCCACCACGCGGTTGGAGGGGCCGCGTACGGGCGCGGAGACGGACGCCACGCCCGGCTCGCGCTCGCCGATGGACTGGGCCCAGCCGCGCCGCCGTACACCCGACAGGGCCGTCGCCGTGAAGCGGGCGCCCTGCAGGCCGCGGTGCAGGCGCTCGGGCTCCTCCCAGGCCATCAGGATCTGCGCCGAGGAGCCGGCCTTCATGGTCAGCGTGGAGCCGACCGGGACGGTGTCCCGGAGCCCGGACAGGCGTTCCGCCGCCGCCACGCAGATGCGCATGTCACCCTGGCGCCGGTAGAGCTGCGCGCTCTCCCCGGTGACGTCCCTGAGGTGGGTGAGCACCGGGCCCGCCGTGGCCAGCAGACGGTCCTCGCCCGCCGCCGCGGCCAGCTCGGCCAGGCGCGGGCCGAGAATGAAACGGCCCTGCATGTCGCGCGCCACCAGGCGGTGGTGTTCCAGAGCCACGGCGAGCCGGTGGGCCGTGGGTCGTGCCAGTCCGGTGGCTCCGACCAGACCCGCGAGGGTGGCCGGACCGGACTCCAGAGCGCTCAGGACAAGGGCTGCCTTGTCCAGAACGCCGACGCCGCTACTGTTGTCCATGCAACGATACTCGCGTCTCACTCTGTGAAACGCAAGTTCAATTTTCCGTGGAACACGCCACCCTTGAACACACAACGGCCCGCAGACCACCGGGCCCGGCGGCGGACGCCCGTATCTGGGGCGCGGGCGCTGCATCCTCAAGATCTCTAGTTGGGTCGGCGCACCTTTGCCGGCCGGAGGGAAAGCGATGGGTAGGACACTCGCGGAGAAGGTCTGGGACGACCACGTCGTCCGGCGCGCCGAGGGCGAGCCCGACCTCCTCTACATCGATCTGCACCTGCTGCACGAGGTGACCAGCCCGCAGGCCTTCGACGGGCTGCGGCAGAACGGCCGCCGGGTGCGCCGCCTCGACCTCACCATCGCGACCGAGGACCACAACACCCCGACCCTCGACATCGACAAGCCCATCGCGGACCCGGTCTCCCGCGCCCAGCTGGAGACGCTGCGCAAGAACTGCGCCGACTTCGGGGTGCGCCTGCACCCGCTCGGCGACGTCGAGCAGGGCGTCGTCCACGTCGTGGGTCCGCAGCTGGGTCTGACCCAGCCGGGCACGACCGTCGTCTGCGGTGACTCGCACACCTCCACGCACGGCGCCTTCGGCGCGCTGGCGTTCGGCATCGGCACCTCCCAGGTGGAGCACGTGCTGGCCACCCAGACGCTGCCGCTGGCCCGCCCCAAGACCATGGCCATCACCGTCGAGGGCGAGCTGCCCGAGGGTGTCACCGCCAAGGACCTGATCCTGGCGATCATCGCGAAGATCGGTACGGGCGGCGGCCAGGGCTACATCCTGGAGTACCGCGGCTCCGCCATCGAGAAGCTCTCGATGGAGGCGCGGATGACCATCTGCAACATGTCGATCGAGGCCGGCGCCCGCGCGGGCATGATCGCCCCCGACGAGACCACCTTCGCGTACCTCAAGGGCCGCCCGCACGCCCCCGAGGGCGCCGACTGGGACGCGGCCGTCGAGTACTGGAAGACGCTGCGCACCGACGACGACGCGGTCTTCGACGCCGAGGTCGTCATCAACGCCGACGAGCTGTCCCCGTTCGTCACCTGGGGCACCAACCCCGGCCAGGGCGCGCCGCTTTCGGCGTCCGTCCCCGACCCGGCTTCGTACGAAGACGCTTCGGAGCGCCTGGCCGCCGAAAAGGCCCTGGAATACATGGGGTTGGCGGCTGGACAGCCGCTGCGCTCCATCAAGGTGGACACCGTCTTCGTAGGCTCCTGCACCAACGGCCGCATCGAGGACCTGCGCGCCGCCGCCGAGATCCTGAAGGACCGCAAAGTCGCCGACGGTGTACGGATGCTGGTCGTCCCGGGCTCCGCGCGCGTGGGTCTGCAGGCCGTCTCCGAGGGCCTGGACGTGGTCTTCAAGGAGGCCGGCGCCGAGTGGCGGCACGCGGGCTGCTCGATGTGTCTGGGCATGAACCCGGACCAGCTGGCCCCGGGTGAGCGCTCCGCGTCCACCTCCAACCGCAACTTCGAGGGCAGGCAGGGCAAGGGCGGCCGTACGCACCTGGTGTCGCCGCAGGTCGCGGCCGCCACGGCCGTCCTGGGCCACCTGGCCTCGCCGGCCGACCTGTCCGACGCCGACGTTCGTACGCCCGCTGGAGTCTGATCAGTCATGGAAGCATTCACCACGCACACCGGCCGGGCCGTCCCGCTGCGCCGCAGCAACGTCGACACCGACCAGATCATCCCTGCTCACTGGCTCAAGAAGGTCACGCGGGACGGGTTCGAGGACGGGCTGTTCGAGGCCTGGCGCAAGGACGAGTCCTTCATCCTCAACCGGCCCGAGCGGCAGGGCGCGACCGTCCTGATCGCCGGTCCCGACTTCGGCACCGGCTCCTCCCGGGAGCACGCCGTCTGGGCGCTGCAGAACTACGGCTTCAAGACCGTGATCTCCTCCCGCTTCGCCGACATCTTCCGCGGCAACTCGCTGAAGAACGGCCTGCTCACCGTGGTGCTGGAGCAGAAGGTCGTGGACGCGCTGTGGGAGCTCACGGAACAGGACCCGACTGCTGAGGTCACTGTTGACCTTGAGGCTCGTGAGGTTCGTGCGAACGGCATCACCGCCTCCTTCGAGCTGGACGAGAACTCCCGCTGGCGGCTGCTGAACGGGCTGGACGACATCTCCATCACGCTCCAGAACGAGGCCGACGTCGCCGCGTACGAGGCCAAGCGCCCGTCGTACAAGCCGCGGACGCTCCAGCTCTGACCCCGGCCCGCGCCCGGCCCGGTCCCCGGCCGGGCGGGGCGAGTTTCGGCCACCGCATCACCCCCTCTGTACCCCCGATCGCCACGATTGGGGGTACAGCCATGTCTGGACCCGAACGACCCCTCGCCCGACCGGTACGGCGCTCAACTTCCCACGTTACGAAGGTGGTTGCCTGGGTACGCGAGATGTGGGACCGCGGCTTCCGGATGGGCCCGGAAGGCTCTTTGGGGCGGTAGTTGCACCCTGGGCAGGCGACAACTCGCCCCAGATGGCACAATCTGTGCATGGAACACGACGGCCAACTCCAGCTCTATGCGGCGGTCGCGGACCAACTCAAGGAAGCGCACGCAAGGGTGCGCGCACTGCAAGTCCCGGAGGGCGTACGGATGGCGCTGACCCGGAAGCTGCTGGTCATTACGGCCGCGGCCAAGCACGATCTCGCCGACGCGGCAAGGCGGCTCGATCGGTTCACCGCGGACCTCGACGAGGGGCGCATCCCCGAAGAGGACCGCTGAACAAGATCCGAGCCGGCCGAGTCCGTTGCGGCACAAGGGTGATTAGCCCGTTTCGTGTTTGATTTGCGGTATATATCTGCCTAACGTGCGAAAAAGCTTGAACACTTTCGTTCTGGCGATGTCTCCGAAGGGGAAGACGTGAACAAGGCGCAGCTCGTAGAAGCGATTGCCGACAAGATGGGTGGCCGCCAGCAGGCCGCCGATGCTGTCGACGCGGTCCTGGACGCCATCGTCCGCGCGGTCGTCGGCGGAGACCGGGTCTCGGTCACCGGCTTCGGGTCCTTCGAGAAGGTGGACCGCCCCGCCCGCTACGCCCGCAACCCCCAGACGGGCGAGCGGGTTCGGGTCAAGAAGACCTCTGTGCCGCGCTTCCGTGCCGGTCAGGGCTTCAAGGACCTGGTGAGCGGCTCGAAGAAGCTCCCGCGCGGCGGCGAGGTCGCCGTCAAGAAGGCGCCGAAGGGCAGCCTCCAGGCCGGCGGCGCCGCCGCGACGGTCAAGAAGGCCGCCGCCAAGAAGACCACGGCCAAGAAGGCCGCGCCGACGGCGAAGAAGGCCGCGGCGAAGAAGACGACGGCCAAGAAGACCACGCCCACCGCCAAGAAGACCACGGCGAAGAAGTCGACCGCCAAGACCACCGCCGCGGCCGCCAAGAAGACCACGGGCACGAAGGCCGCCGCCAAGAAGACCACGGCCAAGAAGGCCCCCGCGAAGAAGGTCACGGCCAAGAAGGCCCCGGCCAAGAAGTCCTCCGCACGCAAGACCACCGCCAAGAAGGCCACCGCCCGCTGAGGCGCACGGGCACAGGGCACTCACGCGCCGGGCCGGACTCCCCTCGGAGCCCGGCCCGCGGCGCGTTTTCAGGCGTTCAGAAGGTCTGCAGCGTCACCAGCGTGATCCGGAGGCCCTCTCCGGTGCCCTCCGAGGGCTGAGCCACCGGCTCCGTCTCGATCCGCACCCGCTGCCCGGGCCGCAGCAGCCGCAGCCCGCCCGCGTCGAACGCCGAGGCGTCGAAAGCCACCGGGGTGCCGTCGTCGAGCAGCACCTGCCCGCTGCGGGTCTCGGGGTCGTACGTGTACGCGGTCGCCTGCATGCCAGCACCCTACTGCCCGGGGATCAGGAGCCGCGCGG
This sequence comes from Streptomyces sp. NPDC051636, assembly GCF_044453765.1. Lineage (NCBI taxonomy): Bacteria > Bacillati > Actinomycetota > Actinomycetes > Kitasatosporales > Streptomycetaceae > Streptomyces > Streptomyces sp. NPDC051636. The sequence continues at coordinate 201,004 of NZ_JBITDA010000006.1, read as the reverse complement.
TCACCGTCGCCGTGTGCGGCCCCACCCCGAGGGCCAGGGCCGCCCGCAGGTCCTCGCCGGTGTCCACGTCCTGGCGGACCGTATCCACCGCGTCCAGCAGGAGTTCCGAGGCGCCGGAGGCGCGGTGCCGGGCGCGGGAATCCAGGCCGAAAGCCGGGTGCAATTCATGGCCGGGGGCTGCGGCCAGCAGAGTGGTGCCGACCTCGGCCGCGTCGGGGAGAAATGCGCGGGGGAATTCCGCGGCCGCGGACAGGACGCGGGACAATTCCGGCGGGCGCAGGGCCGGCAGATCGGCGTTCAGGGCCGCGAGCGGGGTTTCCGGACGCGATGCCCGCACGGCTTCGGCCGCGTGCGTCAGAGCGGCGTTCAGGCCGCCGGCCGGTTCGTCGGGGACGATCCGGGCGCCCAGCGCCGCCAGCTCCCGGCCGGCCAGTGCGTCGTTGGTGACGACCGCCACATCCGCCACCGACGGACAGGCCAGCGCGGCCGCCACCGTGTCCTGGGCGAACGCGAGGGCCAGCCCCGGTCGCAGCCCGTCGGCGGCGGTGTCCGCCAGCCTGCTCTTGGCCCGCGCCAGGGGCTTGAGGGGTATGACCAAGGTCCACTGCACCGACGTACCGTCCCTTACTCGTCGCGCTCATTGTCACCCGGGCCTACCGGCAGCCCCGGTGGCGGGGCGTACGGTGTTCTCGACAGACCGGCGGCCGGGGGCGACACTTGTGCGGCCCCGGCCCTGGTGGCAGCCCTAGAGGCCCTAGAGGAAGGTGTCCGCGTGCCCCGCCGCAGAATCGGCTTCTGGTACCGCTTCGCCGCGGTGATCTGCAAACCGCCCCTGGTGGTTCTGGTCAAGCGGGACTGGCGAGGAATGGAGCACATTCCGGCCGAGGGCGGATTTATCACCGCGGTGAACCACAATTCCCACCTGGACCCCTTCGCGTACGCCCACTTTCAGTACAACACCGGACGGGTTCCGCGATTCCTGGCGAAGAGCGGCCTTTTCAAGAAGGGATTCGTCGGCGCCGCGATGCGCGGCACCGGACAGATCCCCGTCTACCGCGAGTCCACCGACGCGCTCAGCGCCTTCCGGGCCGCGATCGACGCCGTGGAGCGGGGCGAGTGCGTTGCCTTCTACCCCGAGGGCACCCTCACCCGCGACCCGAACGGCTGGCCCATGACCGCCAAGACCGGTGCCGCGCGCGTGGCGCTGCAGACCAAGTGCCCGGTCATCCCGGTCGCCCAGTGGGGCTGCAACGAACTGCTGCCGCCGTACGCCAGGAAGCCGCATCTCTTCCCGCGCAAGACCCACCGCGTGCTGGCCGGCCCCCCGGTGGACCTCTCGCGCTTCTACGGCAGGGAGATGACCGCTGACGTCCTGAAGGAGGCCACCGAGGTCATCATGGCGGCCATCACCCGCCAGCTGGAGGAGATCCGCGGCGAGAAGGCGCCCGAGACGCCCTACGACCCGCGCCGGGAGCGGATCGAACAGCGGCGCAGGACGCGAGCGCAGACCGGACGGGAAGAGGAGAGCGCCAAGTGAGCGAGTCGGTCAAGGCGGCGGTCTTCAGTGCCGGTTCGTGGGGCACGGCCTTCGGGATGGTGCTCGCCGACGCCGGCTGCGAGGTCACCCTGTGGGCCCGCCGGTCCGAGGTCGCGGACGCGATCAACTCCACCCGGACCAACCCCGACTATCTGGCCGGTGTGGAGCTGCCGGAGAACCTGCGGGCCACCACGGACGCGGCCGAGGCCCTCGCGGGCGCCGACTTCACGGTCCTGTCGGTGCCCTCCCAGACCCTGCGCGACAACCTCGCCGAGTGGACGCCGCTGCTCGCCCCCGGCACCGTCCTCGTCTCCCTCATGAAGGGCGTCGAACTCGGCTCCACGATGCGGATGAGCGAGGTCATCGAGGACGTCGCCAAGGTCGGCCGGGACCGGATCGCCGTGGTCACCGGGCCCAACCTGGCCCGGGAGATCGCCGCCCGCATGCCCGCGGCGGCCGTGGTCGCCTGCACCGACGAGGCGGTCGCCCAGCGGCTCCAGGCCCATTGCCACACGCCGTACTTCCGGCCGTACACCAACACCGATGTCGTCGGCTGCGAACTCGGCGGCGCGGTCAAGAACGTCATCGGGCTGGCGGTCGGCATCGCCGACGGCATGGGCCTGGGCGACAACGCCAAGGGCTCGCTCATCACGCGCGGGCTCGCCGAGACCACCCGGCTCGGCGTGGCCCTCGGCGCCGACCCGCTGACCTTCTCCGGCCTCGCGGGCCTGGGCGACCTGGTGGCCACCTGCTCCTCGCCGCTGTCCCGCAACCACACCTTCGGCACCAACCTCGGCAAGGGCATGACCCTGGACGAGACCATCGCCGTCACCAGGCAGACCGCCGAGGGCGTCAAGTCCTGCGAGTCGGTACTGGATCTGGCCCGCCGGTACGGCGTCGACATGCCCATCACCGAGATGGTCGTGGGCATCGTGCACGAAGGCAAGCCTCCGGTGGTGGCGTTGAAGGAGCTGATGTCGCGCAGCGCGAAGCCGGAACGACGCTGAGCGACGCCGTCCGTTCGGCCCGCGACGGACGCTGTCTCCGGGCCCTACCACCGGGTACCCTCATCGCGATATGAGCACCGAGAACCTCCCCCAGAGCCCTGAGCAGCCGTCCCGCAAGCCGCGCGTGGCCGTAGTGTTCGGCGGGCGCAGCTCCGAACACGGGATCTCCATGGTCACGGCGGGCGCCGTACTGAGCGCCATCGACCGGACGAAGTACGACGTCCTGCCGATCGGCATCACCAGGGAGGGCCGTTGGGTGCTCACCGCCGACGAGCCCGAGCGCATGGCCATCACCGAGCGGCGCACGCCCAGCGTCGAGGAGCTCGCGGAGCCGGGTGAGGGCGGCGTGGTGCTCCCCGTCGACCCGGCCAGCCGCGAGGTGGTCTACAGCGAGCCCGGCTCCGTGCCCAAGGCCCTCGGCGAGGTCGACGTGGTCTTCCCGGTACTGCACGGCCCGTACGGCGAGGACGGCACCCTCCAGGGCCTCCTGGAGCTCTCCGGCGTCCCGTACGTGGGGTCGGGCGTGCTCGCCTCGGCCGTCGGCCAGGACAAGGAGTACATGAAGCGGGTGTTCACCTCCTTCGGGCTCAAGGTGGGCCCGTACGTGGTGATCCGGCCGCGCGAGTGGCGGCAGGACGAGGCGGCCGCCCGCAAGAAGATCGTCGACTTCGCCGGCGAGCACGGCTGGCCGCTGTTCGTGAAGCCCGCGCGCGCGGGTTCGTCGATCGGCATCACCAAGGTCGACGACTTCTCCGGGCTCGACGAGGCCATCGCCGAGGCCCAGCGGCACGACCCGAAGATCCTCGTGGAGGCCGCGGTGCGCGGTCGCGAGATCGAGTGCGGGGTGCTGGAGTTCGAGGACGGGCCGCGTGCCTCCGTGCCCGCCGAGATCCCGCCGCCGGACGCGCACGCGTACTACGACTTCGAGGCGAAGTACATCGACTCCACGCCCGGCATCGTGCCCGCCCCCCTCACCGACGAGGAGACCGCCGAGGTGCGGCGGCTCGCGGTGGACGCCTTCGAGGCGGCCTCCTGCGAGGGCCTGGTCCGCGCGGACTTCTTCCTCACCGAGGACGGCGAGTTCGTGATCAACGAGATCAACACGATGCCCGGCTTCACGCCCATCTCGATGTACCCGCAGATGTGGCAGGCGACCGGGGTCTCCTACCCCGAGCTGGTGGACCGGCTGGTGCAGGCGGCGCTCGGGCGGTCGACCGGGCTGCGGTAGCCGGCTCTCCGGAGCGGTCAGGTGGTGGAGGCGATCCCCCTGGGGATCGCCTTCTTGATGGCGGCGGCCAGGTCGACGAGGACCGTCGCGCTGTCCTGCTCGGGCACCGGCTTGGGCAGGGTCACCTGCACGTACGCCGCACGCTTGGCCGTGGTGAACCGGTACGTCCCGTCGTCCTGCTTCTCCATCAGCCAGTCGACGCCGTTGACCCCGCCGCCGACCGCGTCCGGGTCGGTGCCCTGGGCCACCTCGGGGTCGACCATCTTGGGCGGCCGTTCGACACCGCAGCGCAGTATGATCGCCGGGCTTCCCCAGCCCGCCGTGAGGGCGGACCGGGGCTCGGGGTCGTTGCGGCTTCGGCCGTCCACCTTCCGCGGCAGCACCTTGTGCAGGTTCCGGCACAGCTTCGCCGTCTTCGCGTCGGGGCTGGGAACCGCCACGGTGGCGCTGTCGTCTGCTGATGAGCAGCCCGCGACGGTGATCAGCAGGGCGATGAGCGCGGGCAGGCCGGCGATGATGCCGTGCCGGTGACGGAAGATGTTCACCGGCCAAGGGTAGACGGGGGCTACAGATGCACGACCGGGCAGGTCAGGGTGCGGGTGATGCCGTCCACTTGCTGGACCTTCGCGACCACCATGCGGCCGAGGTCGTCGACGGTGTCGGCCTGGGCGCGCACGATGACGTCGTACGGTCCAGTCACGTCCTCGGCCTGGATGACTCCAGGGATCTTGCTGATCGTCTCGGCGACGGTCGACGCCTTGCCGACCTCCGTCTGGATCAGGATGTACGCCTGTACCACGGAACCTCCAGGGCGGCCACGAGGATCATGTGGGGAAAAGGAACGCCACGGTATCGCGTCGCCGGTCGCCGCGGGGAGACCCGCGGAGACCGTGACCCACGCGCCGGGGTACGGGCACGACAGGAGTTGGCGGTCACCACGACCGTAACGGGGGCCAGGATGACGCGCGAGCGGGTACGGACAGGCGTACGGCCAGGCACAGAAGGGGCTGAAGGGCAATGAAGGGCACTGTGGGTGAGCTAGGTGAGTTCGGGCTCATCCGGGAGCTCACCTCCCGTCTCACCACCACCCCGGCGGTCCGGGTCGGCCCCGGCGACGACGCCGCGGTGGTCGCCGCCCCCGACCGCAGGGTGGTCGCGAGCACCGACATCCTCCTGGAGGGGCGGCACTTCCGCCGCGACTGGTCCACGGCGTACGACGTGGGCCGCAAGGCGGCCGCGCAGAACCTCGCCGACATCGCCGCCATGGGCGCGGTGCCGACCGCGCTGCTGCTCGGCCTGGTCGTGCCCGCCGAACTCCCGGTCACCTGGCCGAGCGAGCTGATGGACGGGCTGCGCGACGAGTGCCAGGTGGCGGGGGCCTCCGTGGTCGGCGGTGACGTGGTGCGCGGCGACACGATCATGGTGTCGATCACCGCGCTCGGCGACCTGCGCAACCAGGAGCCGGTCACCCGGGCCGGCGCCCAGCCCGGCGACCTCGTCGCGGTGACCGGCTGGCTGGGCTGGTCCGCGGCCGGGTACGCGGTGCTCTCCCGCGGCTTCCGCTCGCCGCGCGCCTTCGTCGAGGCCCATCGGCGCCCCGAGCCGCCCTACCACGCCGGTCCGGCCGCCGCCGGGCTGGGCGCGACCGCCATGTGCGACGTCAGCGACGGCCTCATCGCCGACCTCGGGCACATCGCGGAGGCCAGCAAGGTCCGCATCGACATCCGCTCCGGTGCCATCGACATCCCGACCCAGATGAACGACATCGGTCAGGCCGTGGGCGTCGACCCGCTGCAGTGGGTGCTGACCGGGGGAGAGGACCACGCGATCGTGGCGACCTTCCCGCCGGACGTGAAGCTGCCGGCCCGCTGGAAGGTGATCGGCGAGGTGCTCAACCCCTCGGCGCTGCCCCAGGTCACGGTCGACGGGGCGCCGTGGACCAGCAAGGGCGGCTGGGACCACTTCGGGGACATCGAGTCATGATCCCCACGGTCCTCACGGTGGCGGGCTCCGACTCCGGCGGGGGCGCGGGTGTCCAGGCCGACCTGAAGACGATGCTGGCGCTCGGCGTGCACGGCATGAGCGTCATCACGGCGGTCACCGCGCAGAACTCGCTCGGCGTCCAGGGCGCCTGGGAGCTGCCGGTGGCGGCCGTGCGGGCCCAGTACCGCAGCGTGGTCGACGACATCGGCGTCCAGGCCGTGAAGACCGGGATGCTCGCCTCGGCGGAACTGGTCGAGGCGGTCGCCGAGTTGATCGCCGGGACGGACGCACCTGCGGTCGTGGACCCGGTGGGCGTCTCCAAGCACGGGGACCCGCTGCTGGCGGCCTCCGCGCTGGACTCCGTACGCGAGCGGCTGCTGCCGGCGGCGACGGTGGCTACTCCGAACCTGGACGAGGTGGCCCAACTGACGGGGGTGCGGGTCGAGTCCGAGGAGCAGCTGCGTCAGGCCGCGGCGGCCGTGCTGGGGTACGGGCCGCGGTGGGTGCTGATCAAGGGCGGGCATCTGTCCGGCGATGCCGTAGACCTGCTGACGGACGGTTCCGAGGAGCACTGGCTGCGGGCAGCCCGGCACGACAACCGGCACACGCACGGCACGGGGTGCACGCTGGCCTCGGGGATCGCGGCGGGGCTCGCCAAGGGGCGGTCGGTGCCGGAGGCGGTGGCCGAGGCGAAGGAGTACGTCACCGGGGCGATCGCGGCCGGGTTCGCGCTGGGGGCGGGGATCGGGCCCGTGGATCACGGGTGGCGGTTCAGGAACTGACCTACGGGGGTACGGCAAAAAGCCGGCCCACCCGAGGGCGGACCGGCTCAGTGCAGCGAACCGACAGTGGCGCGCGCTTGGCTGTGCGTCAGCGCGAGACCTTGCCGGCCTTGATGCACGAGGTGCAAGCGTTCACGCGCTTCGGCGTCCCGCCGACCACGGTACGCACACGCTGGATGTTCGGGTTCCAGCGGCGGGACGTACGGCGGTGCGAAAACGAGATGTTGTTGCCGAAGCCCGGCCCCTTGCCGCAGACGTCGCAGTTGGCAGCCACGGGTCACTCCAAAGACTTCAGATGCACTTACGGTTGATCCCGGCATGCCGGGATCGAGATCGTCAAACCTGAGATCCTGAGTGGCGCTGCCAGGGGAATGGCCCGATCGGATCGGGCAACCGGAGCAGCATACAACGGCTGCACCCGTGCAACGAAACTACCATGGCAGCTCAGGGGCCCGCTCCGGCCCTCTTCCGGCGGACACCGGTCCTGGGTCTACGCTGCGTCCCACGTCCAGCCAGCTCAGGGAGGCGCAGGTGGCGCAGGTGCCGCAGACATTCTTCGATGCTCTCGCGGTGCGCACCTGGTGCGGTCTCGCGCTGCGGGCGCTGGGGCGCTCGCGTGAGGAGATCGACGCGATCAACGTCTATCCGGTGGCGGACGGCGACACCGGCACGAACCTGTACCTGACCCTGGAATCGGCGGTGGCGGCGGTCGAGGCCGTGTTCGACGGCCACAAGGCGGGCTCCGGAGGGCCCCGGAAGGACTCCGGGGAGGCTTCCCCGGGGGCCGGGGTGCCGTCGCTGGCGGACGCCGTCCACGCGATGGCGCACGGGGCCCTGATAGGGGCCCGCGGCAACTCGGGGACGATCCTGGCGCAGCTGCTGCGCGGCATGGCGCAGGTGCTCGCGGCCGAGGGTGAGGCCTCTCACACCGACGGGCAGGGGCTGCGGCTCGCCCTGCGCCGGGCGGCCGACTCCGCCCGGCAGGCCGTGGCCCACCCCGTGGAGGGCACGGTCCTGTCCGTCGCCTCGGCCGCCGCCGCCGCCGCCAACGGTGTCGCGGGCGACTGCGGGACGGTCGCGCGGGCGGCCTACGAGGGGGCGCGTACGGCACTGGCGGCGACCCCGGGCCAGCTGGCCGTCCTGGCGCGGGCCGGGGTGGTCGACGCGGGCGGGCGGGGGCTGGTGGCGGTGCTGGCGGCGCTGGTGGAGACGTTCACCGGGGAGACACCGGCGGCGGCTTCGGAGGCGTACGCGCGCGTGGAGCCCGTTTTTGAGCCGGACGGGTGCGGCGAGGCTGCCGGGACAGGCGGGCCCGCCTACGAGGTGATCTACCTGCTGGAGGCCGAGGACACCGCCGTGGACCGGCTGCGCGAACGGCTCGACCGGCTCGGGGACTCCCTCGTCGTGGTCGGCGGGGACGGGCTGTGGAACGTCCATGTGCACGTCGACGACGCGGGCGCCGCCGTGGAGGCCGGCGTCGAGGCCGGGCGGCCGTACCGGATCCGGATCACCCACTTCGGGGCCGGGGACGTGCACACCGGCGCCGGGCGGCCGTCCCGGGAGCGGGCCCAGCGCGCCGTCGTGGCCGTCGTGCCCGGCGAGGGCCTGGCCGGGCTGTACGCCGAGGCCGGCGCGACCACCGTGCTGGCCCGCCCCGGCGAGCCGCCTGCCAGTGGGGAGATCGTCCAGGCGGTGCGGCGCGCCCACGCGCACGAGGTCGTGCTGCTGCCCAACGACGCGGAGCTGCGCCACACGGCGGCAGCGGCGGCCGAGCAGGTCCGCACCGAGGGCGTCCGCGTCGCCCTCATCCCGACCCGCTCGGCGGTCCAGGGCATCGCCGCGCTGGCGGTGCACGAGCCGGACCGCCGCTTCGACGAGGACGTCGTCCAGATGACCTCGGCGGCGGGCGCCACCCGCTACGCCGAGGTCGCCGTCGCCGAAGCCCAGTCCTGGACCACGGCCGGCATCTGCCAGGCCGGCGACGTGCTGGGCCTCATCGACGGCGACGTGGCGGTGATCGGCTCGGACGTCACCGCCACCGCCGAGACCGTCCTGGACCGCATGCTCCGGGCCGGCGGCGAACTGGTCACCCTCGTCCTCGGCGACGAGGCGCCGGAGACCGTCGCCGAGCATCTGCAGGCACGCGTGCGGGAGACGTACCTCGCCGTCGACACGGTGGTGTACCGGGGCGGGCGGCAGGGGGCGCTGCTGCTCATCGGGGTGGAGTAAGGGGCTCACGCCTCCGGGTCCGCCGGCAGCAGGTCCAGCAGCTGCTCCGCCTCCGCCCGCCGGGCCTGTACGGTCTCGTCCGCGCCGGCCGCGTCCTCGTACGCCTCGTGGGCCGCGTACGCCGCCAGCACCGCACGCGCGCGTGCCGCCGCGTCGGCGGGGCGGCTCAGGGCGGCCTCCAGCCGGCCCGCGGCCAGTTCGGCGCCGGTACGGCTGTGCAGGGCCCCCGCGCCCAGCGGAGCGAACACCGTGATCGCCCGCGCCAGCTGGGACAGCGCGTCCTCGAACGCGGCACGGGTCGCGGTGTCCTCGGCGTCCTCGGGTGCCGAGCGGGCCAGCAGGTCGCCGTACTGCCGGTGGGTGTGGCCGAGTTCGGCGGTGAGCCGCTTCCGGGCCTCCGGGTCGTCCGCCGCCGCCAGCGCCGCCGCGCACTCCCGGACCGCGTCCGCCATCAGCTCCCGCGCCCCGTCGAGCCCACCCTCGGTGCGCAGCGCCAGCCACGCGCGGGCGCGCAGACTGCGCACCAGGCCGTGGACGTTGCCCAGGGAGCGCCACAGGTCGCCCGCGCGCGCGTAGGCCTGGTCCGCGTCGGCGGGCAACCCGGCCTGCCCGAGGGACTCGGCGGCGAGGTGGGCGAGGGTGGCGTGGTCCTGCTGCTCGGGCCAGTGCCGGGCGATCTCGGCGGCCTGGAGGCGGTGCTCGGCGGCCGCCCGGTGCTCGCCCAGCTCGCTCAGGCAGTCTCCGAGCCACCACCGCGTCTGCACGATCGCGCCGTCGCCGTGCGTCTCGGCGGTCAGGTCGGGCAGCGCCGACTCCAGTACCTCGGCGGCCTCCGCGTACCGGCCCTGCCGCAGCAGGAAGCCGCCCAGCTGGTGGCGTGCCCAGGCACCGAGCGTGGTGCCCTCGCCGGCCTCGTCGGCCCAGTGCGCGGCCTGGAGGGAGTGCTCCGCCGCCTCCTGAGCGTCACCCCGGCCGCCGACCACCTCAGCGAGCTGGAGGTGCAGCTGCGCCTGCCCGGTCGCCTCCAGGTACGGCCCGCCGTGCTCCAGGGCCGCCCGCAGCGCCCGTTCGGCCTCCGCCATGTCGCCCTGCTCGTGGGCGAAGGCGGCCACCCGCACCTCGTACTCCACCGCGAACCACGGCAGGCCCGCCTCCACGAACTGCCGCGTGGCCCTGCGGAACAGCTTCGCGGCCGTCTCCACGTCCCCGGAGTGCTCCGCCAGCTCCGCCAGCATCGCCCGCGCCTCGGCGGCCCGGGACGCCAGCCGCACGTCGCCCCCGACGTGTCCGTCGACGAGCGCCAGCACCTCCCGCACCGCCCGCTCGGCGGCCTCACCCGCGTCCCGCGGGCCCTCGTGCGTCCGGCGCATCAGGATCCGCGCCCGGCTCATCAGCACGGACGCCACCTGCCGTACGCCGGTGGCGTCCTCGGCGTACAGGGCGAGGACCTTGTCGTACGGCTCGGCGACCGCCGCGACCGCCTCGTCGACGTGACCGGACAGGGCGCGTACGTAGGCCGCACGCGCGCGTGCCGCCAGCGCCTCGCCGGGATCGCCCGCCTCCGCGTACAGCTCGGCGGCCCGCTCGAACAGCCCGGCGCCCTCGGGGCCGTGGCCCATCGCCTCGTGGTCGGTGATCTCCGCGCGGTCCCGCGGGTCCAGCTCGACGCCCTCGGCGGCCCGTGCGACCGCCGCCCACGCCTGCAGGGCGTGCGGCTGGAGGGTGTCCGACAGCCGCCGCGCCTCGGCCAGCAGCGCGGGCAGCTCCGGCTCGTCCGCGGCCGCGGCCGGAGCGATCGCGGGGACCGGCCGGGCCAGGGGGGTCGGCGCGGCGGCCGTGCGCACGCCCAGCGGCAGCCGGTCCACCAGCGGGCGCTGTGCCATACGCGCGCGTGCCCGGTCACCGACGTACGAGGTCCCGTTGCGCCGGTCGAACCGCGCGGCCAGGTCGAGGGCCTCCGCGCGCGCGTGGGCGGCGAGTTCCCGCGCGGTCCACGCCCGCCCGGCCGGGCCCGGCACCCGCTGCTCGCCGAGACCCAGCTCGGTCAGCCGGTCCATGAGCAGGGCGACCACGGTCATGAAGTCCAGCCGGCTGCTCGGATCGCCGGTGTCCGTGAAGTACGCCGGCCGCTCCGCGAGCAGCTCCAGGCCGCGCGCCTCGTTGCCGGTCAGCGCGCAGAACTCCACGTGGTCCGCGTACGCGCCGCGCATGCTCTCCATCGGCCGCACCAGCCGGAAGCCGCGCAGATGGTGGGCGCGGGCCTCCGCCACGCGGCCCAGCCTGAGCAGCGGCGCCAGGGAGGAGGCGAGGACGCTGTGCGGCTCGTGGGCGCAGCTGTACTCGCCCTCCAGGACCGGCCGCCACAGTTCGAGGGCCTCCGCGTCCCGGCCCCGCTTGACCTGCCACGTCCCCTGCCCGTGCAGCTCGCAGGCGTGGCAGTCGGCCATCCGGTCCCGGTCGGCGGCCAGCCACGCCGAGTACGCCCGCTCGGCGCGCTCCAGGTCCCCGGTGTGCGTGGCGACGCTGAACTCGGCGCTGCGCACGGCCCGCTCGGAGTGTCCGGCCAGCCGATAGCGGTGCTGCATCTCGCCGAGCCACTTCTCGATGGAGGCGAGCGGGACGTGCGGCTGGTCCAGCATGCCGGCCGATACCCACTTGAAGACCCAGTGCAGCGAGTGCGCCTCGTATTCGTCGAAGTCCTCGGGCCGCTCGTCCCACATGCGCAGCAGCCGCGCGAACGGGACGAACATCTTGTCCTTCTCGGAGCTGTAGTTGTACACCTTCAGCTGGTGCCCGAGCGCCTCGATCACGGCGAGCGGGATGTCCAGCTTCTCCGCCTCGGCCAGCAGCTGCTCCGCGCGCGCGTTGCGGGCCGGGCCCTCCGGCTGTTCGGAGTTCTCCGCCATCGCCCGGCGAAGCGCGTCGAAGTCCGTGACCCCGGTCATCGGCGATCGTCCTCCCCGTGTGCGGATTCCCCGTGGGTTGCCCATTCCAGGAGGCCGATGAACGCCCGGTTGAGCAGCGCGGAGTCCGCGGGCCGCAGGGGGCGCTGCGCCATCAGCAGCGCCTGCCCGTACAGCGACTCGGTCGCGGTGCCGATCAGTTCCGGATCCTTCAGGGAACTGATCCGCCGGATCAGCGGGTTGAGGTGGTTGAGCACCAGACGCGCGCGCGGGGCGCTGCCGCGCAGCGAGCCGAGGATGCCCGCCCACAGGTCGTCGGCCTGCGCCTGAGCCTCCGCGCGGGCCTGCTCGTGGCGGGCCGCCCGGTCGTCCAGGTGCAGCGCGGGCACGGAGAGCGGGTGGAAGGCGCGCAGGACGACGTCACAGCCCAGCGGGTCGAGTTCGGCCCGCGCGGCGGCCAGGAATCCGGACAGGGCCAGCTCCTCCGCCGGGTCGACCGCGTCCAGGTGGGCGGTCACGGTGTCCGCGTCCAGCTCGGCGACGACCGTCCCCGGGCGCACCGACGGCAGCGCCTCGACCAGCTCGCTGTCGTAGGTGTAGCCGCCGTTGACCACGCCGACGCCCTGCGCGGAGGCGATCGGCGCGACCTGCCGGTACTCCTCGACCGTCCGCGTGAAGTGCACCACCGGGTGGCGCTGCGCGAACTCCTCCAGGGACAGCTGCCCGTCGGTCGTCTCGAAGGGGAGCCACGGCAGCATCGTGCGCAGCATCTCCTTGTCGTGCCGGGCGAGGGACTTCACGCCCAGGTGGTGCACGGACAGGAACGCGGCCAGCCGTTCCGGATCGCCCGCCGCCAGACCGGTCAGCCAGGACCGGATCCTTTCCCCCAGGGCTTCGCGTACGGCCGCGAGGGTCTCGTCCTCGTACAGCGACTCGCGCGAGGCCGTGGGCCTGAGGCTGTCGGTGTCCAGGACGCAGCGCACGAAGAACGCCCAGTCCGGCAGCAGCTGTTCGGCCCGCTCGGTCAGCAGCATGCCCTTCAGGTGCACGCGGTGGGTGGCGCGCTGGGCGGGGCTGACCGCCGACGGCAGCACGTACGCCACCCCGCGGATACCGGCCGGCGGCACGTCCAGCTCGATGGAGTCCAGCGGCGTGAAGCCGAAGGTGTCGTGGCAGTGCCGGGCCAGGGCCACCCGGCGGGTCGCGGGGGAGGGGTAGGGGCGGTCCCAGGGCGCGGGCAGGTCGGTGACCGCCTCGTCGCCCACCCGGACGTCGTACGGCAGCAGCGAGCCGAAGTCCCGCGCGAGGGCGAGGACGCGCTCGGGCGAGAGCCACTCCCCGGCGCCCGCCCGTGCGATCAGGTGCACGGTGGTGCCCGGTTCCGGCCGGGCTTCGTCGGGCAGCGTCCGCACGGTGTAGGAGCCGTCGTCGCTCGCCGTCCACTCCACGGGCGGCGCGTCGGGCGTACGGGCGCTGCGGCTGACCACCCGGATCCGCTCGGCGACCACGAAACAGGCCAGCAGGCCGATGCCGAACTGGCCCAGGAAGTCCGAGCGGGCCTCCTGCAGCCCCTCCGCGCGCTTGGAGCTGCGCCCGATGGTCGCCAGCAGGCTGTGCACGTCGGACTCGGTGAGTCCGACGCCGGTGTCCTCCACCCGCAGGGCGGCACCCCCTCGGGAGTCCGCGTACAGCCGTACCCGCGCCGGGGCGCCGGGCTGCTCGGCGTGCCGGGCGGTGATCGCGTCCACCGCGTTCTGCAGCAGCTCGCGCAGGTAGACCTTGGGGCTGGAGTAGAGGTGATGGGAGAGCAGGTCCACCAAACCGCGCAGGTCGACCTGGAAAGTAGAGGTGACTGGGATGCCTGGGATGACTGTGAGGTCTGGGAGTCCATCGTCGCAGCGCCGGTGGGGGGAGGAGCTTCGGCGCGGGGTCGGGCGGTCCCTTGGTGGGGCGGTGACCGCGGGGATGGCCGGAGCGCGCCATCCTAGGGCCCGAACAGCCCGCCTGACCAGGGGTTTCCCGGGACGTATACGGCATTGTCAGTGTCGTGGTGTGCAATGGATCTCGTGCCCGCACTGGAAGAACCACTGAAACAACCACTGAAGTCAGTGCTCGGCCCCGCCACCGCGAAGGTGATGGCCGAGCACCTCGGCCTGCACACCGTCGGCGACCTGCTGCACCACTACCCGCGCAGATACGAGGAGCGCGGGCAGCTCACCCACCTCGCCGACCTGCCCATGGACGAGCACGTCACGGTGGTCGCCCAAGTCGCCGACGCCCGCCTGCACACCTTCGCCTCGTCCAAGGCCCCGCGCGGCAAGGGCCAGCGCCTCGAAGTCACCATCACGGACGGCAGCGGCCGGCTCCAACTGGTCTTCTTCGGGCACGGCGTTCACAAGCCCCACAAGGAGCTGCTGCCGGGCACGCGCGCGATGTTCGCGGGCAAGGTCTCGGTCTTCAACCGGCGGCTCCAACTGGCCCATCCGGCCTACGAGTTGCTGACGGGGGACAGTGAGGGGAGCGTCGAGACCTGGGCCGGAGCCCTCATCCCCCTCTACCCGGCCACCGCCAGACTGGAGTCCTGGAAGATCGGCAAGGCCGTCCAGACGGTCCTGCCCCACGCGCAGGAGGCGCTCGACCCCCTCCCGGACTCCCTGCGCGAGGGCCGCGGCCTGGTCTCCCTCCCCGAGGCCCTCCTCAAGATCCACCGCCCGCACACCAAGGCCGACATCGCCGACGCCCGCGCCCGCCTCAAGTGGGACGAGGCCTTCGTTCTCCAGGTCGCCCTGGCCCGTCGCCGGTACGCCGACGCCCAGCTCCCGGCGGTCGCCCGCACACCGCTCCCCGACGGCCTCCTCACGGCCTTCGACGACCGCCTCCCCTTCACCCTCACCGAGGGCCAGCAGAAGGTTTCCCGGGACATCTTCGCCGACCTCGCCACCGAGCACCCCATGCACCGGCTGCTCCAGGGAGAGGTGGGCTCCGGCAAGACCCTGGTCGCCCTGCGCGCCATGCTCGCCGTCGTCGACTCCGGCGGCCAGGCCGCGATGCTCGCGCCCACCGAGGTGCTCGCCCAGCAGCACCACCGGTCGGTCACCGAGATGATGGGCGAGCTGGCCGAGGGAGGCATGCTGGGCGGCGCGGAGCACGCCACCAAGGTGGTGCTGCTCACCGGCTCGATGGGCGCCGCCGCCCGCCGCCAGGCGCTGCTCGACCTCGCCACCGGCGAGGCCGGGATCGTCATCGGCACGCACGCGCTGATCGAGGACAAGGTGCAGTTCCACGACCTCGGGCTGGTCGTGGTCGACGAACAGCACCGCTTCGGCGTCGAGCAGCGCGACGCCCTGCGCGGCAAGGGCAAACAACCGCCGCACCTGCTCGTGATGACCGCCACGCCGATCCCGCGCACGGTCGCCATGACCGTCTTCGGCGACCTGGAGACCTCCGTCCTCGACCAGCTCCCGGCCGGCCGCTCGCCGATCGCCAGCCATGTCGTCCCGGCCGCCGACAAACCCCACTTCCTGGCCCGCGCGTGGGAGAGGGTGCGCGAGGAGGTGGAGAACGGCCATCAGGCGTACGTGGTCTGCCCGCGCATCGGGGACGAGGAGGACGACCCCAAGAAGGCCGGCAAGAAGAGGTCCCCCGAGGACGAGGCCGAGAAGCGCCCCCCGCTCGCGGTCCTCGACGTGGCCGAACAGCTCACCAAAGGTCCCCTCCAGGGGCTCAGGGTCGAGGTTCTGCACGGCCGTATGCACCCCGACGACAAGGACGCGGTCATGCGCCGCTTCGCCGCCGGCGACAGTGACGTCCTGGTGGCCACGACCGTCATCGAGGTCGGCGTCAACGTCCCCAACGCCACGGCGATGGTGATCATGGACGCGGACCGGTTCGGCGTCTCCCAGCTCCACCAGCTGCGCGGCCGCGTCGGCCGTGGCTCGGCGCCCGGCCTGTGCCTGCTGGTCACCGAGATGCCCGAGGCGAGCGCCGCCCGCCAGCGGCTGAACGCCGTCGCCGCCACCCTCGACGGCTTCGAGCTCTCCCGTATCGACCTCGAACAGCGCCGCGAGGGCGACGTCCTCGGCCAGGCCCAGTCCGGCGCCCGCTCCAGCCTGCGGGTCCTCGCCGTCATCGACGACGAGGAGATCATCGCCGAGGCCCGCGCGGAGGCGGCGGCGGTCGTCGCGGCCGACCCGGACCTGGAACGGCTGCCGGCGCTGCGCACCGCCCTGGACGCCCTGCTGGACGAGGAGAGGGAGCAGTACCTGGAGAAGGGCTGACAGACTGGGAACGGCCACCGTCCGAGCACACCGACAAGGACCCGAGATGACCCGCGTGATCGCCGGCACGGCCGGCGGACGCCGCCTGGCCGTGCCGCCGGGAACAGGTACCCGCCCCACATCGGACCGCGCACGCGAGGGCCTCTTCTCCACCTGGCAGTCCCTCCTCAACGGCCCCCTGGACGGCGAACGGGTCCTCGACCTCTACGCCGGCTCGGGCGCCGTAGGCCTGGAGGCCCTGTCCCGTGGCGCGAGCCACACCCTCCTGGTCGAGGCCGACGCCCGCGCCGCGAAGACCGTCCGGGAGAACGCAAGGAACCTCGGCCTCCCCGGCGCCGAGGTCAGGGCAGGCAGAGCCGAGCAGATCATCCAGTCACCGGCGCCGGCGGCGCCGTACGACCTCGTCTTCCTGGACCCCCCGTACGCCGTCTCCGACGACGATCTTCGCGAGATTCTGCTCACACTCCGCACGCAGGGGTGGCTCGCGGAGGAAGCCCTCGTCACCGTGGAGCGCAGCACCAGAGGCGGCGCATTCCGCTGGCCGCACGGCTTCGAGGCGATCCGGTCCCGTCGCTACGGCGAGGGAACGTTTTGGTACGGTCGCGCCGCCTCTACGTGCGAAGACGCACGATGACCGGACCGGAGAGCGAGGGATCACTAGTGCGCCGCGCCGTTTGTCCGGGGTCGTACGACCCCGTCACCAATGGACACCTCGACATCATCGCCCGCGCTTCCAAGCTGTACGACGTGGTGCATGTCGTCGTGATGATCAACCAGGCCAAGAAGGGGCTCTTCACGGTCGAGGAGCGCCTCCGACTGCTCCGCGAGGTCACCGCCGAGTACGGCAACGTCGAAGTCGAGTCCTTCCACGGCCTCCTCGTCGACTTCTGCAAGCAGCGTGACATCCCGGCCATCGTCAAGGGCCTGCGCGCCGTCAGCGACTTCGACTACGAACTGCAGATGGCCCAGATGAACAACGGCCTGTCGGGCGTGGAGACGCTCTTCGTCCCGACCAACCCGACCTACAGCTTCCTCTCGTCCTCCCTGGTCAAGGAGGTCGCGGCGTGGGGCGGCGACGTCTCGCACCTGGTCCCGCCGGCCGTCCTCGACGCCCTCTCCCGGCGCCTCCGGAAGGACTGAGCGCCCGACGGCCCGTCACCCGGTGTCCGACCGGCACCCCAGGGCCGTACAGTCGTCCCGTCCGTCTCCAACAGCTGTAGAGAGTGGCGAGCCAGGTGGACGTCCAGAAGAAGCTCGACGAGATCGTCTCCGCGGTCTCCAGCGCCCGGTCCATGCCCATGTCGGCCTCGTGCGTGGTCAACCGCGCCGAGCTGCTCGCGATGCTCGAAGAGGTGCGCCAGGCCCTGCCCGGCTCCCTCGCGCAGGCCCAGGAGCTGATCGGCGACCGCGAGCAGATGGTCGAGCAGGCCCGTCTGGAGGCCGAGCGGATCATCGAGAGCGCGCACGCCGAGCGCGGCTCGCTGATCTCCGGCACGGAGGTCGCCCGCCGCTCCCAGGCGGAGGCCGACCGGATCCTGGCGGAGGCCCGCAAGGAGGCCGAGGAGATCCGCGCCGAGGCCGACGACTACGTCGACTCCAAGCTCGCCAACTTCGAGGTCGTCCTCACCAAGACCCTCGGCTCGGTCGGCCGCGGCCGCGAGAAGCTGCTGGGCACCGGCCCCGGCCTCGACGAGAACGGCTATGAGGACGAGGACGCCCCCGAGCGCAGCCACGACCCCGAGACCCTGCGCCGCGACGCGGACTCCTACGTGGACGCCAAGCTCGGCGCCTTCGAGGCCGTGCTCGCCAAGACGCTGGAGGCCGTCGGGCGCGGCCGCCAGAAGCTGCACGGCCGTATCGCCACCGACGACCTCGGCGCCCTCGCCGACGACTCCACCACCCGCCAGCACTCCAGCGACGCCGACTACCTCGCCGACCTCGCGGCCCTCGCCGAGCAGGACGCACAGGCCGAACAGCCCGCGCAGCCGCAGCCGCAGCAGCAGCCGCAGTACGAGCAGCAGCCGGCCTACGGCTACCAGCAGCAGCCCGGCGCGTACGGCGGATTCCCGCAACAGCACGGCTACGGCCAGCAGGAACCGTACGGCTACCAGCAGGCCGACCCGTACGCCTACCAGGGCTACGACCAGCAGCAGCCCGCCTACGACCCGCAGCAGGCCCAGCAGGCCCAGGACCCCCAGCAGGGCTACGCGCTCGACGAGACCAGCCTCTTCGACACCAGCATGATCAGCGCCGAGCAGCTGCGGGCGTACGAGCAGGAGCGCGGCCTGTAGTCCGGGCGAAGGCCGGGGGCGACCACCCGATTGGGCCGACAGCGAAAGGTCCAGTATCCTGGCTCTTCGGTCGCGCGTGCGCTTCGCTGACTGCGTATACGTCCGCGATCAAGGCTGCCCGGGGGACACCTCCAGGGCGGCGTCCCTCTGAGCTCGAAGATCGAAAGCAGGAATGGCCTCCAACGCGCGCCTCGACCACCGCAACCCCCTCGTGTTCGACACGCACGAGCTGGGGCGGCGTCCTGGTGCGCTGCAGCGCCTGACCCGCACGGTCGACGCCCCCAAGGACCTCGGTCTCCAGGAGGTCATCGGAGTGCCGGAGGGCGCCCCGGTGGAGCTCGAACTCCGGCTCGAGTCGGTCATGGAAGGTGTGCTCGTCACCGGCACCGCCCGTGCAACGGCCGAGGGGGAGTGCGTAAGGTGTCTGGAGCCGCTCGAGCTGGAGCTCGAAGCGGACTTCCAGGAGATGTTCTCGTACCCTGACGCCGATGACCGGGGCCGCCCCAAGGCGGAACCGGCCGACGACGCCGAGGAAGACGAGGACAGGCTCTTTCTCGAGGACGGCATGTTCGACCTCGAGCCAGTGCTGCGTGATGCGGTGGTGCTCGCACTGCCGATGCAGCCGGTGTGCCAGGAAGACTGTCCGGGCCTGTGCTCCGAGTGCGGAGCGCGGCTCGCGGACGACCCGGACCACCACCATGACGCCGTCGACATCCGTTGGGCGGCTTTGCAGGGACTCGCCGGCACCATGCAGGACGGCGAGAAGGACGAGATGAGCGGCGCCGAAGCGGGCGTCGACGAGAAGCAGGAGAAGTAGCCGTGGCTGTTCCGAAGCGGAAGATGTCGCGCAGCAACACGCGCCACCGCCGGTCGCAGTGGAAGGCTGCGGTCCCCACCCTGGTTGCGTGCGAGCGCTGCCACGAGCCCAAGCAGCAGCACATCGCGTGCCCGTCTTGCGGCACCTACAACAAGCGCCAGGTCCTCGAGGTCTGAGCGGCTGGTGAGAGGTGTGATGTCTGATCCGAAGGAAAGCAGTCCCCGTCAACGCGGGGGTCGTCCGGCGGACAACACGGCCTCGTCCCACACGCTTCTGGAAGGGCGGCTCGGCTACAAGGTCGAGTCCGCCCTTCTGGTGCGAGCGCTGACCCACCGTTCCTACGCGTACGAGAACGGCGGCCTGCCGACGAACGAGCGGCTGGAGTTCCTCGGTGACTCCGTCCTCGGCCTCGTCGTCACGGACACGCTGTACCGCACCCACCCCGACCTGCCCGAGGGCCAGCTGGCCAAGCTGCGGGCCGCGGTGGTGAACTCGCGTGCGCTCGCGGAGGTGGGCCGCGGTCTCGACCTGGGTTCCTTCATCCGGCTGGGCCGCGGTGAAGAGGGCACGGGCGGCCGGGACAAGGCGTCCATCCTCGCCGACACCCTGGAAGCGGTGATCGGCGCGGTCTATCTCGACCAGGGCCTCGACTCGGCGTCCGAGCTGGTGCACCGGCTCTTCGACCCGCTGATCGAGAAGTCCTCCAACCTCGGAGCCGGCCTGGACTGGAAGACCAGTCTCCAGGAGCTCACCGCGACCGAGGGGCTCGGCGTGCCCGAGTACCTGGTGACGGAGACCGGCCCCGACCACGAGAAGACCTTCACTGCTGCCGCCCGCGTCGGAGGCGTCTCGTACGGCACCGGCACCGGCCGCAGCAAGAAGGAGGCGGAGCAGCAGGCCGCGGAATCCGCGTGGCGGTCCATCCGGGCCGCGGCGGACGAGCGCGCCAAGGCGACGGCCAACGCCGTCGACATCGACGCGGGCGCCGTCGGCATCGACGCGGGCGCCGTCGGCATCGACGCCGGCGCCGGCGGCCGCGACGAGGCGTCCGCTTCCGCCTGACAAACAGCAGGATCCGAGCGCCCGCCCCTGTTCCGGGGGCCGGGCGCTCGGCTCATCCACCGGTTTCCACGGGGGTCCCCATGCCCGAGTTGCCCGAGGTCGAGGTCGTCCGGCGCGGCCTGGAGCGGTGGGTCGCCCACCGCGCCGTCGCCGACGCCGAGGTGCTGCACCCCCGTGCCGTGCGCCGTCATGTGGCCGGTGCCGACGACTTCGTGCACCGCCTCAAGGGGCACCGGGTCGGCGTCCCCAGCCGCCGCGGCAAGTATCTGTGGCTGCCTCTGGAGGACACCCGGCAGGCGGTGCTGGCGCACCTCGGGATGAGCGGGCAGCTGCTGGTCCAGCCGGAGACAGCGCCGGACGAGAAACACCTCAGGATCCGCGTCCGCTTCGCCGACGGCCTTGGCACCGAGCTCCGCTTCGTCGACCAGCGCACCTTCGGCGGCCTGTCGCTGCACGACACCACCCCCGAGGGCCTGCCGGACGTGATCGCGCACATCGCCCGCGACCCCCTCGACCCGCTGTTCGACGACGAGGACTTCCACCGGGCGCTGCGCAGGAAGCGGACCACCGTCAAACGGGCCCTGCTGGACCAGTCGCTGATCAGCGGCGTCGGCAACATCTACGCGGACGAGGCCCTGTGGCGCGCCCGCCTGCACTACGAGCGCCCCACCGGCACCTTCACCCGCCCGCGCACCGCTGAACTCCTCGGTCACATCCGGGACGTGATGAACGCGGCCCTCGCCGTGGGCGGCACCAGCTTCGACAGCCTCTACGTCAACGTCAACGGCGAGTCGGGCTACTTCGACCGCTCCCTGGACGCGTACGGCCGGGAGGGCCTGCCCTGCCGGCGCTGCGCGACGCCCATGCGCCGCCGTCCCTGGATGAACCGCTCCAGCTACTTCTGCCCGAAGTGTCAGCGGGCGCCGCGCGTGCCGTCGTAACGCTCGCGGGCCGCCAGGACGTCGTCCATCCGGCCCTCCACACAGTGGATGAGTTCCAGCAGACGGCTCGCCACTTCGCGGCCCAGGGGAGTCAGTTCGTAGTCCACGCGCGGCGGGTTCGTCGGCTGGGCCTCGCGGTGCACCAGGCCGTCGCGCTCCAGCGCCTGCAGCGTCTGGGACAGCATCTTCTCGCTCACGCCGTCGACGCGACGGCGCAGTTCGTTGAAGCGCAGCGAGCCCTCGTACAGGGCGCCGAGGGTGAGCGAGCCCCAGCGGCCCGTGACGTGCTCCAGGGTGCCGCGCGAGGGACAGGCCTTGGCGAACACGTTGTACGGGAGGTCCTGCTCCTCCGTGCTCTCCTGCGTAACGGTCATGGCCCGAGCGTACTCGAAGGCGGCGCTAACCGACAGGTTGCACTAACTTGAGGTTAGTGCTTTCCTTTCGTTGCTACTGATGAACAGCCCATTCGAGGAGTACCGCTCGTGACCACCCCTGTCGTCTCCATCGCCTACCACTCCGGCTACGGCCACACCGCCGTCCTCGCCGAGGCCGTCCGCGCCGGTGCCGCCGACGCCGGCGCCGAGGTGCACCTGATCAAGGTCGACGAGATCACCGAGGAGCAGTGGGCGCTGCTCGACGCCTCGGACGCGATCGTCTTCGGCTCGCCCACCTACATGGGCACCGCGTCCGGCGCCTTCCACGTGTTCGCCGAGGCCACCTCGCAGCGCTGGGCCACGCAGGCCTGGAGGGACAAGCTGGCCGCCGGCTTCACCAACTCCGGCTCCAAGAGCGGCGACAAGCTGCACACCCTGCAGTTCTTCCAGATCCTCGCCGCCCAGCTCGGCATGCACTGGGTCAACCTCGGCCTGCTGCCCGGCTGGAACAGCTCCGCCGCCTCCGAGCACGACCTCAACCGCCTCGGCGTCTTCCTGGGCGCGGCGGCCCAGACCAACGTCGACGCGGGTCCCGAGGCCGTGCACAAGGCCGACGCGGCGACGGCGGAGCACCTGGGGCGCCGGGTGGCGGAGACGGCGCGGGACCTCGCCCGCGGGCGCGCGGCGGCGTGACGGGCCGTACGCCCGGGACGTCTAGTAACCGAAGTCCTGTGTCCACCAAGGTCCACCGGACCCGTAGTGCACACCGACCCCCAGGGTCTTGAAATCGCAGTTCAGGATGTTGGCCCGGTGGCCCGGGCTGTTCATCCAGGCCTCCATCACCGCGGCAGCGTCCGCCTGGCCGCGGGCTATGTTCTCGCCGCCGAGGTTCCTGATGCCGGCCTTCGCGGCCCGGTCCCACGGGGTGGCCCCGCTCGGGTCGGTGTGGTCGAAGAAGTCCCGCGCGGCCATGTCCGCGCTGAAGGACTTGGCCAGCTTGGTCAGCGAGCTGTTCGCCGACAGGGCGCTGCAGCCGACCTTGGCCCGCTCCTCGTTGACCAGCTTCAGTATCTCTGCCTCGGCGGCGGCCTCCGCCGACACCGTCACCGGCGCGGAGGTCTTCGGCGGCGCCTTGGTGGCCGTGCGGCTGGGGGTGGTCCTCGGCCGGGACGGGGTGGCCTTCGCCTTCGGCTTCTTCGAGTGCGTCTTCGTCGGCGTGGGCGACGCGGAGGGGGATGGGGAGGCGGAGGCGGAGGCCGAGGCGGACGGGCTCGACGGTGAGGCCGAGCGGTCGGTGTCGCGGCTGGTCGAGGAATCGCCGACCCGGCCGCTCTCGGCGCTGCCGGAGGTGCCGCCCTGCTCGGTCGCCGAGTTGCTGGGCGAGCCCGCGGCCTGCACCTCGTCACCGCCGCTGCTGGTGCCGCCGCCGAGCCGGTAGTTGTCCAGCCCGGGCACCGCGCCCGTGGCCACCGCGACCGTGCCGAGGGCGACCGCGGCGGACACCCCGAGCAGGCCCGTGCGCACCGGCGTCACGGCCTTCTTCTTCCGGCGGCGCCCTCCGGACGTCCCGCCCGACGGCGTGAACCCGCCGTCCGGGAAAGCGGTCGTGCCGGTGGTCCGGCCGTACTCGTCGTCCGTCGCGTACAGGTACGCCTCGGCCTTGTTGTAGGCGTCGGCGTACGCCTCCGGGTTCAGGTAGGGCGCGATGCCCATCGTGGGCCGGTCGCCCGCGTAGGAGTCCTGCGGGTCGTGGCCGCCCGTGTACGAACCGTGCGTTTCCGTGTCCCCAGCGGCGCGGCCCGTGGCGGCGCGGCCGGCGGCGGAGCGTCGGTGGCGTCCCATGTCCTGGCCTTCCTCGTCCCTCGCGGTCGACCCCGCTCATACGATCTCGCGGGGCAACCTGAATCACTCGATCGAGTGAGTTTCATATGAGATTCATTGGGTGGGGACGGTACCGCATGGCGCTCGGGGACGAAGTGTCCCGGGAGACATTGGCCGGTTAGGTTGCACCCATGAGCGAGGATGTGCGGCTGGTCGCCTGGGTGCGTGGATACGTACAGGGCGTGGGTTTTCGCTGGTTCACGCGGGCCAAGGCCCTCGAGATCGGCGGCCTGAGTGGTTTTGCTCTCAATCTGGCGGACGGTCGGGTCCAGGTGGTCGCCGAGGGTCCGCGCGAGGCGTGCGAGGGGCTGCTGAAGTGGCTCCAGGGTGGCGACACGCCCGGGCGCGTGGAGGGCGTCACGGAGATGTGGGACACACCCCGCGGCGGCTACGACGGCTTCGCCATCCGCTGAGCCGGTTCCGTAAAGTCCCGCAGGCCGCAGCGGCGGGACATGCCAGGGGCACCTGCCCCGAGCAGAAATGACCTGGTGGTTGCCAAGAACCGCTTGCCGTGGCAGGCTCCGCACGTAAGGATGATCGCCACGCCCTGAGGGTCCCGCAGGAGTCGCAGCGCCGCCGCTTTCCGGCAGCGCGCCGCCGGGTTGCCCGCCAATCCGGGGCGTGATCGTGTTGACCGTCAAACTTTTTGGTGAGACGCTGAAAGCCCCGCGCACCTTGGCTGTTTGGCATGTAGCGATAGCAGAGCAACACTCGAGTGTGCCAAGCACCCCAGGTGCGAATCCCTCACGACCCACACCGCTTCGGTCGGTCACTCAGTGTGGAGGACCATCCATCATGGCAAAGGCGCTTCTCGGTTACGTCGGCGGCTCCGACCCGCGACTCCTCGCCGAGATGCGACGGCTCCAGCAGCGCGTACAGGACCTGGAATCCGAGCTCGTACGGATCCAGGCCGAGAACGAAGCGCTGACGGCTGCCGCTTCTCACGACAGGATCATGGAGAGCATCGACGCACACCAGGCGGAGCCTGCGCTCACCTGATCGCTGCATCGCTCCACGACAGCACACGCAGTGGTTGGGCTGCCCGTAACAACCGCTAAGTTGTCAGACAACTGAAACCAGTTGTCAGAGTTGCAAGGGACGCTTCGGCGTCCCTTCTTTCTTGCCCCGCGCATCCTTTCACTCTCTTTAACGTCTGATGTGCCCTGCATGTTCATGCGCGAAACCGCGCGGTTGCCGGTGTTCATGGAGTGAGATAGCGGCGGAAGGTAGAGTCCGGCGGCGTGCACCTCAAGGCCCTGACCCTCCGCGGCTTCAAGTCGTTCGCCTCGGCGACCACGCTCCGGTTCGAACCGGGGATCACGTGCGTCGTCGGTCCGAACGGCTCGGGCAAGTCCAATGTGGTGGACGCGCTCAGCTGGGTCATGGGCGAGCAAGGCGCCAAATCGCTGCGCGGCGGGAAGATGGAGGACGTCATCTTCGCCGGCACCACCGGGCGCCCGCCGCTCGGCCGCGCCGAGGTGTCGCTGACCATCGACAACTCCGACGGCGCCCTGCCCATCGAGTACGCCGAGGTCACCATCACGCGGATCATGTTCCGCAACGGCGGCAGCGAATACCAGATCAACGGCGACACCTGCCGCCTGCTGGACATCCAGGAACTCCTCTCCGACTCCGGCATCGGCCGCGAGATGCACGTCATCGTCGGCCAGGGTCAGCTCGACTCCGTCCTGCACGCCGACCCCATGGGACGCCGGGCCTTCATCGAGGAGGCCGCGGGCGTCCTCAAGCACCGCAAGCGCAAGGAGAAGGCGCTCAGGAAGCTGGACGCGATGCAGGCCAACCTCGCGCGCGTGCAGGACCTGACGGACGAACTGCGCCGCCAGCTCAAACCACTGGGCCGCCAGGCGGCGGTGGCGAGAAGGGCCGCCGTGATCCAGGCGGACCTGCGCGACGCCCGCCTGCGTCTGCTCGCCGACGACCTCGTACGGCTGCGGGAGGCGCTGCAGGCCGAGATCGCCGACGAGGCCGCGCTGAAGGAGCGCAAGGAGGCCGCCGAGCAGGAGCTGAAGAAGGCGCTGCAGCGGGAGGCCCTGCTCGAGGACGAGGTCCGGCAGCTCACGCCGCGTCTCCAGCGCGCCCAGCAGACCTGGTACGAACTCTCCCAGCTCGCCGAGCGGGTGCGCGGCACGATCTCGCTGGCCGACGCCCGGGTGAAGAGCGCCACCTCCGCGCCCCCCGAGGAGCGGCGCGGCCGGGATCCCGAGGACATGGAGCGCGAGGCCGCCCGGATCCGTGAGCAGGAGGCCGAGCTGGAGGCGGCCCTGGAGGCGGCCCAGCGCGCCCTCGACGACACCGTCGCCCACCGGGCCGAGCTGGAGCGCGAACTCGCCGTCGAGGAACGCCGCCTGAAGGACGTCGCCCGCGCCATCGCCGACCGCCGCGAGGGCCTGGCCCGGCTCAGCGGCCAGGTCAACGCGGCCCGCTCGCGCGCCGCCTCCGCCCAGGCCGAGATCGACCGCCTGGCCGCCGCGCGGGACGAGGCCCGGGAACGGGCGGTCCGCGCGCAGGAGGAGTACGAGACGCTCAAGGCCGAGGTGGACGGCCTCGACGCCGGGGACGTGGAGCTGGCCGAGCAGCACGAGGCGGCCAAGCGGCGGCTGACAGAGGCGGAGACCACCCTGTCCGCCGCCCGCGAGGCGGTCACCGCGGCGGAACGCAAACGCGCCGCGACCCAGGCCCGCCACGAGGCGCTGGCGCTGGGCCTGCGCCGGAAGGACGGCACCGGGGCGCTGCTGGGCGCGAAGGACCGGCTCACGGGTCTGCTGGGCCCGGCGGCGGAACTGCTGACGGTGACGCCCGGGTACGAGGTCCCGCTGGCCGCCGCCTTCGGCACCGCCGCCGACGCCCTCGCCGTCACGACCCCGTCCGCCGCCGCCGACGCGATCCGCCTCCTGCGCAAACAGGACGCGGGGCGCGCGGCACTGCTGCTGGCGGGGGCGCCGGAGGACCCCGCGGCAGGCGACGGCCGGGACCTCGGTTCCGCACCGGGCGCGTCGCGCGCCCTCCCGGGCCAGGTGGACGCTGCGGCGGGACCACCGGGGGATCTCACGGCTCCTGGTGAGTGGAGCACTCGGACCGGGGGAGCCGTGTCCTCGGGCGGGGCGGGTGCCCTGCCGGGGCAGGGGGCTGCGGCGGCGGGAGTGCCGGACGACGCCGCGGCCGGCGGTGAGGAGAGGACACCTGCCGGGGCTGCCGCATCGCCGGGCGGGCTCCATGTTCTTCCGGGCCAGGCGGCTGCTGCGGCAGGATTGCCGGATTCGGCGGTCCCGGGTGAGGGGAACGCCCGTACCTGCGGTGCCGTATCACCGGCCGCGTCCCATGAGTCCGTGAGCCAGGCGGCTGCTGCGGCCGGAGCACCGGTGGATCCCGCCGCCCACGGTGACCGGACCGCCCGTGTCGACGGAGCCGTGTCGCCGGAGGAGGCGCGTGTTCTTCCCAGGCAGGGGAGCGGGCCGGTGGGCGTCACGCCCGGCGCCTCCCCGGCGGACGCCGGCACCGCGCGGCCCTCGGCCGTCGGTGCCCTGATCGACCCGGGTCCGGACGGGCTGCGCACCCGCCCCGGCAGTGCGGGGGAGTCACTACCCGCCGGACCTCCCCTCGCCGCCGACCTCGTCGGTGGCCCCGCCGAGCTCATGCCCGCCGTACGCCGGCTGCTGCGGGGGATCGCCGTCGTGGGCACGCTGGAGGACGCCGAGGATCTGGTCCGGGCCCGTCCCGACCTCACCGCCGTGACCGCCGAAGGCGATCTGCTGGGCGCGCACTTCGCGCAGGGCGGGTCCGCCGGTGCGCCGAGTCTCATCGAGGTGCAGGCCTCCGTCGACGAGGCGGCCGCCGAGCTGGAGGAGCTGGCGGTGCGCTGCGAGGAACTGGCCGACGCGCAGCACGAGGCGGCGGAGCGGCGCAAAGAGTGTGCCGCGCTGGTGGAGGAGCTGGGCGAGCGGCGCCGGGCCGCCGACCGGGAGAAGTCGGCCGTGGCCCAGCAGCTCGGACGCCTCGCCGGCCAGGCGCGCGGCGCCGCGGGAGAGGCCGAGCGGTCCACCGCGGCGGCGGCCCGGGCGCAGGAGGCGCTGGACAAGGCCGTACAGGAGGCGGAGGAACTCGCCGAACGGCTCGCCGTCGCCGAGGAGATGCCGGTGGAGGAGGAACCCGACACCTCCGCGCGGGACCGGCTCGCCGCCGACGGCGCCAACGCCCGCCAGACCGAGATGGAGGCCCGGCTCCAGGTCCGTACGCACGAGGAGCGCGTCAAGGGGCTGGCCGGCCGCGCCGACTCGCTCGACCGGGCCGCCCGCGCGGAACGCGAGGCACGCGCGCGTGCCGAGCAGCGGCGGGCCCGGCTGCGGCACGAGGCCGCCGTGGCGGAAGCCGTCGCCTCCGGCGCCCGCCAGCTGCTCGCCCACGTCGAGGTGTCCCTGGCCCGCGCCGAGCGGGAACGTGCCGCCGCCGAGGCCGCCAAGGCCCGCCGCGAGCAGGACCTCACGGCTGCCCGGAACGAGGGACGCGAACTCAAGGCCGAACTCGACAAGTTGACGGATTCGGTGCACCGCGGGGAGGTACTCGGAGCCGAGAAACGGCTGCGGATCGAGCAGCTGGAGACCAAGGCGCTGGAGGAACTCGGTGTCGAACCGGCGGGACTCGTGGCCGAGTACGGTCCGCACCAGCCGGTGCCGCCCTCGCCCCCCGCCGAGGGCGAGCGGCTGCCTGACGACCCGGAGCACCCCCGCAACCAGCCGAGGCCCTTCGTGCGCGCCGAGCAGGAGAAGCGGCTCAAGGCCGCCGAGCGGGCCTACCAGCAGCTCGGCAAGGTCAACCCGCTGGCGCTGGAGGAGTTCGCGGCCCTGGAGGAGCGGCACAAGTTCCTCAGCGAGCAGCTGGAGGACCTGAAGAAGACCCGCGGCGACCTGCTCCAGGTGGTCAAGGAGGTCGACGAGCGCGTCGAGCAGGTCTTCACGGAGGCCTACCGGGACACCGCCCGGGAGTTCGAGGGCGTCTTCGGCCGGCTGTTCCCGGGTGGTGAGGGGCGCCTGGTCCTGACCGACCCCGACAACATGCTCACCACGGGCGTGGACGTCGAGGCGCGTCCGCCGGGCAAGAAGGTCAAGCGGCTGAGCCTGCTCTCCGGCGGCGAGCGGTCGCTGACCGCCGTAGCGCTGCTGGTGTCCATCTTCAAGGCGCGCCCCAGTCCGTTCTACGTGATGGACGAGGTCGAGGCAGCCCTCGACGACACCAACCTCCAGCGGCTGATCCGGATCATGCAGGAGCTGCAGGAGGCCTCGCAGCTGATCGTGATCACGCACCAGAAGCGCACGATGGAGGTCGCCGACGCGCTGTACGGCGTCTCCATGCAGGGTGACGGTGTGTCGAAGGTCATCTCTCAGCGGCTTCGGTGACGCTCAGCCCACGCCGCCTTCAAGAAGTGAACACAATCTACTCTCGCGTATCCCCAAGTTCACAGCGGCTCACCTATTGACTTCGAAACTTGAAGGAATAGTCTCGGCAGCGTTGTTTTTACCTTCAGTTCTCACCTGTAAGGGCTGACCCCCACGTCGGCAGCGCTGCCGACGGCCCGAGGAGTTGTACACGTGACCAGCACAGCGCAGGCACCCCAGTCAGGAGCCGGGACGGCTCACCCCGAACATCTCGGGCACGTCATCTTCATCGCGGCGGCGGCCGCGATGGGCGGCTTCCTGTTCGGCTACGACAGTTCCGTGATCAACGGCGCCGTCGAGGCCGTCCGGGACCGCTACGACGTCGGCTCCGCGGCCCTGGCCCAGGTCATCGCCATCGCCCTGATCGGCTGCGCCGTCGGTGCCGCGACCGCCGGCCGCATAGCCGACCGCATCGGCCGCATCCGGTGCATGCAGATCGCCGCCGTGCTGTTCACGGTCAGCGCCGTCGGCTCGGCACTGCCCTTCGCGCTGTGGGACCTCGCTTTCTGGCGCGTCGTCGGCGGCTTCGCCATCGGCATGGCCTCCGTCATCGGCCCCGCCTACATCGCCGAGGTCGCCCCGCCCGCCTACCGCGGCCGCCTCGGCTCCTTCCAGCAGGCCGCGATCGTCGTCGGCATCGCCATCTCCCAGCTGGTCAACTGGGGCCTGCTCAACGCCGCCGGCGGCGACCAGCGCGGCACGCTGATGGGCCTGGAGGCCTGGCAGGTCATGCTCGGCGTCATGGTCGTCCCCGCCGTCCTGTACGGCCTGCTCTCCTTCGCGATCCCCGAGTCCCCGCGCTTCCTGATCTCCGTCGGCAAGCACGACCGGGCCCGCGAGATCCTCTCCGAGGTCGAGGGCCAGGACCTCGACCTGGACGCCCGCGTCGCCGAGATCGAGCACGCCATGAACCGCGAGGAGAAGTCGAGCTTCCGTGACCTGCTCGGCGGCGGCTTCTTCTTCAAGCCGATCGTCTGGGTCGGCATCGGCCTGTCGGTCTTCCAGCAGTTCGTCGGCATCAACGTCGCGTTCTACTACTCCTCGACGCTGTGGCAGTCGGTCGGCGTCGACCCGACGGACTCGTTCTTCTACTCCTTCACGACGTCGATCATCAACATCGCCGGCACCGTGATCGCGATGATCTTCGTGGACCGCGTCGGCCGCAGGCCGCTCGCGATCATCGGCTCGGTCGGCATGGTCATCGGCCTCGCACTGGAGGCCTGGGCCTTCTCGTACGACCTCGTCGACGGCAAGCTGCCGGCCGCCCAGGGCTGGACCGCCCTGATCGCCGCCCACGTCTTCGTCCTCTTCTTCGCCCTGTCCTGGGGAGTGGTCGTATGGGTCATGCTCGGCGAGATGTTCCCGAACAAGATCCGCGCCGCCGCCCTGGGCGTGGCCGCCTCCGCGCAGTGGATCGCCAACTGGGCCATCACCGCGAGCTTCCCGTCGCTGTCCGACTGGAACCTCTCCGTGACCTACGTGATCTACACGGTCTTCGCCGCACTCTCCATCCCGTTCGTCCTGAAGTTCGTCACGGAGACGAAGGGCAAGGCGCTGGAGGAGATGGGCTGACCCGCCCCCGCGAACCCGGGGAGAAGGGCCAAGTCCCCGCTGCCCCTCTCCCCGTACCTCCGCCGCCCGCGGCCCGGCCACTGCCCGGACCGGGGGCGGCGGTGTCATACGCGGCCGGATGTCCGCGCAGGTCAGCCGCCCAGCGCCGGAAGCACCCGCTCCGCGAACAACCGCAGGCTGCGCCACCCCTCCGCCACCGGCATCCCGCCCGCGAGCGGATGCAGCACGAGGTTGTCGAGCCCCTGCGCCGCGCACTCGTCCGGAGTGAGGATCCGGTACACGCCCTCCGCGCGCAGCTCCTCCACCGTCGTGGCCGCCGACCGCACCGCCGAGCGGATGTCCCCGGACTGCCAGGAGGCGTACGTCCGCGCCTCGTGCAGGAAGTGCTCGCCGTACTCGGCCCAGGTGCGGTCCGGGTCCTCCGCGACGTGCAGCAACGGCGTGTCGGCCGCGGGCATCATCGTCCAGCCCTCGGTGCCGTACTCGACGAGCCTCTCCTTGTAGTACGCCTCCAGCTCGGGCAGGTGCGCGCTCGGGAAGAACGGCAGGCCGAGCCGGGCGGCCCGGCGGGCGGCGGCCTTGGAGGAGCCGCCGACCAGGAGCAGGGGGTGCGGGTCGGTGTACGGGCGCGGGGTGATCCGTACCGTACGGCCCCGGTACTCGAACTCCTCGCCGGTCCAGGCCTTGAGCAGGGTTTCCAGCAGCTTGTCCTGGAGCCGGCCCCGCCGCTTCCACTCCACGTCGAACAGGGCGTACTCCTCGGGCCGGTACCCGATCCCGGCCACCGTCACCAGCCGGCCGCCGCTGAGCAGGTCCAGTACGGCGATCTCCTCCGCCAACCGCAGCGGGTCGTGCAGCGGGCCGATGATCGCGGAGACCGTGACCGCGATCCGGCGGGTCGCCCCGAACACCGCGCCCGCGAACGCGAAGGGCGACGGCAGCCAGTTGTTCGCGGCTCCGTGGTGCTCCTCGGTCTGCACGGTGGTGATGCCCCGCTCGTCGGCGTACGCGGCCATCTCCAGGGCCGCCCGGTAGCGGGCGCTGAGGGAGGCGGGGGAGGCGCCGGGTTCGACGAGGTTGAAGCGTACGACCGTGACGGGCACGGGGGTCCCCCTTCACCGGGTGGGTGGGGCCGGGTGCGGGGACCGTAGCTGACGGATCGTCATATTGCTATGGCCCTGACACGGGCCGGTCGCAGGCTCGGCCCATGACCGCGCCCGGACCCACCGACCCGGAGGCGGAAACCGCCCGGGGCCGCATCGCGCTCTGGCCCGACCGGGAGGACCTGCTCTGGCCCGCCCGCCACTGCTGCTGCCCCGGGGACGCGCCAGAGGAGGTGCGGGACCGCTGCGGTCGCCTGCGTTTCCGGGCGAGTGCCGCCCTGCACAAGGCGCACCGGGGCGCTCCGCCCGGCTGAGCCCGGGGCAGGGATGGATACTGGTCCCGTTATGGAAACCATCATCCTTGCTGTAGTCATCGCCGTGGTCCTGCTCGGCGCGCTCGGTGGGCTCGTCGTCGGCAGTCGGCGCAGGAAGCAGCTGCCCCCGCCGCCCCCCAGCACGCCCGACATCACCGCGCCCCCGGCCGAGCCGCACGTCGGCGACGAGGCCGAGACGCCGCGCGACGAACCGCGCAGGACCATCGAGGAGGTGGACCTCCCCGACGGCTCGGCCCCGGTCGCCGTGGAGGAGCCCCCTGCCGCAGAGGCTCCCGCGATCGAGATCCCGGAGCCCACCGCCGGCCGCCTCGTGCGCCTGCGCGCCCGCCTCTCGCGCTCGCAGAACGCCCTCGGCAAGGGCCTGCTGACCCTGCTCTCCCGCGAGCACCTCGACGACGAGACCTGGGAGGAGATCGAGGACACACTGCTCACCGCCGACGTCGGTGTGCAGCCCACGCAGGAGTTGGTCGAGCGGCTGCGCGAGCGCGTCAAGGTGCTCGGCACGCGCACCCCCCAGGAGCTGCGCGGGCTGCTGCGCGAAGAGCTGCTCAATCTGCTCGGCACCGACTTCGACCGCACGGTGAAGACCGAGCCCGAGGACCGCAAGCCCGGCATCGTGATGGTCGTCGGCGTCAACGGCACCGGCAAGACCACCACCACCGGCAAGCTCGCCCGGGTCCTGGTGGCCGACGGGCGCACCGTCGTCCTCGGCGCCGCCGACACCTTCCGGGCCGCCGCCGCCGACCAGCTGCAGACCTGGGGCGAGCGCGTGGGCGCCTACACCGTGCGCGGGCCCGAGGGCGGTGACCCCGCCTCCGTCGCCTTCGACGCGGTCAAGGAGGGCAAGGAGATGGGGGTCGACGTGGTCCTCATCGACACCGCCGGACGCCTGCACACCAAGACCGGCCTCATGGACGAGCTCGGCAAGGTCAAGCGGGTCGTGGAGAAGCACGCCCCGCTCGACGAGGTGCTGCTCGTCCTCGACGCCACCACCGGCCAGAACGGGCTCGTCCAGGCCCGCGTCTTCGCCGAGGTCGTCGACATCACCGGCATCGTGCTGACCAAGCTGGACGGCACGGCGAAGGGCGGCATCGTGGTCGCGGTCCAGCGCGAGCTGGGCGTACCGGTCAAGCTGGTCGGCCTCGGCGAGGGCGCGGACGACCTGGCGCCGTTCGAGCCGGAGGCGTTCGTAGACGCCCTTATCGGAGAGTGACCAGCTCCCACATCCGGGAGACGCGAAGAAGCGCCCGCCCCCAGCCGGGGCCGGGCGCTTCGCCGTGTGCCGCTAGGCCCGCGACCGGTGCGCCGCATACGCCAGCGTCCCCAGCACCAGCCGGGCCGCCGGAGGCTTCGTCACCGAGTCCAGGGCGGGCGGGCGCAGCCAGCGGACCGGCCCCAGGCCGCCTCGGTCGGAGGGCGGCGCGGTGATGTACGCACCGGGGCCGAGACCGCGCAGGTCGAGGGCGGCGGGGGCGTCCCAGCCCATGCGGTAGAGCAGGGCGGGGAGCTCGGCGGCGGCGCCCGGTGCGACGAGGAAGTGGGCGCGGCCGTCGGGGGTCGCGGTGACCGGGCCGAGGGGGAGGCCCATGCGCTCCAGGCGGACCAGGGCGCGGCGGCCGGCCGGCTCGGCGACCTCGATCACGTCGAACGCCCGCCCGACCGGCAGCATCACGGCCGCACCCGGGAACTCGGCCCAGGCCTTGGTCACCTCGTCCAGCGTGGCCCCGGCGGAGACCTGCGGCGCGAACTCCAGGGGATGCGCGCCCGGCGCGGGGCAGTCGGCGCGGCCACAGGAGCAGGCGCCCGCCGAGGCCCGCGCGCCCGGCACCACGTCCCAGCCCCACAGCCCGGTGAACTCGGCGACGGTGGTGCACTCCGACGAGCGGCCGCGCCGACGCGCGCCGGAGCGGATCTCGCGAATGCCGCCGATCGTGAAATCCATGCCCCCTCCAACGGGTCCAGCGCGCCGGTGGTTACGCGGCGGAACGAGACGGATGCGCAACGTGACCCAAGGGTCTTCGTCTTCCCCTCTTTCCGCGGGGTGTGGACGGCGCCCTGAAGCGCCCAGGGTTGTACGCCCGGCCGGTGCGCGCCCCCGAGTGCACCGCTTCACCCACTTCCGGCCGTCCCATGTCAAGTGAATCGCGCCCGGCCGACCGTGAGTTCATTCGAAGGGGTGGCGAATGGTGGCGTTTCCGGGATCGCCATGGCTGCGGCCGTGATCGTAGGGTTACGGTGTGTGCACGAGTCCTGGGGACACATGCACTCGTGGGTATGCCGGAGGCAAGTCGGCTTCACGTTCGAAGGGTGAGAACCGGCGGACGGGAGCCTTGTTCACCGGCATTCTGATAGGGCTTGGCGCACTCGGCGACAAGTGGTCTCAGGGATGGGGGCGTTCCAGTGGGCGGCAGCGGCGGTAGCGGTACGAACGCTGACAAGCGCCCCAACGAGCTACTCGGCTCGTGGTTCGTGCGCAGCGGCTGGTCCAAGGGTGAGCTCGCCCGCCAAGTCAACCGCTGGGCACGCCAATTGGGTGCCAACCACATCTCCACGGACACCTCCCGGGTGCGCCGCTGGCTGGACGGGGAGAACCCGCGCGAGCCGATCCCCAGGATCCTCTCCGAGCTGTTCTCCGAGCGGTTCGGCTGCGTCGTCTCCGTGGAGGACCTCGGTCTGCGCGCCGCCCGCCAGTCACCCTCCGCATCCGGTGTGGACCTGCCCTGGACGGGTCCGCAGACGGTGGCCCTGCTCAGCGAGTTCTCGCGCAGCGACCTGATGCTGGCGCGGCGCGGCTTCCTCGGGACCTCGCTGGCCCTGTCCGCCGGCCCGTCCCTCATCGAGCCGATGCAGCGCTGGCTCGTCCCGTCGCCGTCCGTCCCGGACCCGCGTCGGCCCGAGCCCGTCGCCGAGTCCCGCCGCCCCGGCCGCCTGTCCAAGCCCGAGCTGGACCTGCTGGAGACCACCACGGTGATGTTCCGCCAGTGGGACGCCCAGTGCGGCGGAGGCCTGCGCCGCAAGGCGGTCGTCGGCCAGCTGCACGAGGTCACCGACCTCCTTCAGGAGCCACAGCCCGAGGCGGCCACCCGCAAGCTCTTCCAGGTCGCCGCCGAGCTCGCCGAACTGGCCGGCTGGATGAGCTACGACGTCGGGCTCCAGGCCACCGCGCAGAAGTACTTCGTCCTCGCCCTGCACGCCGCCAAGGAGGCCGGCGACAAGCCGCTCGGCTCGTACATCCTCTCCAGCATGAGCCGCCAGATGATCCACCTCGGCCGGCCCGACGACGCCCTGGAACTGGTCCACCTCGCGCAGTACGGCAGCCGGGACTGCGCGAGCCCGCGCACCCAGTCCATGCTGTATGCGATGGAGGCCCGTGCCTACGCCAACATGGGCCAGCCCGGCAAGTGCAAGCGGGCGGTGCGGATGGCCGAGGACACCTTCGCCGAGGCCGACGAGTGGGACGACCCGGACCCCGACTGGATCCGTTTCTTCTCCGAGGCCGAGCTGTACGCGGAGAACTCCCACTCCTACCGGGACCTCGCCTACATCGCGGGCCGCAGCCCCACCTACGCCTCCCTGGCCGAACCCCTGATGCGGCGGGCCGTGGAGCTCTTCGCCGAGGACACCGAGCACCAGCGGTCGTACGCACTGAACCTCATCGGCATGGCCACCGTGCACCTGCTGCAGCGCGAGCCCGAACAGGGCGCGGTCATGGCTTCGCAGGCCATGCGGGTCGCCAAGAGGGTCCGCTCCGAGCGGGTGAACACTCGTATCCGAAAGACCGTCGACACCGCCGTCCGCGACTTCGGCGACCTCACCGAGGTCGTCGACCTCGCCGACCAGCTCGTCATCGAGCTCCCGGAGACCGCCGAAGCGGTCTGAACCCGCAAGCCCCGGCCGCGGCCGGCCCTCCCGAACTGCCCGACTCGGCTCCCCCATGCCAGGTCATCGGAAGGCCGCCCGCGGCCGGTTTATTACCTCCCGGGAAGGTTGCGCCACGATAACGATCCCGCAGCCGGACATCTCGCACTTCACCCAGGCGTAACACACAGGGCGTCTTCGTCACCCCGGCGAAACAACGAGGGGCTTCCACCGAAACCGCGCTGCGCCAATCTCATGGCGCATAACCGGCCTGCCCCTCACTGACCGGACCGCTCGCTCAGGCTTCGCCCGCACGGGGCCGTACCAATCGACGAGGAGACGCCGATGGCACCAGCCATCACGCTTGCCGCGGAGGCACCCAAGCTGTCCTCCGCGAACACAGGCTTCATGCTCATCTGTTCCGCCCTGGTGTTGCTCATGACACCGGGCCTCGCCTTCTTCTACGGAGGCATGGTCCGCGTCAAGAGCACCCTGAACATGCTGATGATGAGTTTCATCAGCATCGGGATCGTCACCATCCTGTGGGTTCTCTACGGTTTCTCCCTCGCCTTCGGCACGGGCTCCAGCCTCCTCGGCTGGAACAAGGACTGGCTGGGCCTCAGCAACATCGGGCTGACGGAGCTCTGGGACGGCTACACCATCCCGATCTTCGTCTTCATGGTCTTCCAGCTGATGTTCGCGGTCATCACGCCGGCCCTGATAAGCGGTGCGCTCGCGGACCGCGTCAAGTTCTCGGCGTGGTCGCTCTTCGTCGCGCTGTGGCTCACGGTCGTCTACGTGCCGGTCGCCCACTGGGTCTGGGGTGCCGACGGCTGGGCCTACAAGCTCGGTGTGATCGACTTCGCCGGTGGTACGGCGGTCCACATCAACGCCGGTGCCGGTGCCCTCGGCGTGATCCTGGTCATCGGCAAGCGCGTCGGCTTCAAGCGGGACCCGATGCGCCCGCACAGCCTCCCGCTGGTCATGCTCGGTGCCGGTCTGCTGTGGTTCGGCTGGTTCGGCTTCAACGCCGGCTCGTGGCTCGGCAACGACGACGGCGTCGGCGCGCTGATGTTCGTCAACACGCAGGTCGCGACCGCCGCCGCCATGCTGGCCTGGCTCGCCTACGAGAAGATCCGCCACGGTGCGTTCACCACGCTGGGCGCCGCCTCCGGCGCGGTCGCCGGTCTGGTCGCCATCACCCCGTCCGGTGGCGCGGTCTCCCCGCTCGGCGCGATCGCCGTCGGCGCGATCGCCGGTGTCGCCTGCGCCGCGGCCGTCGGCCTGAAGTTCAGGTTCGGCTACGACGACTCGCTCGACGTCGTCGGTGTCCACATGGTCGGCGGCATCATCGGCTCCCTGTTGGTCGGCTTCTTCGCCACCGGTAAGGGCCAGTCCGCCGCGACCGGTGTCTTCTACGGCGACCACAAGTTCGACCAGCTGTGGAAGCAGTGCGCCGGTGTCTTCGCGGTGCTCGCCTACTCCCTGATCGTCTCCGCGATCCTCGCCTTCCTCCTCGACAAGACCATCGGGATGCGGGTCAGCGAGGACGAGGAGGTCTCCGGCATCGACCAGGCCGAGCACGCCGAAACCGCATACGACTTCAGCGGCGCCGGCGGTGGCGTCGTCGGGACCGTCGCCGCTCCGGCACTGGCCGGGACGCAGACCAAGAAGGTGGACGCATGAAGCTCATCACCGCCGTCGTCAAGCCCCACCGGCTCGACGAGATCAAGGAGGCCCTCCAGGCCTTCGGCGTCCACGGACTGACGGTCACCGAGGCGAGCGGCTACGGTCGTCAGCGGGGACACACCGAGGTCTACCGCGGTGCCGAGTACACCGTCGACCTGGTCCCCAAGATCCGCATCGAGGTGCTGGCCGAGGACGACGACGCCGAACAGCTGATCGAGGTCATCGTCAAGGCCGCCCGCACCGGCAAGATCGGTGACGGCAAGGTCTGGTCCCTGCCGGTCGAGACGGCCGTACGGGTCCGCACCGGTGAGCGCGGCCCGGACGCGCTGTAGAACAGAACCATCTGAATACAGGCAGGAGCTGCTGGGTGACGGGTACGGATGTTCGGAAAGAAGCGGATGACTCGGGACCCAGCGGCTACGCGGCGGCCCGGCTGCGCCTCCTCGGTGAGGGGGCGCAGTCCGGGCCGCCGCGCCGTGCCGCCCTCGCCGAACTGACGGACGACTGGCTGTCGGGGCTGTTCACCGCGGCGGCCGACGGGCTCCGGGGTGTCTCCCTGGTCGCCGTCGGCGGCTACGGGCGCGGTGAACTGTCCCCCCGCAGCGACCTCGACCTGCTCCTGCTGCACGACGGCGGTGACGCCAAGGCGGTCGCCGCCCTCGCCGACCGCATCTGGTATCCGGTCTGGGACCTCGGTCTCGCCCTCGACCATTCCGTGCGCACCCCGGCCGAGGCCCGCAAGACCGCCGGCGAGGACCTCAAGGTCCAGCTCGGCCTCCTCGACGCCCGCCATCTCGCCGGCGACCTCGGCCTGACGGCCGGGCTGCGTACGGCGGTGCTCGCCGACTGGCGCAACCAGGCGCCGAAACGTCTCCCCGAACTCCAGGAGCTGTGCGCCGAGCGCGCCGAGCGCCAGGGCGAGCTGCAGTACCTGCTGGAACCCGACCTCAAGGAGGCGAGGGGCGGCCTGCGCGACGCCACCGCCCTGCGCGCGGTCGCCGCCTCCTGGCTGGCCGACGCCCCGCGCGAGGGCCTCGCGGACGCCCGTCGGCGTCTGCTCGACGTCCGCGACGCCCTGCACCTGACGACGGGCCGGGCCACCGACCGGCTGGCTCTGCAGGAACAGGACCAGGTCGCCGCCGAGCTCGGCCTGCTCGACGCCGACACGCTGCTGCGGCAGGTGTACGAGGCGGCGCGCGTGATCTCGTACGCCAGCG
The DNA here is from genome assembly GCF_044453765.1 of Streptomyces sp. NPDC051636. NCBI lineage: Bacteria > Bacillati > Actinomycetota > Actinomycetes > Kitasatosporales > Streptomycetaceae > Streptomyces > Streptomyces sp. NPDC051636. The sequence goes on along the minus strand of NZ_JBITDA010000006.1, from coordinate 162,468 downwards.
ATGTCACCTGGCGTGAAGTGGGGCGCGTACTGCGGTCGCGTGCCGTGCGGCCGAGGCTGCGCGCCATGCTCGGCGGCGGCAAGCCCGTCAGCGAGCGGTCTCCGCTGGCCGAGGGGGTCGTGGAGCAGGACGGCGAGGTGGTGCTCGCCCGCGCCGCGCGCCCTGAACGCGACCCTGTGCTCCCGCTGCGCGCCGCGGCCGCCGCCGCGCAGGCCGGCCTCCCGCTCTCCCTGCACGCCGTACGGCGTATGGCGGCCCACGTGCGCCCCCTGCCCACGCCCTGGCCCGCCGAGGCTCGCGAGCAGCTCGTGACCCTCCTCGGCTCCGGCCGCCCCACGGTGGAGGTCTGGGAGGCACTGGAGGCGGAGGGTCTGATCACCGGGCTCCTGCCCGACTGGGAGCGGGTCCGCTGCCGCCCGCAGCGCAACGCCGTCCACATCTGGACCGTCGACCGGCACCTGATCGAAACAGCCGTCCGCGCCTCCGAGCTGACCCGCCGCGTCAGCCGCCCCGACCTGCTCCTCGTCGCCGCGCTGCTGCACGACATCGGCAAGGGCTGGCCCGGCGACCACTCCATGGCCGGCGAGATCATCGCCAAGGACGTCGCGGCACGCATCGGCTTCGACCGCGCGGACGTCGCCGTCCTGTCCACGCTCGTACGCCACCACCTCCTTCTCATCGAGACCGCCACCCGGCGCGACCTGGAGGACCCGGCCACCGTCCGCTCGGTCGCCGAGGCGGTCGGTACCCAGAGCACGCTGGAGCTGCTGCACGCGCTGACGGAGGCGGACGCGCTGGCCACCGGGCCCGCCGCCTGGTCGTCCTGGCGCGGCTCTCTGGTGGCCGACCTGGTCAAGCGGGTCTCCGCCGTCCTCGCCGGTGACGCTCCCGAGGAGCCCGAGGCCGCCGCGCCCACCGCCGAGCAGGAGCGGCTCGCCGTCGAGGCCTTCCGCACCGGCGGGCCGGTCCTGGCGCTGCGCGCCCAGACCGAGCCGCCCGCCGAGGAACCCTCGGGCGAACCCGAGCCCCTCGGCGTGGAGCTGGTCATCGCCGTCCCCGACCAGCCGGGCGTCCTGCCCGCCGTCGCCGGCGTCCTCGCCATGCACCGCCTGACCGTCCGCACGGCGGAGCTGCGCGCCCTGGACCTGCCCGACGGCTTCGGCGAGGGCTCGGTCCTGCTCCTGGACTGGCGGGTCGCCGCGGAGTACGGCTCCCTGCCGCAGGCCGCCCGCCTGCGCGCCGACCTCGTACGCGCCCTGGACGGCACACTGGACATCGCGGCCCGTCTGGCGGAGCGGGACGCGGCCTACCCGCGCCGCCGCGGCTGGGTGGCCCCGCCCCCACGGGTCACGGTCGCCCCGGCCGCCTCCCACCACGCCACGGTGATCGAGGTCCGCGCCCAGGACGCGCCCGGGCTGCTGTTCCGGATCGGGGCGGCGCTGGAGAAGGCGGGAGTGCTGGTGCGCAGCATGCACGTCAGCACTTTGGGCTCGAACGCGGTCGACGCCTTCTACGTCACGACTGGTACGGCTGCCCCCTTGCCGGGGGAGGAGGCGGCTTCGGTCGCGCGGGCGTTGGAGGAGACGCTGAGGGCGTGACCTGAGCAAGCTGCCGGGGATGTGGTGCTCCCCGGCCGACACGGAGTTTCCGTCCCCGCCCGCCGAACACAGCGGGCGGGGACGATTTGCTTGCGCGGCCGGATACCCTGGAGGGCAGCCCAAACTGTCGCCGACTCCAAGGACCGACGCCGCCGTGTTCGATACTCTCTCCGACCGCCTCAGCGCGACTTTCAAAAACCTCCGCGGCAAAGGCAGGCTGAGCGAGGCGGACATCGACGCGACGGCGCGCGAGATCCGCATCGCGCTCCTCGAAGCGGATGTGGCCCTCCCCGTCGTGCGGACGTTCATCAAGAACGTCAAGGAGCGCGCGCTCGGCGCCGAGGTCTCCCGGGCGCTCAACCCCGCCCAGCAGGTGCTGAAGATCGTCAACGACGAGCTCGTCACCATCCTCGGCGGCGAGACGCGGCGCCTGCGCTTCGCCAAGCAGCCCCCCACCGTGATCATGCTCGCCGGTCTCCAGGGTGCCGGTAAGACCACCCTCGCCGGCAAGCTCGGCCGGTGGCTCAAGGAGCAGGGGCACTCCCCGCTGCTGGTCGCCGCCGACCTCCAGCGGCCGAACGCCGTGAACCAGCTGAGCGTGGTCGCCGAGCGCGCCGGGGTCGCCGTGTACGCCCCGGAGCCGGGCAACGGCGTCGGAGACCCGGTCAAGGTCGCCAAGGACTCCATCGAGCACGCCAAGCAGAAGGTCCACGACATCGTGATCGTGGACACCGCCGGCCGCCTGGGCATCGACCAGGAGATGATGCAGCAGGCGGCGGACATCAGGGACGTGGTCTCGCCCGACGAGATCCTCTTCGTCGTCGACGCCATGATCGGTCAGGACGCCGTCAACACCGCGGAGGCGTTCCGCGACGGCGTCGGCTTCGACGGTGTCGTGCTGTCCAAGCTCGACGGTGACGCCCGCGGTGGTGCGGCCCTGTCGATCGCCTCGGTCACCGGCAAGCCGATCATGTTCGCGTCGAACGGCGAGAAGCTCGAGGACTTCGACGCCTTCCACCCGGACCGGATGGCCTCCCGCATCCTCGACATGGGTGACCTGCTCACCCTGATCGAGCAGGCGGAGAAGACGTTCAGCCAGGAAGAGGCCGAGAAGATGGCCTCCAAGCTGGCGTCCAAGAAGGGCCAGGACTTCACCCTGGACGACTTCCTGGCCCAGATGGAGCAGGTCAGGAAGATGGGCTCCATCTCGAAGCTGCTCGGCATGCTTCCCGGCATGGGCCAGATCAAGGACCAGATCAACAACCTCGACGAGCGGGAAGTCGACCGGATCGGCGCGATCATCAAGTCGATGACCCCGGGCGAGCGCCAGGACCCGACGATCATCAACGGCTCCCGCCGCGCCCGCATCGCCAAGGGTTCCGGTGTCGAGGTCAGCGCGGTGAAGGGCCTGGTCGAGCGGTTCTTCGAGGCCCGCAAGATGATGTCCCGCATGGCCCAGGGCGGCGGCATGCCCGGCATGCCGGGGATCCCGGGCATGGGCGGCGGCCCCGGCCGCAACAAGAAGCAGCCGAAGAAGGCCAAGGGCAAGCAGCGCTCCGGCAACCCGATGAAGCGCAAGCAGCAGGAGCTGGAGGCGGCCCAGCGCCGCGAGGCGGCCGCCCAGGGCGGCAACGCCTTCGGCCTGCCGCAGCAGGGCGGTCAGGACTTCGAACTGCCGGACGACTTCAAGAAGTTCATGGGCTGACGTGGGCTGACGTCCACGAAGTTCGCTGCGGGGGGTTTCCGGCCAATCCGCTGATCCCGGCCGAGGACGGGGGCCCGCCCGGGCCCCGTCCCCCGGCTCTGTCTAAGGAATGCGCGCGATCAGGTAGCGGAACACGTTCGGCATCCACACCGTGCCGTCCTGCCGCCGGTACGGGTGCAGTGCCTCCGTCAGTTCCTTGTCGACCCGCTCCTGGTCCGTCGCGGCGATCGCCCCGTCGAACAGGCCGGTCGACATGAGCCCGCGCGTGGCGCTGTCCAGATCGGCGTAGCCGAAGGGGCAGGCGACCCGGCCGGAGCCGTCCGGTTTCAGTCCGGCCCGCTGGGCGAACTCCTCGAGGTCGTCGCGCAGGGCGGGGCGCCACCTGGCCGGCCGGGTGGCAGCCCGCAGCACCGTCGTCGTGGCGCAGCGCTCCGGCGGACCCCAGCCGGCCAGCACCACGGGCGTCCCGCGCTCGGCGAGCGGGGCCGCGGCGGCGAGGAGTTCGCCGAGGTCCTCGCAGTCGCCCGCCAGGGACCCGACGGGGTCTAAGGCGGTGACCAGGGTGTAGGCCGGGGTGTCCGCGTCGGCCGCGTCGCGGAGTGAGCCGGCGACGATCCGGGTGCGGGCACGCGCGCGCGTGGTCCAGCCGTCCGGCTGCAGCCGTTGCCGCGCGAGGGCGAGTCGTTCGGGTGAGGAGTCGACACCGGCGACCGCGGCCCCTCTGGAGACCGCCATCAGCAGGGCGAGTCCGGAGCCGCAGCCGAGGCCCAGCAGCCGTGTGCCGGGGCCCACTTCAAGTCGCTCGTAGACGGCCTCGTAGAGCGGGACCAGCATCCGCTCCTGAATCTCGGACCAGTCACGCGCGCGTGCGCACAGGTTCACGCGGGGAGGCGACCCCACGGGAGACAGGTGTTGCCGCACGAGCGTAGGTGTCATAGGTAAGCGCCCCAATCCGCAGAGAGTTGCCGCTGTGCCCCGTTGCGTGGCCCCCGTGAGTGCGCTCGCACTTTCCACGTATGTCAGGTAACTCCGGGCTCGCGGCGGCGTCCAGTGGTCGAGGGGCCCTCCTTGTGCCTTCCCTGCGCCTGTGGCGAGAATTCACATGCCCGCAATGTGAGCCCGTACCATCTCGCCATGGCCAGGGCACCCGTTCTCACGCCTCGGGCGGACGACTTCCCGCGCTGGTACCAGGATCTGATCAACAAGGCCGAACTGGCCGACAACGGGCCGGTGCGCGGCACCATGGTCATCCGACCGTACGGGTACGGGCTGTGGGAGCGGATGCAGGCGGAGATGGACGCCCGCATCAAGGAGACGGGCACCCAGAACGCGTACTTCCCGCTGCTGATCCCGCAGTCGTACCTCACGCGCGAGGCCGACCACGTCGAGGGGTTCGCGCCCGAGCTCGCGGTGGTCACGCACGGCGGCGGCAAGGAGCTGGAGGAGCCGGCGGTGGTCCGGCCGACCTCCGAGACCATCATCAACGAGTACTTCTCCAAGTGGGTGCAGAGCTACCGCGACCTGCCCCTGCTGATCAACCAGTGGGCGAACGTGGTGCGTTGGGAGCTCAGGCCCCGGCTGTTCCTGCGGACGTCGGAGTTCCTGTGGCAGGAGGGCCACACCGCGCACGCCACGTACGAGGAGGCGCGCGACTTCGCCGCGCACATCCAGCGGAACGTCTACGGGGACTTCCTGACGAACATCCTCGCGATGGACTTCGTCTCCGGCCGCAAGACCGTCAAGGAGCGGTTCGCGGGCGCCATCAACACCCTCACTCTCGAGAGCATGATGGGCGACGGCAAGGCCTGCAGATGGTCACCAGCCATGAGCTGGGCCAGAACTTCGCCAAGGCGTTCAACACGCGGTACCTGTCCAAGGACGGCTCCCAGGAGTACGTCTGGCAGACCTCCTGGGGCTCGACCACCCGCATGATCGGCGCTCTGGTGATGACCCATGGCGACGACAACGGCCTCAGGGTCCCGCCGCGCCTGGCGCAGGTCCAGGTCGTCGTCCTCGCGATCAAGGGGGACGAGGCGGTTCTGGCCAAGGTCCGCGAGATCGGCGGCCGGCTGAAGGCGGCCGGCCTGCGCGTCCAGGTCGACGACCGCACCGACACCCTCTTCGGCCGCCGCGCCGTCGACTGGGAGCTCAAGGGCGTGCCCGTGCGCGTCGAGGTCGGCCCCCGTGACCTGGAGAACGGCACCGCGATGCTGGCCCGGCGCATCCCTGGGGGCAAGGAGCCGATGGCGATCGACACGCTCGCGGACGTGCTTCCCGCGCTGCTGGAGGAGGACCAGGCGCTGCTGCTGCGGCAGTCCCGCGAGCGCCGCGAGTCCCGCACCTGTGACGTGTCGTCGATCGAGCATGCCGTCGAGGCGGTGGGCGCGGGCCACTGGGCCCGCGTCCCGTGGGCGGTCCTCGGCGATGAGGGCGAGGCCAAGCTGGCCGACCACGCGGTGACCGTACGGTGTCTGGTCGCCGAGGACGGGTCGGTGCCGGACGACGAGGACGCGCCGGGTAACGTCGCGGTCGTCGCGCGCGCTTACTAAGTAGCGCCCCTGCGGCGGGAGAGCGACCGAAACGCCTCTTGTACATCTGCCGACCGCAGCCGCCCCGGCGCGTGGACCAGCTCTACGCGCCGGGCCGTACGTTGAACTACGTACCGGCTTGGTACGAGGTGTGAGGCTTCTCCGCAGATCAGCGCACCCGCCCTCGTCAGGACGCATCAGCGGCAACTGACGGGTACGTGCAAATTATTTGGGATGGCCCGGAATCGGAACACAGCGGCACCCAGGCTCGTTGTCATTACGTGAGCACGACACAGACACCACCTGTTCTCGCCGCAGAGCTGGCGCAGGCGTGGGCCGACATTCAGCGGTACCACCCCGAGCTGCCTGACCTTGCCGCGCCAGAGTCCCTGATCGGAGAGTCGTCGTCCGCCTGCGGTCACGAGCTCTCCTTCGAGCGACTGCTCCACGAAGCAGTCCATGGCATCGCCGCCGCGCGCGGAGTCCGCGACACCTCCCGCGCGGGGCGCTACCACAACCGCCGATTCCTCGCGATCGCCGAGGAGCTGGGCCTGGACCACCCCGACGAGCCGCACCCCAGCAGCGGCTTCTCGCTGGTCACGCTCAACCCCGAGGCGAAGCGGCGCTACCGGCCGACCATCGAGCGCCTCCAGCGGGCCCTGAAGGCCCACACGGCGGCCACGTCCTCCGACACGTCCCGGACCTTCCGCGGCCCCGCCGCCCGCCACGGCTCCTCCGGCGGCGGCGTCCGCGTCAAGGCGGTCTGCGACTGCGGCCGCAACGTCCGGGTGGTGCCGTCGGTCCTGGCCCAGGCGCCGATCGTGTGCGGCGGCTGCGGGAAGCCGTTCCGGATCCCGGAGATCGTGGGGGCGGCGGCGAGCTGAGGTCACGGCTGCTCGTGGCAGCCGTGACCCGGCCCCCGCCGGGCGAGCACCCGACGTTCTCACCTCCGCGCCGGGTGCCCCTCAGGCATGCCCGGGCCCGCACTCCCCACCCTCGGCCAGAAGCGACCCGCCGGGTATGGCACAATGGCTAGCTGTACTCGACAGCCGCACAGGACCCCTCTCTCCTCCGGCTGACGCGTCCATCGGGCACTCGGGTACCGCAACCCCACGCGGCCATCTCGCCGTGCCCAACCACGTCAAATCCAGGAGAACCCACTCCCGTGGCAGTCAAGATCAAGCTGAAGCGTCTGGGCAAGATCCGTTCGCCTCACTACCGCATCGTCGTCGCCGACTCCCGTACCCGCCGTGACGGCCGGGCCATCGAAGAGATCGGCAAGTACCACCCGACCTACAACCCGTCGGTCATCGAGGTGGACGCCGAGCGTGTGGCGTACTGGCTCGGTGTCGGCGCCCAGCCGACCGAGCCCGTGCTCGCCATCCTGAAGAAGACCGGCGACTGGCAGAAGTTCAAGGGCGAGCCCGCCCCGGCGCCGCTGCTCGTCGCCGAGCCGAAGGCCACGCGCCCGTCGTTCGAGGCTCTCGGCGGTGACGACGAGGGCAAGGGTGAGGCGATCACCCAGAAGAAGAAGGCTGAGAAGAAGGACGAGGCCGCGGCTGAGTCCGAGTCGACCGAGGCCTGAGCAGCATGCTCGAAGAGGCGCTTGAGCACCTCGTGAAGGGCATCGTCGACAACCCTGACGATGTGCAGGTCGCCTCGCGCAACCTGCGCCGCGGGCGCGTGCTCGAGGTCCGGGTCCACCCGGACGACCTCGGCAAGGTGATCGGCCGCAACGGCCGCACCGCGCGCGCCCTGCGCACCGTCGTGGGCGCCATCGGCGGCCGCGGCGTCCGCGTCGACCTCGTCGACGTGGACCACGTCCGCTGACGTTTCGCAGCACCGGCTCGGGCCGGGGAGGGCCACTGGGCCGTCCCCGGCCCGCAGTCGTATGACAGGAGATCAAGCACAGTGCAGCTGGTAGTCGCACGGATCGGCCGCGCCCACGGCATCAAGGGCGAGGTCACCGTCGAGGTCCGTACCGACGAGCCGGAACTGAGGCTCGCGCCCGGTGCCGTACTGACCACGGACCCCGCCTCCGCAGGTCCGCTCACCATCGCCACCGGCCGGGTGCACAGCGGCCGGCTCCTCCTGCGTTTCGAGGGCGTCGCCGACCGCAACGCCGCCGAGGCGCTGCGCAACACCCTCCTGATCGCCGAGGTCGACCCCGACGAGCTCCCCGAGGAGGAGGACGAGTACTACGACCACCAGCTCATCGACCTCGACGTGGTGACCGAGGACGGTACGGAGGTCGGCCGGATCACCGAGATCTCGCACCTGCCCACGCAGGACCTGTTCATCGTGGAACGCCCGGACGGGACCGAGGTCATGATCCCGTTCGTCGAGGAGATCGTCACCGAGATCGACCTGGAGGAGCAGAAGGCGGTCATCGCCCCGCCCCCCGGCCTGATCGACGACCGCGCCGAGATCGCGTCCCCAAGGGACTCCGGGGATGAGGCCTGATGCGCCTCGACGTCGTCACGATCTTCCCCGAGTACCTGGAACCGCTGAACGTCTCCCTCGTCGGCAAGGCACGCGCGCGTGGACAGCTGAACGTGCACGTGCACGACCTGCGCGGGTGGACGTACGACCGCCACAACACGGTCGACGACACGCCGTACGGCGGTGGCCCCGGCATGGTCATGAAGACGGAGCCCTGGGGCGACGCCCTCGACTCCGTCCTCGCCGACGGCTACGAGACGGGTTCTCACGCGCCCGTGCTGATCGTGCCCACCCCCAGCGGCCGCCCCTTCACCCAGGAGCTGGCCGTCGAACTGTCCGAGCGCCCCTGGCTGATCTTCACGCCGGCCCGGTACGAGGGCATCGACCGCCGGGTCATCGACGAGTACGCCACCCGGATACCCGTCTACGAGGTCTCCATCGGCGACTACGTCCTGGCCGGCGGCGAGGCGGCCGTCCTCGTCATCACGGAGGCCGTGGCGCGGCTGCTGCCCGGTGTCCTCGGGAACGCCGAGTCCCACCGGGACGACTCCTTCGCGCCCGGCGCGATGGCGAGCCTCCTGGAGGGCCCCGTCTACACCAAGCCGCCCCTATGGCGCGGCCGGGACATCCCGGAGGTGCTGCTCAGCGGCCATCACGGCAAGATCGCCCGCTGGCGCCGGGACGAGGCCCTGCGGCGTACGACGGCCAACCGGCCCGACCTCATCGAGCGCTGCGACCCCAAGGCGTTCGACAAGAAGGACCGCGAGATGCTGTCCATCCTGGGCTGGGCGCCGGATCCGCAGGGCGAACCGTACGGCCGATTTTGGCGCAGGACACAGGGCGTGGAAGAATAGACCGCTGTTGTGCGTCCGTCCGGCGTGCGCCCCTGCCACAGGGGGAAACGACGCCCGCCCCGACCCGCACGGCAGTCCTCCTGGAAACCTAGTTCCGTTGATGACCTGTGGCATCAGCGAAGAAAGCAGACGAAATGTCTCACCTGCTCGACACCGTCGACTCCGCGTCGCTGCGCAGCGACATCCCGGCCTTCCGTCCGGGTGACACCGTCAACGTCCACGTGCGCGTCATCGAGGGCAACCGCTCCCGTGTGCAGCAGTTCAAGGGCGTTGTGATCCGCCGCCAGGGTTCCGGTGTCCGCGAGACCTTCACGGTCCGCAAGGTCTCCTTCTCCGTCGGCGTCGAGCGCACCTTCCCGGTGCACACCCCGATCGTGGAGAAGATCGAGCTCGTCACCCGCGGTGACGTGCGCCGCGCCAAGCTGTACTACCTGCGTGAGCTGCGCGGCAAGGCCGCGAAGATCAAGGAGAAGCGCGAGAGCTGAGCGCTTCTCGGCAGTCACATCGGGGCCGGATAGCATCGGGCCCCGATGGACACCGAAGCACAGCCGACGACGGACCGCGACCGCTCCTCCCACCCCGACACCCCGGGTACGGAGGGACGGTCGCGTTTCGCGTTGGTGTCGCGGATCACCGACTGGCTGCCGGGCGGGCGGATCACCCTGACCCTGTTCGTCTGCCTGGTGTTTCTGCTTCTCCTCAACACGTTCGTGGTGCAACCGTTCCAGATTCCGAGCGGATCCATGGAACAGGGATTGAGGATCGGGGACCGCGTTCTCGTAAACAAGTTGGCGTACCGTTTCGGTGACCAGCCACGGCGTGGCGACGTGGTTGTGTTCGACGGCGCCGGGTATTTCGGGGACGCCGACTACGTCAAGCGCGTTGTGGGCGTGGCCGGAGACCACGTGGTCTGCTGCGACAAGGAGGGGAGGATCGAAGTGAACGGCCGGTCGGTCGACGAGACGGCGTTCCTCTACCCCGGGGACAGTCCGTCCGCCGTGCCCTTCGATGTCGTCGTGCCCGCCGGCAGGCTCTTCGTCCTCGGCGACCACCGCAGCGACTCCAGCGACTCCCGCGACCACCTGGGCTCGCCGGGCGGCGGCATGATTCCCGTCGGCGACGTGATCGGGCGGGCCGACTGGATCGTGTGGCCGTACGCCCACCTCACGCACCTGCGCCGCCCCGCCTCCTACGCGCGCGTGCCCGCCGCCGCGGAGGGCGCCCATGGGTAACCGTGGCAAGCCGCGCGGTGTGCCCAGCACCGCCGCCGACAACCTGCTGCCCACCGGCTCCCGCCGCACCTCCGGCCCGTCGGGCGGACGCACCCGCGCGGAGCGGCGCAAGCTCCAGCGCAAGGTCAAGCGCAAGCGCAGGCGCAGCGCGGTGCGGGAGGTCCCCCTCCTGGTCGGCGTGGCCGTCCTGATAGCGCTCGTGCTGAAGACCTTCCTCGTCCAGGCGTTCGTGATTCCGTCGGGCTCCATGGAGGAGACGATCCGGATCGGCGACCGCGTCCTGGTCGACAAGTTCACCCCGTGGTTCGGCTCCGAGCCGCAGCGCGGGGACGTCGTCGTGTTCCACGATCCGGGCGGCTGGCTGGCCGACGAGCAGACCGCCAAGAAGAACGACCCGGTGGGGGTCAAGCAGGTCAAGGAAGGCCTCCAGTTCATCGGCCTGCTGCCCTCCGACAACGAGAAGGACCTCATCAAGCGGGTCATCGGGGTCGGCGGAGACCACGTCAAGTGCTGCGACGCGCAGGGACGGGTGACCGTCAACGGCGTTCCCCTGACCGAAGGGGACTACCTGTACCCGGGCAACGCCCCGTCGCTCACGCCGTTCGACGTCACCGTCCCCGAGGGGCGGCTGTGGGTGATGGGTGACCACCGGGCCAACTCCGCGGACTCCCGCGCCCACCAGAACACCGGTTACGGCGGCACGGTCTCCGTGGACTCGGTGGTCGGACGCGCCATGGTCATCGGCTGGCCGCTGGGCCACTGGACCACCCTCAAAGAACCGCAAACCTTTTCTTCGGTGACCGACGCGGCGTCCACGACGACCTCGTCTCCCCAGCTGTCGCATAGGGTTGTTTCCGAGGATCCGAACGGAACGATCCAACTCCCGAGCCCTGCGGAACTTCCGCTCGTTATGGGAGTGGTGGGCCTGCACCGCGTAGGGCGCAGGCGGCGGCACAGAGTAAGGAGTTGGCGTGGGGGATGTGGCGGTTGGCGCACGGTCCGGACACGACGGCGAGGAGCACCGCGGACGCCCCGTGGACGCGACCCCTGGCGCGGACGACGCCGTGACCTCCGGGAATGACTCCGCGGCGGTCGAGGGTTACGGTACGGGACCGGGCGAGCGGCAGCCCCCGGGCGAGGACCAGGGCCCGGGCGAGTCGAGGCCGGCTCCGAAGAAACCCCGCTCCTTCTGGAAGGAGCTGCCGATCCTGGTCGGCATCGCGCTCGTACTGGCCCTGCTGATCAAGACGTTCCTGGTGCAGGCGTTCTCGATCCCGTCCGACTCGATGCAGAACACCCTGCAGGAGGGGGACCGGGTCCTCGTCGACAAGCTCACCCCGTGGTTCGGCTCCGAGCCCGAGCGCGGCGAGGTCATCGTCTTCCACGACCCCAGCAAGTGGCTGGCCGGCGAGCCGACGCCCGAACCGAACGCGGTGCAGAAGGTCCTCAGCTGGATCGGCCTGATGCCGTCGGCGGAGGAGAAGGACCTCATCAAGCGCGTGATCGGGGTCGGCGGTGACACGATCCGGTGCAAGGGGACCGGTCCGCTGACGGTCAACGGCAAGGCGCTGAACGAGCCGTACGTCTACCCCGGGAACACGCCCTGCACGGACGACGACCAGGGCGGCCAGTTCAAGGTCAAGGTGCCCGAGGGATACGTCTGGGTCATGGGCGACCACCGCCAGAACTCGCGTGACTCCCGCTACAACCAGGACGACAAGTACCACGGCATGGTCCCGGTCGACGACGTCGTCGGGCGCGCCGTCGTGAAGGCCTGGCCGATCAACCGCTGGGGCACCCTGCCGGTCCCCGACACCTTCGACCAGCCGGGCCTCGACGAGAAGTCCTCCTCCGCCGCGTCCCTCTCGGTGGCCCCGCAGGGCATCGCCCTGACGGCCGTGCTGCCGATGGCCGTGTGGCGGCGCAGGCGCAGCGGCTGACCAAGGCCGGGAGAAAGAGGGGCTGCCTCCTGTCGGTACCGCCCGGTAGGGTGCGGACCCATGGGCGGCGAGAGCACGACACGTACGGCCCCGCGCAGCGGCGGGGGCACAGACGCGGCGCAGGTGGGAAGCCGGCTCGGACAGCGGCTGTCCGGGCTGGCCGTGGCGCTGGGCCTGCTGCTGTTCCTCGGAGGATTCGCGTGGGGAGCGGTGGTCTACCGGCCGTACACCGTGCCCACCAGCTCGATGTCGCCGACGATCGACGCGGGCGACCGGGTGCTGGCCCAGCGCGTCGACGGCGGCGAGGTACGCCGCGGTGACGTCGTCGTCTTCCGGGACAAGAGCTGGGTGACGAACGCGAACGTCGTCAAGCGCGTGGTCGCGGTCGGCGGTGACACTGTCTCCTGCTGCACCAACGGCAGGCTGACCGTCAACGGCAAGCAGATCGACGAGCCGTACCTGCCCAAGGGCAGCCTGGCCGAGACCAAGAAGATCCCGACGGTGACCGTGCCCAAGGGCCGGCTGTTCGTCCTCGGTGACGAGCGCCAGGGCTCCCTGGACTCCACCGCCCACCTCACCGACGCCGCCAGCGGCACGGTCGCCCGCACCGCCGTGAGCGCCCGCGTCGACGCCGTCGTCTGGCCCATGAACGGCATGCTGAAGCGCCCGACCGGCTTCGAGACCCTGGGTGGCCTTTCCCGGCCCGGGCCGCTGCGCACGATCGTCCTGCTGATCGGGGGCGGTGCCGTCCTCATCCTGGGCGGCGGCGCCTACGGCCCGATCGCCAGGCGACTGGGCGGCAACCGCTCCCGCGCCCGTACGGAGCCCGTCGGTGCCCGCTGACGCCACGCAGGCGGGCGCGGACGCATTCGCGGGCGGGCTGCGCAAGGTCGCCCGGGTGGTCCTCCTCGATCCCGACGACCGCATCCTGCTCCTGCACGGCCACGAACCGGACGACCCGGCCGACGACTGGTGGTTCACCCCCGGCGGCGGGCTGGAGGGGGACGAGACGCGCGAAGAGGCCGCATTGCGGGAACTCGCCGAGGAGACCGGCATCACCGAGGTCGAAATCGGCCCGGTGCTGTGGCGGCGCAGGTGTTCGTTCCCGTTCGCCGGCCGCCGCTGGGACCAGGACGAGTGGTACTACCTGGCCCGCACGACCCGGACCGCGACCCGGGCGGCGGCCCTCACCGAGCTGGAGCGGCGCAGCGTCGCCGGAGCGCGCTGGTGGACGTGTCGGGAACTGACCCGGGCACATGAGACGGTGTATCCGACCAGACTCGCCGAGCTCCTTGGCAGGCTGCTCGACGAAGGTCCCCCGGCCACGCCCGTGACCCTTGACACGGAAATCGTCTAGGGGCCCGCGGGACTGGCGCACAATGGTGGGATCGCACGGCTGAAGGGGAACATGCCATGAGCGCCGAGGACCTCGAGAAGTACGAGACCGAGATGGAGCTGAAGCTCTACCGGGAGTACCGCGATGTCGTCGGTCTGTTCAAATACGTGATCGAGACCGAACGGCGCTTCTACCTCACCAACGACTACGAGATGCAGGTGCACTCGGTCCAGGGTGAGGTGTTCTTCGAGGTGTCCATGGCGGACGCCTGGGTCTGGGACATGTACCGGCCCGCCCGCTTCGTGAAGCAGGTACGCGTGCTCACGTTCAAGGACGTGAACATCGAGGAGCTGAACAAGAGCGACCTGGAGCTCCCGGGCGGGTGACGGAGTTGTCCACAACCGGTGAGTAGTCCACCAAGATCAACTTCTTGGGGCCGGATGCGTGACGGTTGGCGCCGGAGGTGGTGCCGACATGAACACACGCAACGCACAACGCAGTGCGATGGGCAAGTACGGCGAGGACCTGGCCGCGCGGCGGCTGGGCGACGCCGGGATGACGGTCCTGGAGCGCAACTGGCGCTGCGGCAGGACGGGTGAGATCGACATCGTGGCCCGGGACGGCGACGTCCTGGTGGTCTGCGAGGTCAAGACCCGCCGGGCGGGCTGCTTCGAGCATCCCATGGCCGGGGTCACACCGACCAAGGCGGAGCGTCTGCGCGGCCTGGCGCAGCGCTGGGCCCAGGAACACGGAGGCGCCCCGCCGGGCGGCGTCCGCATCGACCTGATCGGCGTCCTGCTCCCCGTCCGCGGCGCCCCCGTGGTCGAGCACGCGCGAGGGGTGGCCTGACATGGGCTTCGCGCGTACGTGCTCCGTGGCGCTGGTGGGCGTCGAGGGCGTGGTGGTCGAGGTCCAGGCCGACCTGGAGCCGGGCGTCGCCGCGTTCACCCTGGTGGGCCTGCCCGACAAGAGCCTGACGGAGAGCCGGGACCGGGTGCGGGCGGCGGTCGTGAACTCGGGCGGCGAGTGGCCGCAGAAGAAACTCACCGTGGGCCTCAGCCCGGCCTCGGTGCCGAAGGCCGGCAGCGGCTTCGACCTGGCGGTCGCCTGCGCGGTGCTCGGCGCCGCCGAGCGGATCGACCCGAGGGTCCTCGCCGACATCGTCATGATCGGGGAACTGGGACTGGACGGCCGGGTCCGTCCCGTCCGGGGCATCCTGCCGGCCGTGCTGGCCGCGGCCGACGCCGGCTACGAGCAGGTGGTCGTACCGGAGTGCGCCGCCGCCGAGGCGTCCCTGGTGCCCGGTGTCTCCGTGCTCGGGATCCGCAGCCTGCGGCAGCTGATCGCCGTCCTGACGGACGAGCCCGTACCCGACGAGGAACCCGACGACCTGGGGCGCCCGGACCCCCTCCTGGCCGGTCTGCGCGTGCCCGGAACGGGAGCGGCCACGGGCGTGCACAGCATGGGCGCCGCGCAGCACGAGCAGGCTCACGACCTCGCCGACGTCGTCGGCCAGGTCTCGGCACGCACGGCGGTGGAGGTGGCCGCCGCGGGCGGGCACCACCTTTTCCTCGAAGGACCGCCAGGCGCGGGCAAGACCATGCTCGCCGAGCGGCTGCCCGCCGTCCTGCCCCGGCTCTGCCGCCAGGACTCCCTGGAGGTGACGGCCGTCCACTCGGTGGCCGGGCTCCTGCCGCCCGGCAGGCCCCTCATCGACGTCGCCCCGTACTGCGCCCCGCACCACTCGGCCACCATGCAGTCCCTCGTCGGCGGCGGCCCCGGCGTCGCGCGGCCCGGAGCCGTCTCCCTCGCCCACCGGGGAGTGCTCTTCCTGGACGAGGCGCCGGAGTTCCATGGCCAGACCCTCGACGCCCTGCGGCAGCCACTGGAGTCGGGGCACGTCGTGATCGCGCGCAGCGCGGGCGTGGTGCGGTTCCCGGCCAGGTTCCTGATGGTGCTCGCGGCCAACCCGTGCCCCTGCGGACGCTTCTCGCAGCGCGACACGCTGTGCGAGTGCCCGCCCTCGGCGATCCGCCGCTACCAGTCCCGGCTCTCCGGCCCGCTCCTCGACCGGGTCGACCTGCGCGTCGGGGTCGACCCCGTCACCCGCGCCGAGCTCACCGAGCCCGGCGCACGGGGCGAGTGCACCGCGACGGTCGCCGACCGGGTCCGGGCGGCCAGGGAGCGGGCCGCAGCACGCCTGGCCGGAACCCCGTGGCGGACCAACAGCGAGGTCCCGGGGAGGGAACTGCGCAGCCGCTGGCACGCGGCGAGCGGTGCGATGGACGAGGCGGAGCGGAACCTGGAGCGGGGCGTGCTGACCGCCCGGGGCATCGACCGCGTGCTGCGCGTCGCCTGGACGGTGGCGGATCTCGTCGGTCACGACCGGCCCGGTGCCACCGACGTCGCCCTCGCCCTGCAGCTGCGCACCGGCGTCCCACGGGGCGTGTCGATGGCCATCGGGGCGCTGACGTGACCGCAGCCGAGGACCCGTACGGCGAGCGCCTGTGCCGGGCCTTCCTCACCCGGGTCCTCGAACCCGGCGACGAGACCGGCGGCCGCTGGATGCGGGAGCACGGGGTGCCGGAGGTGGCCCGGCGGCTGCGGGAGGGAGGTGAGCCGCTGCCGGGGGTGAGCGGGACGCGCTGGGCCGGGCTGCGGGCGCGGGCCGGGCGGGCCGAGCCGGAGCGGGACCTGGACGTCGCGCGGGCGGCCGGGGTGCGGTTCGTGTGCCCCGGGGACACCGAGTGGCCGGCCCAGCTCGACGACCTCGGGGACGCCCGGCCCCTGGGACTGTGGGTGCGCGGCCGGCCCAGCCTGCGGATGTGGGCGCTCAGATCGGTCGCCGTCGTGGGCGCCCGGGCCTGCACCGAGTACGGCGCCCATACGGCGGCCGCGCTCTCCGCCGGGCTCGCCGAGCGCGGCTGGGTGGTGGTCTCGGGCGGCGCCTACGGCATCGACGGCGCCGCCCACCGGGGCGCGCTCGGCGCGGGCGGGGCCACCGTCGCCGTCCTGGCCTGCGGCGTCGACCGGCCCTACCCGCGCGGACACACCCAGCTGATCACCAGGATCGCGGACCAGGGCCTCGTGATCGGGGAGCTGCCGCCCGGTGACCATCCGACGCCGAGCAGGTTCATCCTCCGCAACCGGGTCATCGCCGCGCTGACCAGGGGCACCGTGGTCGTCGAGGCGGCCTACCGCAGCGGCTCCCTGGTCACGGCGCGGGCGGCGCAGCGGCTGGGGCGGTTCACCATGGGCGTGCCCGGGCCCGTCACCAGCGCCCTCTCGGCGGGCGTGCACGAACTGCTGCGCGAGGAGGGGGTCCTCGTCACCGACGCCGCCGACGTCGTCGAGCTGGTCGGCGACATCGGCGAGCTGGCCCCGGCCAGGCGTGGCCCGGTGCTCCCGCGCGACCTGCTGGAAGCCGACGCGCGACGGGTCCTGGCAGCCCTCCCCGCGCACCGGCCGGCGCCGCCCGGGGAGATCGCGTGCGGCGCGCAGACCACCCAGGACGAGGCGATCGCCAGACTGTACGAACTCCGAGCACTTGGTTACGTCGAACGACACGGCGATGGCTGGAAGTTGACACGCCAGGCGGTGATCCCGGTCGGGGACGGCCGGACGCGATGCTGACCGAGCGTGTTCGGCCGTCCGGGGGAATCCTCGACACGCTTGGGTTTTCCCGGAGTTGGCACGCCCGGTCGGTCACGCAGGGCGACGCGCGGGGCCCGCCGGGTCGCGTCGCGGGTGGCTTCCCCGCAGGGGTGAGGCTCGCTGTTCGCACACCGCGACTCCTCAGTCACGCTACGCTCACGAGGACCCCGACACGAACCGCGGCAACTCCACACCAGACCGACAGCTCACCCAGGCACACCTCTTCGGCCCACTCCTTCTCAGTTCACGGCACTTCACGGCACTTCACGGCACTTCACGGCAGAACGGCACAAGGCGACGAATGCCCCAGCACACCTCCGGGTCCGACCGGGCGGCGATCCCCCCAGCCGCCCGCGACGGTGGCAGCGTGCGGCCGCCCGCTCCCTCGACGCTCGACGAGCTGTGGCGGTCCTACAAGGCGACGGGGGACGAGCGGCTGCGGGAGCAGCTGATCCTGCACTACTCGCCGCTGGTGAAATACGTGGCGGGACGGGTGAGCGTCGGTCTGCCGCCCAACGTGGAGCAGGCCGACTTCGTGTCCTCGGGGGTCTTCGGGCTCATCGACGCGATCGAGAAGTTCGACATCGACCGGGAGATCAAGTTCGAGACGTACGCGATCACCCGGATCCGTGGCGCCATGATCGACGAGCTCCGGGCGCTGGACTGGATCCCCCGGTCGGTGCGGCAGAAGGCACGGAACGTCGAGCGGGCGTACGCCACGCTGGAGGCGCGGCTCAGACGTACCCCCTCGGAGGCCGAGGTGGCCGCCGAGCTGGGCATCGAGGTGGAGGAACTCCACGCCGTCTTCAGCCAGTTGTCGCTGGCCAACGTGGTGGCACTGGAGGAGATGCTGCACGCCGGCGGCGAGGGCGGCGAACGGCTGAGCCTGATGGACACCCTGGAGGACACCGCCGCGGACAATCCGGTGGAGGTGGCCGAGGACCGGGAGCTCAGGCGGTTCCTGGCGCGGGCGATCAACACACTGCCGGAGCGGGAGAAGACCGTGGTGACGCTCTACTACTACGAAGGCCTCACGCTCGCCGAGATCGGCAACGTGCTCGGGGTCACCGAGAGCCGGGTCAGCCAGATCCACACCAAGTCGGTGCTGCAGCTGCGGGCGAAGCTGGCGAGTTTCGGACGCTGACGGAGTGACGGCGGGGGAGTGAAGATGCTCCCGTCCGCGGGGGCTCGTCCGTAAAGTGGTTGACGTGCCAAGGATTCGAGCGGCCTCCGTGGCCGAGCACCGGTCGATGCAGCGAGCCGCCCTGCTGGACGCGGCACGGTCCCTGCTGTCCGAGGGCGGGACGGAGGCGCTGACCTTCCCGGCCCTCGCCGAGCGGACGGGTCTCGCACGGTCGTCCGTGTACGAGTACTTCCGGTCGCGGGCCGCGGTGGTCGAGGAGCTGTGCGAGGTCGACTTCCCGGTGTGGGCGGCGGAAGTGTCGGCGGCGATGGACCGCGCGGACACACCCGAGGGCAAGGTCGAGGCGTATGTGCGGCAGCAGCTGGCCCTGGTCGGGGACCGGCGGCACCGGGCCGTCGTCGCGATCTCGGCGAGTGAGCTGGACGCGGGGACCCGGGAGAAGATCCGTGCCGCGCACGGGGGGCTCGTCGCGATGATCGTCGAGGCGCTCGGGGAGCTGGGGCACCAGCAGCCCCGGCTGGCGGCGATGCTGCTCCAGGGGGTGGTGGATGCGGCGGTTCGGCGTATTGAGCTGGGTGCCGCCGAGGATCCTGCGGCGATCACCGATGCCGCGGTGAGCATGGCGCTGCGAGGTGTCCAGGGCTGATGCCCGCCGGCGGGCCCCAGCCGAGGTGTCCAGGGCTGATGCCCGCCGGCGGGCCCCAGGCCCTCAAGGCACCGGGGGAGGCACGACTGCCCGCAGGCAAGCGGCTCACGAAGGCAGCGGTACGCCCAGCACCGGAAGCAGTCTCGACGGGCCCCTGTGCAGGAGCCACGGTGGCAGGAGCGACAGCGGGTCCAGGTACGTCTCCCCTCTGAGCAGGCCCCAGTGGAGGCACCCGCCCCCGCAGTGCCCGCCCGTGGCCTGCGTCCTGCCCACCACCTCGCCCGCCTCCACCTCCTCCCCCTTCCTCACGGAGGGCGTCACCGGTTCGTACGTCGTTCGAAGGTCAGTGCCCTTCAGGTCCACGGACACCACCCCTCTGCCCGCCACCCGCCCCGCGAAGGAGACCCGGCCGGCCGCCACCGCCCGTACCGGAGTCCCGGGGGCCGCTGCCAGGTCCACGCCCCGGTGGCCGCGGCCGTAGACCGTCGCCGGGGGCTCCCAGCCCCGTACCACCGCAGGGCGTGTGCCCACCGGCCAGGTGCGGCCGATCGGCGGGACGGGTGTCTGCGGGGTCGGCGGAGGAGGGGCGTCCGCCCAGGCGAGGGAGGCCAGAACGGTCACCGCCACTCCCACCAGTATCCCCAGCCACACAGCCGTGCATCGTTTCGCTCGCATGCGGCAACCGTCCCGCACCCCCGCCGATCACGGCCGACATCTGTGGACAACTCCCGGGTTGTGGACAGCCACGTCACCCGGTGCCTCGCCGGTCCCGTACACTTCTTGTGGCGATCCGGGTCACCGGGTCGACTTCGCACGCCCCGATACGAGGCGCGGCCGGCGACGGTCCGTTCGTATCAGCGCCCCTCGGTCCTCATGTGGCAACGGCGCATCGCGGGCGTCAGGCGCGGGAGCCGTCCGGCATCCGCGGCACAACCGAGAAATTCAAGGAGATACGGCCATGGCCGTCGTCACGATGCGGGAGCTGCTGGAGAGCGGCGTCCACTTCGGTCACCAGACCCGCCGTTGGAACCCGAAGATGAAGCGCTTCATCTTCACCGAGCGCAACGGCATCTACATCATCGACCTGCTCCAGTCGCTGTCGTACATCGACCGCGCCTACGAGTTCGTCAAGGAGACCGTCGCCCACGGCGGCACGGTCATGTTCGTCGGCACGAAGAAGCAGGCGCAGGAGGCCATCGCCGAGCAGGCCACCCGCGTCGGCATGCCCTACGTCAACCAGCGCTGGCTGGGCGGCATGCTCACCAACTTCTCGACCGTCTACAAGCGTCTGCAGCGCCTGAAGGAGCTCGAGCAGATCGACTTCGAGGACGTGGCCGCCTCCGGCCTCACCAAGAAGGAGCTCCTGGTCCTCTCGCGTGAGAAGGCCAAGCTGGAGAAGACCCTCGGTGGTATCCGCGAGATGTCCAAGGTGCCCAGCGCCGTCTGGATCGTGGACACCAAGAAGGAGCACATCGCGGTCGGCGAGGCCCGCAAGCTCAACATCCCGGTCGTCGCCATCCTCGACACCAACTGCGACCCCGACGAGGTCGACTACAAGATCCCGGGCAACGACGACGCGATCCGCTCCGTCACCCTGCTCACCCGCGTGATCGCCGACGCCGTCGCCGAGGGCCTCATCGCCCGCTCCGGCGTCGCGACCGAGGGCAAGGGTGAGAAGGCCGCGGGCGAGCCGCTCGCCGAGTGGGAGCGCGACCTGCTCGAGGGTGAGAAGAAGGCGGACGAGGCTGAGAAGCCGGCCGCGGCCGCTGCCGAGGCGCCCGCCGCCGAGGCTCCCGCTGCCGAGGCTCCGGCTGCCGAGGCTCCCGCTGCCGAGGCTCCGGCCGCCGAGGGCGAGCAGGCCTGACCGTCCCGTCAGCGTTGACGGCGGGAGCGGTGACATGAAGTCCGTTCCCGCCGTTCACCCGTAGGTCAGCGGCGCGTCGGCGGCCCCCGGCTCACTGGGGGCGGTAGACCCCGTAGATCTTCGATCTTCCAGACTTCGAGAAAGATTCACAGACTCATGGCGAACTACACCGCCGCCGACGTCAAGAAGCTCCGTGAGCTCACCGGCGCCGGCATGATGGACTGCAAGAAGGCGCTGGACGAGGCCGAGGGCAACGTCGAGAAGGCCGTCGAGGCGCTGCGCATCAAGGGCCAGAAGGGCGTCGCCAAGCGCGAGGGCCGCTCCGCCGAGAACGGCGCCGTGGTCTCCATCATCGCCGACGACAACTCCTCCGGCGTCCTGGTCGAGCTGAAGTGCGAGACGGACTTCGTCGCCAAGGGTGACAAGTTCCAGGCCGTGGCCAACACCATCGCCGAGCACGTCGCCAAGACCTCCCCGGCCGACCTCGAGGCCCTGCTCGCCTCCGAGATCGAGCCCGGCAAGACCGTCCAGGCGTTCGTCGACGAGGCCAACGCCAACCTCGGCGAGAAGATCGTCCTGGACCGCTTCGCGCAGTTCTCCGACGGTTACGTCACCGCCTACATGCACCGCACGATGCCCGACCTGCCCCCGCAGATCGGTGTCCTCGTCGAGCTGGACAAGCCGAACGCCGAGGTCGCAAAGGGCGTCGCCCAGCACATCGCCGCCTTCGCGCCGAAGTACCTCTCCAAGGAGGACGTCCCGGCCGAGGTCGTCGAGTCCGAGCGCCGCATCGCCGAGGAGACCACCCGCGCCGAGGGCAAGCCCGAGGCCGCGATCGCCAAGATCGTCGAGGGTCGCCTGAACGGGTTCTTCAAGGACGCCACGCTGCTCGGCCAGCCGTACGCGCTGGACAACAAGAAGGCGGTCCAGAAGGTTCTGGACGAGGCCGGTGTCACCCTGAAGCGCTTCACGCGCATCAAGGTCGGCATCTGAGTCCGTACCGCGATCGGCGGGCGACCCCGATAGGGTCGACAGCAGTCGTCCGCGTACGCCGCCACAACCGGGCACGTGGCGGACGACAGCAGATCTGACGAGGAGGCCATTGCCGCGCATGGGAGCGAGAAGCGACCCCAACCGGCAGTGGCCTTCTTCGCATGTGCACCACGTAACAGAGGCGGGATCCCCATGACCACCAAGGCCCAGAAGAGCGACGACGGCAAAGTACGCGGCCGGTTTCTGCTGAAGCTGTCCGGAGAGGCCTTCGCCGGTGGCGGGGGCCTGGGCGTCGACCCCGACGTGGTGCACAAGATCGCCCGCGAGATCGCGGCCGTCGTGCGCGACGGCGCCGAGATCGCGGTCGTCATCGGCGGCGGCAACTTCTTCCGCGGCGCCGAACTCCAGCAGCGCGGCATGGACCGCGCCCGCTCGGACTACATGGGCATGCTCGGCACCGTGATGAACTGCCTCGCCCTCCAGGACTTCCTGGAGAAGGAAGGCATCGACAGCCGGGTCCAGACCGCCATCACCATGGGCCAGGTCGCCGAGCCGTACATCCCGCTGCGCGCCGTGCGCCACCTGGAGAAGGGCCGCGTGGTCATCTTCGGCGCCGGTATGGGCATGCCGTACTTCTCCACCGACACCACCGCCGCCCAGCGTGCCCTGGAGATCGACGCCGAGGCGCTGCTCATGGGCAAGAACGGCGTGGACGGGGTCTACGACTCCGACCCGAAGACCAACCCGGACGCCGTCAAGTTCGACTCCCTCGGCTACGGCGAGGTCATCACCCGCGACCTGAAGGTCGCCGACGCCACCGCGATCACCCTGTGCCGCGACAACAAGCTGCCGATCCTCGTGTTCGAGCTTCTGGCCGAGGGGAATATCGCGCGAGCCGTCAAGGGTGAGAAGATCGGCACGCTTGTGGGTGACCAGGGCGGCCGGGACTGACCGGACGGCCCCCGGACCCCGACCGGGGGATGGACAATGTCCTGCCGGTCGGGAACCGTGCAGGAAGAAGACGCGACGCAGCCGGCCGCCGCCGACAAGGAACCGCAGCCGGGCCTACTCAAGACACGCAGGAGCAAGTGGTGATCGAAGAGACCCTCCTCGAGGCCGAGGAGAAGATGGAGAAGGCCGTCGTGGTCGCCAAGGAGGACTTCGCCGCGATCCGCACCGGCCGTGCGCACCCGGCGATGTTCAACAAGATCGTGGCCGACTACTACGGCGCGCCGACGCCGATCAACCAGCTGGCTTCGTTCTCCGTGCCGGAGCCGCGCATGGCGGTCGTGACCCCGTTCGACAAGAGCGCGCTGCGCAACATCGAGCAGGCGATCCGCGACTCAGACCTGGGCGTCAACCCGAGCAACGACGGCAACATCATCCGCGTGGTGTTCCCCGAGCTCACCGAGGAGCGCCGCCGCGAGTACATCAAGGTCGCCAAGGGCAAGGGCGAGGACGCCAAGGTGTCCATCCGCTCCGTCCGCCGCAAGGCCAAGGACGCCATCGACAAGCTGATCAAGGACGGCGAGGTCGGCGAGGACGAGGGCCGCCGTGCGGAGAAGGAACTCGACGACACCACCGCCAAGTACGTCGCGCAGGTGGACGAGCTCCTCAAGCACAAGGAAGCGGAGCTGCTCGAGGTCTGATGAACGACTCTTCCTGGGGCGCTCCGCCACAAGCCGGGTCACAGGCCGGTTACTGGGGGCCCACCGACCAGGGACCTGTCCAGGGGGCTGCCCCGGCGGGTCCCGCGTACGATGCGCCTGAGGCGCAGCACACTCGCCCCATGCCCATCGTGCCCGACGTTCCCGCGTACGGCGGAGACCAGGATGACGACCGGGGGGCTGCTCGGCCGAGCGGCCCCTTGTTCCGCGACGAGACACCGCAGGACCGGTCCCCCGGGCCGTATGACATGCCGCAGACGTCGCCCCACGGGGCGGCGCCGCAGAATCCGGAGCCCATGCCCGACGCACCCCAGCCGGCGCCCGCGCCGCAGAAGAAGAGTGCGGGCCGGGACCTGAGCGCGGCCATAGGGGTCGGCGTCGGGCTCGGTGTGGTGATCGTCGCGTCCCTGTTCGTCGTCAAGGCCGTGTTCGTCGGCGTCATAGCGGTCGCCGTCGTCGTGGGCCTGTGGGAGCTGACCAGTCGGCTGCAGGAGCGCAAGGACATCAAGGCGCCCCTGGTCCCGCTGGCGCTCGGCGGTGCGGCGATGGTCGTCTCCGGGTACGTCCGGGGTGCCGAGGGCGCCTGGGTGGCGATGGCGCTGACCGCGCTGGCGACGCTGGTCTGGCGGATGACCGAACCGCCGGAGGGCTACCTCAAGGACGTCACGGCCGGCGTCTTCGCGGCCTTCTACGTCCCCTTCCTGGCCACGTTCGTCGCCATGATGCTCACCGCCGACGACGGCCCGTGGCGCGTCCTGACCTTCCTCCTGCTGACGGTGGTCAGCGACACCGGCGCGTACGCCGTCGGCTGGCGCTTCGGCAAGCACAAGCTCGCCCCGCGCATCAGCCCCGGCAAGACCCGCGAGGGACTGCTCGGCGCGGTGCTGTTCGCCATGGCCGCGGGCGCGCTGTGCATGCAGTTCCTGATCGACGACGGCAGCTGGTGGCAGGGCCTCCTGCTCGGCCTCGCGGTCGCCGCCAGCGCCACGCTCGGCGACCTCGGTGAGTCCATGATCAAGCGGGACCTGGGCATCAAGGACATGGGCACGCTGCTCCCGGGCCACGGCGGCATCATGGACCGGCTGGACTCGCTGCTGCCCACGGCTCCGGTGGTGTGGCTGCTGATGGTGATCTTCGTGGGATCCAGCTGACGACCACGCTGACGATTCCGCCCGGGCATCCCGAAACCACCCCTTGCGACCATATGATCACCGCGCCGTGATCCGTGTCCGGGAGGGGTGGGCGCATGTGGAGGCGTAGGCGTGCTGAACGCGAGCAGGAGGCGGTCGAGGCGCTCGCGGGGAGCCTGAGGTCCACGATCGAGTCCGCCGACGAGGCGCATCAGGGATTCCTGGAGATGCCGGGAGCAACTGGCGCGGGAATTCGCGGAGATCGCCGTACTCCTCGGCCACCGCGACGGGATGCCCGTCGACGCGATCCGCGGACAGACCGACGTGGCCGAGCGGATCCGCACGGACGTCGACGGGACGTCCCAGCAGTACGCCGAGACCCGGGCGCTGCTCGTCGGCAAGGACGAGAACGACCTCGACGAGATCATGCCGGTGCTCGAGGAACTCGTGGCTCAGGCCCAGGGCATGGCGGAGATCGGGGAGTCGTTCGCCGGCCTCAGCGAGTCGATGACGGACCTGCGGGAGAAGCCCCAACGCCTGCGCCAGGACCTGGTCCCCCTGCGCGAGCGGGTCCACGCCGCCTTCCATGCCGCCCAGGACGAGCTGACCGCGGCCGACGGCGCACCCGGCTGGTTCGGCTGGCAGGCGGACCTCGCCGGCCTCGGCGACCGGCTCACCGCCCTCGACGAGGGCCGGGTCGTCCCGACCCGGAGCGCAAGGTCACCGACCACTACTGCGAACTGGAGCGCGACACTGGTCACCTGACACCGCCCGCACGGCAGCTGGCTCGTGATCGACCTGATAAGGATGAGGCCAGACCTCAAAGCCTGCATCCACCAGGGGTGCCGTCCCAATCCGATGGACGGCACCCTGTCGGGCCTCGATCATGAAGCCTCCACCGACCAGGTCGGCTAACCTCGCTCATCGTGCCGCCTGTCTTTGAACGGCGTTTCCATGCCCCTGTAGGAATAGAGGATCGGCTGCAGGCTCGCCGGGCGAAGGGATGGGGGAGCGTGCCCCTCCCGTGCCCGTTCGAGCGGGAAATCACGGGGAACACCGGGCGACCACGGTACGGGGACATGCCGACGGCCCCCGACCGATCCACCAGGTCAGGGCCGTTCGCTCAGGCGGTGGGTGTGGGATTTGAACCCACGGTGGCTCGCGCCACGACGGTTTTCAAGATCGCGTCCATTGGGTCACGAGTAGAAGTTCGCCCAGTACTCCTCGTGACTCTTGGTGAAGTCAGCCGGACGTTCCCGTCGCAGCACCTCGTAGCGTGCGACGTAGGCGTCGAGGGCTTCATGCAGAGAGCAGCCGAGGTGATCACGTAGCGTCTTCAGCCCGAGGATGATCCGCCCTGCGACGATTGCGACGTCGGCCACGCCTGCATCCGTCTCGCTATCGCCAGGACCCATAGCGTGATCACACCCCACCTCCGCAGCCAGGTCAAGGCGTTGTCCCGCGCCCTCTCCGGGCCGTCTCCGGGCCGTCCGAGGTGAATCAGTGGCGACGGACGACGACCGCCGGCGACAGGTGTCCGGACCGGCAGCCGCAGGTCACCGAAGTCGATCTGCGACACTGGTACCACCATGCCCAAGCCCGGAGAACTCACTTTCGTCGCCCCC
Source organism: Streptomyces sp. NPDC051636 (assembly GCF_044453765.1). Classification (NCBI taxonomy): domain Bacteria; kingdom Bacillati; phylum Actinomycetota; class Actinomycetes; order Kitasatosporales; family Streptomycetaceae; genus Streptomyces; species Streptomyces sp. NPDC051636. The sequence continues at coordinate 136,110 of NZ_JBITDA010000006.1, read as the reverse complement.
CGCGGAGCCAAGACGCCCCCGCGGCACCTCGCCGACCTCACGCCCGCCGAGCGCAAGGAAGCCGTCGCCGCGGCCGGTGAGAAGCCGTTTCGCGCCAAGCAGCTCTCGCAGCACTACTTCGCGCGGTACGCGCACGAACCGGAGCAGTGGACCGACATCCCCGCCGGTTCGCGGGCCAAGCTGCGGGAGGCGCTGTTCCCGGAGCTGATGACGGTCGTGCGGCATCTGTCGACCGACGAGGGGACCACCCGCAAGACGCTGTGGCGGTTGTTCGACGGGACGCTCGTCGAGTCGGTGCTGATGCGGTATCCGGACCGGGTGACGATGTGCATCAGCTCGCAGGCGGGGTGCGGGATGAACTGCCCGTTCTGCGCGACCGGGCAGGCCGGTCTGGACCGGAACCTGTCCACCGCGGAGATCGTGCACCAGATCGTGGACGGCATGCGGGCCCTGCGGGACGGCGAGGTCCCCGGCGGGCCGGCGCGGCTGTCCAACATCGTCTTCATGGGCATGGGCGAGCCCCTCGCCAACTACAAGCGGGTCGTCGGCGCCATCCGCGCCCTGACCGACCCGGAGCCGGACGGGCTCGGGTTGTCGCAGCGCGGGATCACCGTGTCCACCGTCGGGCTCGTCCCGGCGATCCACCGGTTCGCCGACGAGGGCTTCAAGTGCCGCCTCGCCATCTCGCTGCACGCGCCCGACGACGAGCTGCGCGACACCCTGGTGCCGGTGAACACGCGCTGGAAGGTGCGCGAGGTGCTGGACGCCGGGTTCGAGTACACCGCGAGGTCCGGCCGGCGGCTGTCCATCGAGTACGCGCTGATCCGGGACATCAACGACCAGGCCTGGCGCGGCGACCGGCTCGGGCGGCTGCTCAAGGGAAGGCCCGTGCACGTCAACCTCATCCCGCTGAACCCGACGCCGGGGTCGAAGTGGACCGCCTCCCGGCCGGAGGACGAGAAGGCCTTCGTCGAGGCGATCGCCGCCCACGGCGTGCCCGTCACCATCCGGGACACCCGCGGGCAGGAGATCGACGGAGCCTGTGGTCAGCTGGCGGCCACCGAGCGGTAGTCTGAGCCCGTCAGTACAACTTCATACAAGCCATGCATCTGCACATTCCGACAGGGGAGCGCCACAGCGCTGAGAGTGCGGCACCAAGGCCGCAGACCCTCTGAACCTCGCCCAGGTCATTCTGGGTAGGAAGTTCGGTCATCACTCGAGCTGTTGCGCCCTGCCCGGGATTCCGCGAAAGGTCTCCCGGGCAGGGCCGCGTCTCTTCCTGGTCATCCCAGGAGGAATCTGTGAACAACAAGACGTTCGTGGCCGCGGCGATCACGCTCGGCCTGGTCACGCTGTCCGCGTGCGGGTCGACCCACGCGAAGGACTCGACGGACTCGGCGGACTCCAAGACCGTCACCCTTGTCAGCCACGACTCGTGGGCCGTCTCGAAGAACGTGCTCAAGGACTTCGAGAAGTCCTCCGGCTACACGGTCAAGGTCCTCAAGGACGGCGACGCCGGCCAGGCCGTCAACAAGGCCATTCTGACCAAGGACAACCCGCAGGGCGACGTCTTCTTCGGCGTCGACAACACCCTGCTGTCCCGCGCCCTCGACAACGGGTTGTTCCAGTCGTACGAGGCCAAGGGCCTGGACACGGTCGGCGCCGCGTACCGGCTCGACAAGAGCGGGCACCGGGTCACCCCGGTCGACTACGGCGACATCTGCGTCAACTACGACAAGGCGTACTTCAGCAAGCACAGGCTGAACCCGCCGCAGTCCTTCGACGACCTGGTCAAGCCGGAGTACAAGAACCTCCTCGTCACCGAGAACGCCTCCACCTCCTCGCCCGGCCTGGGCTTCCTGCTCGGCACCGCGGCGAAGTACGGCGACGGCAGCTGGCAGGACTACTGGAAGAAGCTGAAGGCCAACGGAGTGAAGGTCGTCGACGGCTGGGAGCAGGCGTACGACGAGGAGTTCTCCGGGTCGGCCGGCGGCAAGAAGGCCAAGGGCGACCGCCCGCTCGTCGTGTCGTACGCCTCCTCGCCGCCCGCCGAGGTCGTCTTCGCCGACCCGAAGCCGAGCACGGCGCCCACCGGGGTCGCGTACGGCACCTGCTTCCGGCAGATCGAGTTCGCCGGGCTGCTGAGCAACGCGGGGAACACCAAGGGCGGCAAGGCGTTCATCGACTTCCTCGTCTCCAAGGAGTTCCAGGAGGACATGCCGCTCAACATGTTCGTCTACCCGGTGGTCCAGGGCGCGAAGGTGCCCGCCGAGTTCACCGAGTACGGGCCGGCCGCCAAGGACCCCGAGACCATGGCCCCCGACAGGATCGCCGCCAATCGTGATCAGTGGGTCAAGTCGTGGACGTCGCTCGTACTGAAGTAGCCCCCCGCAAGGGCGGTACGAGAAGCCGTACGGGAAACGCGGCGCGGCTCGCCCTGATGGCCGGGCCCGTCGCGTTCTTCGCCGTCTTCTTCGCCTACCCCGTCGCCGCGATCGTGGCCCGGGGACTGAAGGCCGGCGGCGCCTGGCGGTTCGGGCGGGTCTGGGACGTGCTCGCCCAGTCCGACATCCGGCATGTCCTGTGGTTCACCACCTGGCAGGCCCTCGCCTCCACCGCGCTCACCCTGCTCGTCGCGCTGCCCGGCGCGTACGTCTTCGCCCGCCTCGACTTCCCCGGCAAGCAGGTCCTGAGGGCGGTGGTCACGGTGCCCTTCGTACTGCCCACGGTCGTCGTCGGCACGGCGTTCCTGGCGCTGGTGGGGCGCGGCGGGCTGCTCGACGAGCTGTGGGGCGTACGGCTGGACACCACCGTGTGGGCGATCCTGCTCGCGCACGTCTTCTTCAACTACGCGGTCGTCGTACGGACGGTGGGCGGGCTGTGGGGGCAGCTCGACCCGCGCCAGGAGGAGGCCGCGCGGATGCTCGGCGCCTCGCCGGCGAGAGCCTGGTGCAGGGTCACGCTCCCGGCGCTCGCGCCCGCCGTGGCCGCCGCGGCGCTGATGGTCTTCCTGTTCACCTTCACCTCCTTCGGTGTGGTGCAGATCCTCGGCGGTCCCACCTTCGCCACGCTCGAGGTCGAGATATACCGGCAGACCTCCGAGATCTTCGACCTGTCCACGGCGGCCGTCCTCACACTGGTGCAGTTCGCCGCGGTCGGCGCGATCCTCGCCGTGCACGCCTGGACGGTACGGCACCGGGAGACGGCCCTGCGGCTGGTGGACGCCTCCGTGACCGCGCGCCGGCCGCGCGGGGCGGGGCAGTGGGCGCTGCTGGCCGGTGTCCTCGCCACCGTCGCCGTCCTGCTCGTGCTGCCGCTCGCCGTGCTGGTGCGGCGGTCGCTGGACGCGCCGGGCTTCGGCTACTACCGGGCGCTGACCAGCGAGGAAGGCGGCATGTTCCTGGTGGCGCCGATCCAGGCGATCACCAACTCCCTGCAGTACGCCGTCGCCGCCACCGCCATCGCCGTCACCGTCGGCGCTCTCGCCGCCGCGGCGCTCGCCCGCCGGGACGCGGGCCGGATCGTGCGCGGGTTCGACGCGCTGCTGATGCTGCCGCTGGGGGTGTCCGCGGTGACCGTCGGCTTCGGATTCCTGATCGCGCTCGACGAGCCGCCGCTGGACCTCAGGCAGTCCTGGATCCTGATCCCGCTCGCGCAGGCGCTGGTCGGCGCCCCCTTCGTCGTACGGACCATGCTGCCGGTGCTGCGGGCCGTGGACGGGCGGCTGAGGGAGGCGGCGGCCGTGCTCGGGGCGTCGCCGTGGCGGGTGTGGCGGGAGGTCGACCTGCCGCTGGTGCGGCGGGCGCTGCTGATCGCGGCCGGGTTCGCCTTCGCGGTGTCGCTCGGGGAGTTCGGGGCGACCGTGTTCATCGCGCGGCCCGACAACCCGACGCTGCCGGTCGCCGTCGCCCGGCTCCTCGGCCGGCCCGGCGACCTCAACTACGGCCAGGCGATGGCCCTTTCCACGATTCTGATGGTGGTGTGCGCGGCGGCGCTGCTCGTTCTCGAGCGCCTGCGCGTCGACCGGACCGGGGAGTTCTGATGCTGCTGAGCCTTCAGGGCGCGACCGTGCGCTTCGGCGGACGGGCGGTGCTCGACGCCGTCGACCTGGAGGTCGCCGAGCACGAGGTCGTGTGCGTGCTCGGGCCCAGCGGCAGCGGCAAGTCGACGCTGCTGAGGGTGGTGGCCGGGCTGCAACCCCTGGATGGCGGGCGGGTGTTGCTCGAAGGACGCGACCAGCGGGGCGTGCCCGCGCACCGGCGCGGGGTGGGGCTGATGTTCCAGGACCACCAGCTCTTCCCGCAACGGGACGTGCGCGGCAACGTGGCCTTCGGGCTGCGGATGCACGGGGCGTCCAGGGGGCGACAGGACGCCCGGGTACGGGAGTTGCTGGACCTGGTCGGTCTGCCGGGCGCCGCCCGCCGGGCTGTTGCCGCGCTGTCCGGCGGTGAGCAGCAGCGCGTCGCCCTGGCCCGGGCCCTCGCGCCCCGGCCCCGGCTGCTGATGCTGGACGAGCCGCTCGGGCAGCTCGACCGCTCGCTGCGGGAGCGGCTGGTGGTCGAACTGCGGGAGCTGTTCGGCCGTTTGGGGACCACCGTGCTCGCCGTGACGCACGACCAGGGCGAGGCCTTCGCGCTGGCCGACCGGGTGGTGGTGATGCGGGACGGGCGGATCGCCCAGTCGGGGACGCCTCTGGAGGTCTGGCAGCGGCCGGCCGACGAGTTCGTGGCCCGCTTCCTCGGCTTCGACAACGTGGTCGGGGCGACGGTCGCCGATGCGGCGGCGGACACGCCGTGGGGCAAGCTGCCGGTGCCCGAGGAAGCGCCGCAGGGGACGCGCACGCTGCTCGTCCGGCCCGCCGGCGTCCGGCTCGTCCCGGCCGACGAGGGCCTGCGCTGCAGGGTGACCGCCCGCACCTTCAGGGGCACCCATGTCGCCGTCCACCTCCAGCCCGAGGACGCCCCACGCCTGGAAGCGGCCTGCGCGCTCAGGGAGGCGCCGGAGGTCGGCGGCGAGGTCGGCGTGGAGTTCGACGCGGCCGAGATCGTCGTACTCGGCGAGTAGCCGCCTTGCCTGAACGGCCGTGGCCCGCCCCCGGGATACCGGAGCGGGCCACGGCGGCGTACGCAAGTGAGGCGTCAACGACCGCTGTTCGCCCCGCGGCGGCGCATGCCGTAGAACACGGCGCCACCACCGACGACGACCAGGGCGGCCGCGATGCCGACGATCAGACCGGTGTTGGAGTTCGCACCGGTCTCGGCGAGGTTCGAGTCACCGGCCGCCGGGGACGGCGCGTTGCTCGAGGTGTCCGCCGGGGCGGTGCTGGTGCTCTCCGGGGCCGAGGGGGCCGGGGTCGCGGACTCGGCCGGGGCCGAGGCGGTCTCCGACGGCGACGGGGTCTGCGTGGCGGTGGGCGTCGGGACCGGGGTCGCGGACTCCTCGGTCTTGCAGGCCGTCGACGGGGTGGTCAGGTTGGGCGTGATGTCCTTGTCGACCTGGTTGCCGGCCTTGACGTGCACGCGGTACGTCGCGTTCGGCTTCCAGTCCTCCGCGAAGGTGACCGTGGTGCCTTCGCGGGATCCCTTGATGTTCTGCGGCTTGCCGACCCGCTTGGCGTCGGCACCGTTGTTCTCCAGGAACACGGTGATGACGGCCGGGGTGCCGGAGGCGTCCTTGTCGGTGACGACGATGACGCCCTTGCTGCCGTCACACGTGGCTTCGGCGGAGAACTCACTGATGTCGCAGGCGAGCGCGGTGCCCGCGACACCCAGCGTCAGTGCGGCGGAAGCGGAGGCGACACCCAGGACGCGCAGGGAACGGCGTGCACTGCGGCGAGTTTTGGACACGTTTGTCCTTTACAAGAGCTGAGCTGCGGGGGGTTCAGGAGGCTCACAGGTTTATAAGCGTTCCATAAGAAGTGTCAATGCATATCAGGCCCACGCGTGTTGGCTTTGCCCGCTTATTAACCGGCGAGACGTTTCAGCGCCTCCGGAGCCTGCTCGATCCGGTCAACCAGGGCTATTCGGGACTCCATCGGCCGTTCCCGGGCGAGCGCCCGCAACAGCGGCCACACCGGCAGCCGTTCCGTCCAGTGCGCCCGGTCCACGAGCACCATCGGCGTGGGCTCACCCCGCGACTCGTAGTAGTTCGGGGTCGCGTTGTCGAAGACCTCCTGTACGGTCCCGGCGGCGCCCGGCAGGAAGACCACGCCCGCGGTGGAGCGGGCCAGCAGGCCGTCCTCGCGGGTGGCGTTGGCGAAGTACTTGGCGATGTGCGCGGCGAAGGCGTTCGGCGGCTCGTGACCGTAGAACCAGGTCGGGATGCCCACCGATGCGCCGCCGCCCGGCCAGCGGTCGCGCACCTCGAAGGCGGCGCGGGCCCAGTCCGTGACGGACGGCCGGAACGAGGGTGCCTTGGCGAGCAGGAGCAGCGACTCCTCCAGCATGGCGTCGTCGAACGGGGCCGCGTACGCACCGAGGTTGGCCGCCTCCATGGCCCCCGGCCCGCCACCGGTGGCCACCGTGAACCCGGCGCGCGCCAGCTCGCGGCCCAGGCGTGCGGCACCGGCGTACGCGTCCGTGCCGCGCGCCATCGCGTGGCCGCCCATGACGCCCACCACCCGTGCGCCGGCGAGGAGTTCGTCGAGCGCGTCGGAGACGGCGTCGTCGTGGACGGCGCGCAGCATGGACGAGAAGACGTCTCCGTCGGCCTTGGTCCGCTGGAACCAGGCGTACGCCCGGGCGTCCGGTGTCGCCTCGTACCCCTCGTCGAGCGACTCGAACAGCTCCTCGGGGGTGTAGACGAAGCCCCGGTACGGGTCGAAGGGCAGTCCAGGGACGGGCGGGAAGACCAGCGCTCCCGCGGCGCGCACGCGGGCGGCGGCCTCGGGGTCCATCGGGCAGCCGAGGAAGACGGCGTCCGAGGTGTCGAGGGACAGCAGCGCACTTGTACGACCCGTCAGGTCGACGGCCTGTACGCGGAACCGGGCGAGCGTGCCGTGCTCGGCGACGACCTCGTCGAACTCGGCGAGCGACTCGATCTCACGGTCGTGGGCGGCGCGGTGGGGCTGGGCGGGTGTCGGATGCACCCGCCCATGCTGACACAGGCGTTCACCCGAACGGGCTCATCCCTGGATCGCCGCCGGGTCCATCCACATGATCTCCCAGGTGTGGCCGTCGAGGTCGTCGAAGGCGCGGCCGTACATGAAACCGTGGTCCTGGGTCCTGCCGGTGTCCGTGCCGCCGGCCGCGGTCGCCCGGTCCACCAGCTCGTCGACCTTCTCGCGGCTCTCGGCGCTCAGACAGACCAGCACCTCGCTGGTCTTCGCGGCGTCGGCGATCTCCTTGTCGGTGAAGGTCGCGTAGAACGGCTTGGTGAGCAGCATCGCCACGATGGTGTCGCTGATCACGACGGAGGCCGCGTTCTCGTCGCTGAACTGCGGGTTGATCGTGTAGCCCAGCTCCGTGAAGAACTTCTTCGAGGCGTCGAGGTCGTTCACGGGCAGGTTCACGAAGATCATCTGCTGGTACATGCCGGTCTCCCGTCGGGTGCGGTGCGTTGCGTTGTTACGGGGGATAGACCGGTGGCCGCCGGAGAACTCATCGGCGGCCGGAGATTTTTTTCAGCGGCCCAGGGGGAGCGCGGCGAGGTCGGCGACCACCAGGGTGAGCGGGCCGAACAGGACGAGCAGGGCGCCCGCGCGCAGGGCCGCCGCGCCGCGCAGCACCGCGGCCGGGGCGCCCAGGCGGAGCAGCGCGGCTGTGGTGTCGGCGCGGGACTGTCTGGCCTCCGCGGCCGCCGTGAGGAGGGTGGCCACCGTGCAGCCGGCGACCAGGAGGGCGCCGAGGGTGGTCAGCGGGCCGAAGGACGGGGCGCCGCCGTCGTACGGCGCCGTCATCGCGTACCCGCCCGACGCGACCGCGCAGACCACTCCGAGGGGGCGGCCGATGCGGGTGGCTTCCGCCATCAGGACGCGGCCGGCGAGGAGCCTGAGCGCGCCGGGGCGGGCCGTCTGCAGCAGGCGGCCGCAGAGGTGGGTGAGGCCGGGGGCGGCGAGGATCAGGCCCAGGGCGGTGAGGGTCCAGCCGGCGAGTACACCCGCGGGGCCCTCCGGGAGGGTGGCGGGGGCGGAAGGGCCGGCGTAGGACTCCACGGCGAGGCCCCCGGCCAGCACCGCGATACCCCAGGGGAGGCCGGCCGGGGCGTTGTGCGGGTCGGTGAGAGCATCGGCGCAGTGGGCGTCCGGGGTCGGTGCCTCGGCGTTGGTCACCTGGTCCGGCGTTCGCCGGGTGCCGTCCGCTGGAGCCGGGGCGGGGGTCGCGCGGCCCGGCGCTGACGGGGTGCCGCCCTTCTGTGGGACGCGCGCCGCCCCAGCGGCACGACTGGCCGCGGGCTGCGGCGACACGCCGAACCGCACGTGTGCGCCGAACCGGCCGTACGCCCCGAAGGTCTCCCGTGCCCCCGCCCTCCCGTACGCCCCGAAGCGCCCGTACGCACGAGGCGCACCGGGGTTCGAGGGGCGGATGTCCCGGGGCCGCAGGACCAGGGCCGCCGCCGTCGTGGCGGTGGTCGGGACCACGGCCAGGAGGGTGAGGGTGGCCGGGACGGGGAGGGGCTGGTCCGCGGCGAGGAAGCCGGCGGCGGCGCCGTCGAAGGGCAGGCCCGTGAGGTCGCCCCGCAGGTGGAGGAAGACGAGCAGCGCCACCATCGAGCCGACCGTGCAGGACAGGGCCGTCGTCAGGGCCGAGACGGCCATCAGGCGGGCCGGACCCAGGCCCAGCGCGGAGAGACCCGGGCGGGGTTTCGTGCCGGGGTCCGTGCGGGCGACGGCCACCGCGAGGTGGACCGTGGCCGCCAGCGGGATCACGCACCGGGCCAGGCGCAGCAGGAGGGAGGCGGGCGGGGCCTCCGGGTGGCCCAGCGCGTAGCCGAGGGTGCACAGCAGGAGGAAGCCCGTGCCCGCCGCGGCCGTCGCCACCAGGAGACGGCGCAGCTGGACGGCGGGGTGGGCCAGGCGGGTCAGGCGGAGAGCGAGCACGCGGCCCGGCCTTCCGCCTCGGGGGCCTCGGGAAGGTGCACGGTGTTGACGCGCCGCCCGTCCAGCAGCGCCACCGTACGGTCGGCGAGGGCCGCGGTCTCCGCGTCGTGGGTGGCCAGCACCACGGTGATCCCGTGCGAACGTGCCGCCGTCGTCAGCGTGCGCAGGACATGGGCGCGGTCCGCGCGGTGCAGCGGAGCGGTCGGCTCGTCGGCGAAGAGGACCGTCGGTGCGGGGGCCAGGGCCCGGGCGATCGAGACGCGCTGGCGTTCGGCCTGCACCAGCTCGTGCGGGCGCTTGCGGGACTTGTCGCCGACGTCGAGGCGCTCCAGCCACTCCAGGGCGGCCACCTTGGCCCGGCGGCGGCTGGTGCCGCGCAGCATCAGGGGAAGGGCGGTGTTCTCCCAGACGGTCAGCTCGGGGACCAGCGCCGGTGCCGGGTCGATCCAGCCGAAGCGGTCCCGGCGCAGGCGTTCGCGGCGGAGGGGGCCCATGGTGTGCACGGGCGCGCTGTTGAACCAGACCTCCCCGTGCTGCGCCGGCACCAGGCCGGACAGACAGCGCAGCAGGGTCGTCTTGCCGCTGCCGCGCGGCCCGCTGACGGCGAGGATCTCGCCCTCCCGGACACCGAGCGAGACGCCGGCCAGCGCCGGCGAGCCGTCGGGGTGCCGGAAGTGCAGGGAGCGTGCCCAGAGCACGTCGTTGTCCGGCGGAGCCTCCATGGGCGTACACCTCGGTTCTGATCCGTAATTCCCGTGCCAGGACCTGTCCGGCCGAGCATGCCGCAGACCTGGGGTCCAGCTGCACGCACCGGACAGGACCTGGTCCCTCGTGCGGGGGAACGAAGGCAGGGCCGATCGGTCACTCGGCACGCTAGGCAGTGCACCGGGGGAGGCCGGACAGCACACGGCCCCGGGCCGCCCTTTCTCACTCGAATGGGCGGCCCGGGGCCCGGAACTGACCACAGCGTCAGCTGATCACAGCCACCGGTCACAGCCACCGGTCACGGTTACTGGTCACGGTTACTGATCACAGCTTCGTCCACGCCTCCGTCAGCGTCGCGCGCAGGATCCGCTCGATCTCGTCGAAGGTCTCCTGGTCGGAGATCAGCGGCGGGGCGAGCTGGACGACCGGGTCGCCGCGGTCGTCGGCACGGCAGTACAGGCCGTTGTCGAAGAGGGCCTTGGAGAGGAAGCCGTACAGGACGCGCTCGGTCTCCTCCTCGTTGAAGGACTCCTTGGTGTTCTTGTCCTTCACCAGCTCGATGCCGTAGAAGAAGCCGTTGCCGCGGATGTCGCCGACGATCGGCAGGTCGTGCAGCTTCTGGAGGGTGGACAGGAACGCGGACTCGTTGTCGAGCACGTGCTGGTTGAGGTTCTCGCGCTCGAAGAGGTCCAGGTTGGCCAGGCCCACCGCGGCCGACACCGGGTGGCCGCCGAAGGTGTAGCCGTGCAGGAAGGTGTTGTCGCCGTGGTAGAACGGCTCGGCGAGCCTGTCTGATATGACGCACGCGCCGATCGGGGAGTAGCCCGAGGTCATGCCCTTGGCACAGGTGATCATGTCCGGGACGTAGCCGAACTTGTCGCAGGCGAACATCGTGCCGAGCCGGCCGAAGGCGCAGATGACCTCGTCCGACACCAGCAGCACGTCGTACTTGTCGCAGATCTCGCGGACCCGCTGGAAGTAGCCGGGCGGGGGCGGGAAGCAGCCGCCGGCGTTCTGCACGGGCTCCAGGAAGACCGCGGCGACCGTCTCCGGGCCCTCGAAGAGGATCTGCTGCTCGATCTGGTCGGCGGCCCAGCGGCCGAAGGCCTCCGGGTCGTCACCGAAGAGCGGGGCGCGGTAGATGTTGGTGTTCGGGACCTTGTGCGCGCCCGGGACGAGCGGCTCGAAGGGGGCCTTCAGGCCCGGCAGGCCGGTGATCGACAGGGCGCCCTGGGGGGTGCCGTGGTAGGCGACCGCGCGGGAGATCACCTTGTACTTGGTGGGCTTGCCGGTCAGCTTGAAGTACTGCTTGGCGAGCTTCCAGGCGGTCTCGACCGCCTCGCCGCCGCCGGTGGTGAAGAAGACCTTGTTCAGGTCGCCCGGCGCGTAGTCGGCGAGACGTTCCGCCAGCTCCACCGCCTTGGGGTGCGCGTACGACCACACCGGGAAGAACGCCAGCTCCTGCGCCTGCTTGAAGGCGGTCTCGGCCAGCTCCGTGCGGCCGTGGCCGGCCTGGACCACGAACAGACCCGCGAGACCGTCGAGGTAGCGCTTGCCCTTGTCGTCGTAGATGTAGGTGCCCTCGCCGCGCACGATCGTCGGCACGGGCGAGTTCTCGTACGAGGACATGCGGGTGAAGTGCATCCACAGGTGGTCGTACGCGGTTCGGCTGAGGTCCTTCTGGCTCACGGTTATCGGGTTCCCCACATGTAGGTCTGCTTCTTGAGCTTGAGGTAGACGAAGCTCTCGGTGGAGCGCACGCCGGGCAGGGCCCGGATGCGTTTGTTGATGACGTCCAGCAGGTGGTCGTCGTCCTCGCAGACGATCTCGGCGAGGATGTCGAACGAGCCCGCGGTCATCACCACGTACTCGACTTCCGACATGTCAGTCAGCGCGTCCGCGATCGACTCGACGTCGCCCTCGACGTTGATCCCGACCATCGCCTGCCGGCGGAAGCCCACGGTGAGCGGGTCCGTGACGGCGACGATCTGCATCACACCCTGGTCGAGCAGCTTCTGGACGCGCTGGCGCACGGCCGCCTCGGACAGGCCCACGGCCTTGCCGATCGCGGCGTACGGCCGGCGGCCGTCCTCCTGGAGCTGCTCGATGATGGCGAGGGAGACGGCATCCAGCTGGGGACGGCCGTTCCTGGACTCGCGGGAGTCCCTCTGGTCTGCGCTTCGACTGGCCACGGCCTCACTGTGCACGACGTCTCGACAGTTCCGCAAGGCCAGATCGATGAAATTCGTTGTTTACATCGCCGAAGCCTGCGGATTCCGCACCGAAGGCGCGATCGGGGGTGTTGAAAACGTCGGCTCTCGGATTAGTGTGGGTGTCTCAGTGAATGGACACCCGAACTTGGAGGGCCGGCAGTGAGCACCGAGCTGCGTCGTCTGCGCAACTACATCGACGGTGAGTTCCGGGACGCCGCCGACGGACGGACCACCCAGGTGGTCAACCCCGCGACGGGCGAGGCGTACGCGACCGCGCCGCTGTCCGGGCAGGCGGACGTGGACGCCGCCATGGCCGCGGCCGCCGCGGCCTTCCCGGGCTGGCGGGACACGACCCCGGCCGAGCGCCAGAAGGCCCTTCTGAAGATCGCGGACGCGTTCGAGGAGCGCGCCGAGGAGCTCATCGCGGCCGAGGTGGAGAACACGGGCAAGCCGGTCGGGCTGACCCGCTCCGAGGAGATCCCGCCGATGATCGACCAGATCCGCTTCTTCGCGGGCGCGGCGCGGATGCTGGAGGGCCGGTCGGCGGGTGAGTACATGGAGGGGATGACCTCGATCATCCGCCGTGAGCCGGTCGGCGTCTGTGCCCAGGTGGCCCCCTGGAACTACCCGATGATGATGGCGGTGTGGAAGTTCGCCCCCGCGATCGCGGCGGGCAACACGGTCGTCCTGAAGCCGTCGGACACGACCCCCGCGTCCACCGTCCTGATCGCCGACATCCTCGGCTCGATCCTGCCCAAGGGCGTCTTCAACGTCATCTGCGGCGACCGCGAGACCGGCCGCCTGATGGTCGAGCACCCGGTCCCGGCGATGGCCTCCATCACCGGCTCGGTGCGCGCGGGCATGTCGGTCGCCGAGTCCGCCGCCAAGGACCTCAAGCGGGTCCACCTGGAGCTGGGCGGCAAGGCGCCGGTCGTCGTCTTCGAGGACACCGACATCGCCAAGGCCGTCGAGGACATCTCGGTCGCGGGCTTCTTCAACGCGGGCCAGGACTGTACGGCCGCCACCCGCGTCCTGGTCCACGAGTCGATCCACGACGAGTTCGTGGCCGCGCTGGCCAAGACGGCGGCGGAGACGAAGACGGGCCGGCCGGACGACGAGGACGTCCTGTACGGCCCCCTGAACAACCCGAACCAGCTGAAGCAGGTGAGCGGCTTCATCGAGCGCCTGCCCGCCCACGCCAAGGTCGAGGCCGGCGGCCACCAGGTCGGCGACAAGGGCTACTTCTACGCCCCGACCGTCGTCTCCGGCCTGAAGCAGGACGACGAGATCGTCCAGAAGGAGGTCTTCGGCCCGGTCATCACCGTCCAGTCCTTCTCCGACGAGGAACAGGCCGTGGAGTGGGCCAACGGCGTCGAGTACGCCCTCGCCTCCTCGGTGTGGACCAAGGACCACGGCCGCGCCATGCGCATGTCCAAGAAGCTCGACTTCGGCTGCGTGTGGATCAACACCCACATCCCGCTGGTCGCCGAGATGCCCCACGGCGGCTTCAAGAAGTCCGGCTACGGCAAGGACCTGTCGGCGTACGGCTTCGACGACTACACGCGGATCAAGCACGTGATGACGTCGCTGGACGGCTGACGCACGAGCTCGCGGCCCCGGACGGAGGACAGCCCGTCCGGGGCCGCGGTGTTCCCCGCGGACGCGCCCGCCGATCGACAGAGCGTCGGGTCGTACCGGGCCCGGTCGACGCACCGTCGATTGTCCGTGCGCAGGCGGGGACGGCATGCTGCCGGAGTGCCCCGAACTCCTTACCGGATACCCGAGTTGACCGCCGCTCCCTGGTGCGCGCCCTCGGCGGCACCGCCGTGCTCGGCGCCCTCGCGGGCTGCGGTGTGCCCGCCGCGTACGTCGAGCCGGGCGACCGCGCGGCCGACGACCTGTCCGCCACCGACAGGCGGCTGACCTTGGCGACCTGGCCGCTGTACATCGACACCGACGACGACCCCAACAGGCGGCCCACGCTGCGGGCGTTCGAGAAGCGCACGGGCATCTCCGTCGACTATGTCGAGGAGATCAACGACAACGACGAGTTCTTCGGCAAGATCAGCCCCGTGCTGATGAACCATCAGTCCACCGACCGTGACCTGATCGTCGTCAGTGACTGGATGTGCGTGCGGTTCGTGCGCCTGGGCTGGGTCCAGGAGATGGACCGCGCCCGGCGGCCGAACGTGACGAAGCACCTCGACCCGCTGCTGCGCTCGCCCGCCTTCGACCCCGGCCGCAGGTTCACGGTGCCGTGGCAGTCGGGCATCACCGGCATCGCGTACAACCACCGCAGGCTGGGCCGCGAGATCCGGCACGTGAAGGACCTGTGGGCCGGCGACCTCAAGGGCCGGGTGACCCTCCTCTCCGGACTGGACGAGGCGTTCGCGCTGCTGATGCAGGGCAACGGCGTGGACGTCACCCGGTGGACGGCGGACGACTTCCACACCGTCTGCGACCAGGTGGAGAAGGAGGTCCACCGGGGCCGGATACGCCGCTTCGCCGGCAACGACTACACCAAGGACCTGGCCAGCGGCGACGTCCTGGCCTGCCAGGCCTACTCCGGCGACGTCATCCAGCTCCAGGCGGACAACCCCGACATCCGCTTCGTCGTCCCCGAGGAGGGCGCCGAACTCTGGTCGGACTCCCTGATGATCCCGACCGGGCCCGCCACAAGGCCAACGCCGAACGGCTCGTCGACCACTACTACGACCCCGAGGTCGCCGCCGAACTCGCCGCCTGGGTCAACTACGTCTGCCCGGTCCCCGCGGCCAGGGAGGTCCTGGCCGCCTCCAAGGACAAGGACACGGCCGCCCTGGCCGACAACCCCCTGATCTTTCCCGACGCACGCATGCGCAAGCGGCTCGCGATCGCGCGGGACATCACGTCCACGGAGCGGGTGGAGTTCGCGAAGCGGTGGAACGGGATCGTGGGGCTGTAGGGGCCGGGGCCGGTTCCCTTGGCTCAGACAGACCGGTGGTCACCCGAAACCCGGCGCGGCATTTACGCGGCCGCGTCATGGGGTAGATCCCCCGTGTGAGTGAACGGCACGGCGGGGTGCGGGGGTTGGAGATCGCCCGAGTCGCAGAGGTGATCGTGGGGCGCCCCGGTGGCGTGCCGGGCCGGCGGGGTTCCGGTTACCGCGTCGGCGACCGGTACGTGCTCACCGCCGCCCACCTGGTCGAGCCGCCCTTGACCACACTTGTGGTCCGCTTCGAAGCCGACCGTCCCAGCGAGTGGGCCACCGCCGCCCACGTGGTCCTCCGCTCCGGCCGCGCCGACCTTGCCCTGCTGGAGGTGGCCGACCGCCCCTGCGAGGCCCCGCCGGTCCATCACACGCCCCGTTACGCGGTTCTCCCGGAGGCGGACGTCACTCTGCCCGTCACCGCTGTCGGCTTTCCCCGCTTCAAACTGCGCGAGGACCTCGGATCGGGTCCTGTTGCGGGGGGCATACACGTCCGGTACCGCGACTCCTGCCACGTCGACGGCACGGTGTCCGTCCTCTCCAACCGGCGGGAGGGAACCTTGGAGGTGGCCGTCCCGCCTCCGGCCGATGTGGTCGAAGCGGAGCGCTCGCCGTGGGAGGGCATGTCCGGCGCCGCTCTCTGGTCCGACGGCGCGGTTATCGGCCTGATCACCGCCCACCACCGCTCCGACGGCCTGGGACGGCTCGCGGCGGTACGGGTGCAGCGCTGGTACGAGGTGCTGCTCCCTGCAGAGCTCGAACTGCTCCAGGCCTGCGCGGGCCTTCCGGAACGGCCAGGACCGGTCCGCTCCCCTGACGGCGCGGCAGTGCCGTCACCGCCCTCCCCGTCCCTCGCATCGCTGCCGCACACCCTGACGATGAGCGATCTGAAGGACCTGGTGGACGCGCTGACGGCCCTGCCGGCGCTGCGCCGGCCGAACGGCCTCGACACGGTCCTGGAAAGCGTCGACCCCCGGGTGGCCGCCCATCGGCCCCGCGACGACCGGCTGCGCTACGACGTGTACGGAGTGCTGCGCACCTGCCTGCGCTACCCCGGCGCCCTCGACAGGTTCATGGAAGCGCTGCGGGAGTGGGAGGAGGACTCGGAGGAACTGCGCAGAGTCGACCACGTGGCAGCTGAACTGGCGATGCGGCACCGCTGACTTGACGGCAACTGGCCGGTACGCAGGGTTTCGGGCCACCTCCGCCTGGGCCATCATTAGAGAGGAACGACGGCGCGGACAAGCATGCAGGGGGAGGGGACTTGGCAGCCGTGGAGCGGGCGACGCCGGCCTTTGAGTCGGGACTCATTGACCTCTCAGGAGTGTCACTTCAGGCGCTGCGTTCTCTGGACGGCCCCGCCTTGTCCGAGTCGCTCGAGCGGTTGCTGGAGGATGTCGACGATCCCCATGCCCTCACGGTGGCCGGCGTCAATCCAGGGGGCGGGGGCGGAAGCACTGAGAAGTAGGGCAGCAACCGTGGTGCGGGGAGAATGCCGGTGCGCTCGGTGAGCAGCACACCTGATGATCGATCCGCTTTTCACAGTATTTCGGCCGCCGGCCTCCACCGGCTCCTCCGGGGGGACGGCGACAGTGCTGTCATCGTCCAGTTGCTCGGCGCTGAGCGCAGTCGCCGGCTGCTGCTTCTGCGGGCCCTCTATGACCGGAGCATCCGTGTCGCCTCCGGCTCCGGGGACTTCCCGGTCTCCCTCCACGACGCCTGGGAGTCGCTCGAGCGTGCGCAGGCCAAGGCGCCCGGAGTGGTCGAACAAGTCCTGTTGGCCCCGGGGACCGGAACATGGGTGTCCGCCGCTCTCCGGCGCCTGCGGGGCACGCTCCACAGCGACGTCCCGCTCTGGGCGACGCTGGGGCACTTGGCCTCTCTGGCCGCCGCCGCGGCCGCCGCGGCGCGCATCGAGTTCATCCTGAGGGTCCCGGCGTGCGAAGGGACAGTGTCCCTTCCTGGACTGGGATTCGCGGCTCTTCCGGCACAGAAGGACTGGACGACTGCCCGCGTCGCCGGAGACCAGTGGAGCGTGCGGATCACCTGTGGCGGCGGCGAGGTCGTCGTAGGACCCGACTGGGAGCGGCAGGTACCGGGCTGGCGGCCCACGCGCCGGATGACGCTGGGACAGGGCGCCGCCGCCGGGTCCGTGGCCCTCGAGGAACACGACCCCTATCGCACCTTCTCCGGACCCACCGCCCCACGAGTCCTCTCGGAGTCCGAGGCGCGATCCTGGCAGTCCTCACTTGCCGAGGCATGGAACATATTGCTGCGTGACGCACCGGCCCATACGGACGCCATGCGGCGAGGCCTGATGTCCATTACTCCCCTGCCCGGAGGAGAAAGGTTTCGGCCGTACAGCAGTTCCTCCGCGGAGGCCTTCGGAGGGATCAACGCCTCTCTGCCCGACGAGGGTTCCGAGCTGGCCGCGACCCTGGTGCATGAATTCCAGCACGTCAAACTCGGCGCGCTGACGCACTTGTCGCCGCTGGTGCGACGGGCCGAGAAGACACACGAGCGCCCGGAGTTGTTTCACGCGCCGTGGCGGGACGACCCACGGCCATTGGAGGGCGTTTTACAGGGGATTTATGCCTTCTTGGGAGTGGCCCGGTTCTGGCGCGCCAACCGTCGTGCCGCCAACGCGGCGCACGCGCCGTTGGCGCACTTCGAGTTCGCCCTGTGGAGGGAGGCCGTGTGGTCGACGCTCCACCGGGTCCGGGGCCATGAACGGCTGACGCCCTTGGGGCGCCTGCTCCTGGAATCGCTGCTGCAGAGCTGTGCCGGATGGCTCGGCGACGATGTCCCCGACGCGGAGTTGCGGCTGGCCCGTGAAGCGGCGGCCAGTCACCGTGCCCGGTGGCGCGAGCACCATCTGCGGCCGTCGCCGGACCTGGTGGACGAGGCGGTGCGTGCGTGGCGACGGGGAGAAGCGTGTCCCCCCTTGGCTCACGCCGCGTCGTCGTTGGTGCCGGACAGCGATGCCCGCTTTCTTGACACGGCGGCGGTCCTGGCCAGACATCGCCTCACCGACCCGGACGGCTCCTGGCGGGATCCCGCCGCCACCGGCGACCGGGTGCGCGGAGCCGGTCCGGTCGACGTCCTCCTGGCCCGTGGGGAGCGGTCCGCCGCCCGAGGGGAGTTAGCGGAGCAGCTGCTGTACGGGGACCCCGCGGTGGGCTCGTGGGCAGCGCTGGGCCGGGCCCTGGCCGACAGTCCCGAACACCGGGCGGCGTGCCGGTTTCTGATTCGGTCACCGGAGTGGGCCCGCGCCATACGGGAGACTCTGCACGAGGAGCACGGACAGCGGCCCGATCCGCTGGCCCTGGCCGCATGGCTGGGTGTCGCCACGAACCGGCCGGGGCCGTCCGGCTGAGGGGCTGCCCGCACACCGGCGGGCAGCCCTTCGGCGTCCTGGCGCCGGCTTTCACAACGGCATGGGGTCGATGTCGCAGTTCAGGCGTGTGCCGTTCAGGAAGGCCGCTGTCGCCGGGTGGGGCGTGGCCTCCTCCTCACCGCCACGCTGGGTGTCCAGTACGCGGCGCATGCGCTCCTCGGTGTCGAGCCGCAGCGCCGCGGCCTCGCTCTCCAGCCCCACGGACATCAGATCCAACGACAGGTTCCCGGCGCAGGCCAGGGTGGTCGGGTGGTCGGGGCCGAAGGTCTCCCGGCAGCGGGTCAGCGTGTCGCGCCCCTTGTCCTTCGCGGCCTCGTGCTCCCCGAGCGCCGCCAGGTCGCTGGCCAGGTTCACGGCGGCCACCAGGGTGAAGGGGTGGTCGGCTCCGAGGCATTCGGACAGCGCGACGAGCGCCGCGTCGTCCAGACGGCGGGCCTCCTCCGGCTTGCCGAGCAGCCGTTCGGACACCGCGAGACCGACGTCGGCGGACAGGGCGTAGGGGTGCTGTGCGTGGAAGACCTTGCGATAACCGGCGCAGGCCTGGGCCCCGCGCGCCCGTGCCGCGTCCAGGTCGCCGTTCTGGCGGAGGGCGATGGCGAGGGGCAGGGCGGTGGCCAGGGACTGGGGGTGGGTGTCCCCGTAACGCCGGGTGAAGGCTTCGTGGGACTGGATGGCCAGTTCCAGCGCGCGGGGGTGCAGGCCGGCCTTCCGGCACGCGATGCCCAGTTCGCGTCCGGTGCTGATGGTGGCGGGATTGTCGTTCCCGAAGACGTCCCGGAAAGCCTCCAGGGCGGCTTCCTGGAGCCGGAGCGCACCGACGTAGTCCCCGGACTCGCGCACGTCGATGGCGATCGAGTTCTCCGTGATGAGACTGCGCTGGTCATCGCGTCCGAACAGGCGCAGTTTCAGATGCCAGGTCTGCCGGTCGAGTTCCAGGGCTTCCCGGAAGGCACCGGTGAGACGGAGGCTGACGCCCAGGTTGTGCGCCATGTTCAGGCTGGCCGGGTCGTCGTCGCCGAAGGCCCGGCGTGCCCGCTCGTAGACGACCCTGTCCAGTTCGGCCCCGTCGGGGAAGCGGCCTTGGGCGCGGCGTACGGCGGCCTCCATCTGGATCGTGTCCAGAGCCTCCTCGCTTTCGGGTGAGGAGACGCGCTCGAAGGCGACCCTGACACGCTCCACCAGGGCGGAGGCGTCGCTGTACCGGCCGACCATCAAGTAGACGAAAACCAGCCACTGGCCCATGAGGAGCGTCTTCACGTCCTCCTCGCCGAAGACGTCCACCCAGGTGTTCCAGGCTGTCTCCGAGAAGTCCAGGCAGACTTCGTGATCTCCCCAGTAGTACAGGTACTTGGCGATGTTCATCACCAGCTGACGCACCCAGGGCTGGTCGGAGGTGATGGCATCAGAGGCGATGACGTGCGTGTACAGCTCCGCGTAGCGAGGCCAGCTCTCCGGGTTGGTGGGTGTCCGCGGATCGGCGGACGCCATCAGGGCGTGGGCGCCTTCGCGCATGCGGTTCTGCTCCTCTGGGCTCATTCGGTTGATCAGCACGTGCTGGACCAACCGGTGCATCTCAATGGAGTTCGTGCGATGGTCGATTCGGGCGAGTGAGTAGCGGTTGATCTCCCGTATCGCGCGCGCGAGCTTCATCGGGTCGTTCAGAGCCGCATCCAGCTCGGGAAAACCGGTGTTGTATCCCGGGCCGGAGAGGATTTGCCTGGAGATCGGGTCGGGGGCGAAGTACGAGCACAGCTGCAACAGCCGCAGGGCGCTCGGACTGCGCGTCTCCAGGTGGTCGAGCGAGACGTTCCACGCGGCGGCCACCGGCAGCTGGTAGTCCGGCGGCGGAGCCGTCTCGAGGAGTTCGTTCTGCTTGCTCTCGAAGAGCCGCAGGTACTCGGAGGCGGGCATACCGGTCTCCGCCCGCCAGGCGGCCGCCTGCACCAGGGCCAGCGGCAGGTCACCCAATGCCTCGGCGAGTGCCTCGGCCTCGTCGTCCGCGAGCTCGGGTCCTGAGCCGCGCAGCAGTTCCTTGCTCTCCTCGCGGGTGAACACGTCCACTTCGAGCGAGCCGCCCACGAGCCCCCAGCGGCGGTTCCGGGACGTGACCAGAATGGTGCCCGTGCCGCCGGTCGGGAAGTACGGGCGTACCTGTTCGGGGCTGTCCGCGTTGTCGAAGATCAGCAGCCACCTGGAGTACGGGCGTCCCTCGCGCAGCGCCTCGCGGACCGCCGGGCCGGCGATGTTGGCCTCGGACGTGGTCACCAGCCCCAGCCGCTTGGCCAGTTCCACCAGCGACTGGCCGATCTGACCCGGCCGTTCCGAGGGGATCCACCACACGATGTCGTACTCCGACTGGTGCCGGTAGGCGTACTCGATGGCCAGTTGCGTCTTGCCGACGCCGCCCATGCCGTGGATCGCCTCGGGCAGAACCGTCGTCGTGCCCTCCCGCAGCCGCTGCCCGAGCAGGTCGAGGAGCTCGCTGCGCCCCGTGAAGTTCTGGTTGCGTGGCGGCAGGTTCCCCCAGACGCGTGGCTGTACGGTGCGCTCTCCCTCCACAGTGCGCTGGGGCGTGGTCGACATCGGCGGGGCTCCTTCGGTGGATCCTGAAGCGGTGGACGGGGCTATGGCGGCTCCGGCAGGCGGGACCTTGGCAAGCGAGACTGCATACCGCTGATCGTGCCATTTCAGCGCATGTCGCAACAATCGGGCGCGCTGAAGGTGTGATCCGGACAAAGCGTCCAGCGCAGTCAGCTCGATTCGGAGGAACGGTGCGGTCTTCTGGGTCACCCGCGGCTGTGACCCCTTGCCCAAAGGTTCCGCGGGAGGCGGCAGGAGGGAGGCGCTCGACGGGTCCGAGGCCAGTACCTCGCGGACGTCGCGCAACGTACGGATGGTGGCGCTGCGGCGGCCCAGTGCGAGGAGTTGCTCGCGGGCGTCGGGGAGGAAGTCGTAGACCACGGCCCCCGGGGCATCGCGGTGGACACCGGTCGGCCGGACCAGTCCGCTCATGAAGAACTCGGAGGCGTGCACCGGCCCGGCGCCGGGAGTCGACCGGATCAACCTGCGGACGATCGGCAGACTGAGCGGTGCCGCAGCCAGGCGGGTGCCCAGCCGGAACGCCGTCGGGGAGGCCGCTGCACGGAAATCGAAAACACGGTCGGCGGCGGACAGCGGTCCCTGAGAGTCGGAGAACTCGGCCGCCCACGGAAAGTTCCGGGCCGCGTCCGGCCGTCCCTTCCATGCGTTGGCCGGCGTCGCAGGCAGGTCCAGCGGGTCCGGCTGTGCCCCGGCCAGCAGGTCGGACAGGGCACGCGAGCCGTGGTGCGTGAGGGAGAGGACGGGTACCGCGACCGGACGGTCCTCGCCGTCCGTACCGCTGACCGGTTGTGCCGGCTCCCCTTGCACGCCGCGCAGTGCGACCTCTTGTTCGTGCCAGTCCCAGTCGGCGTTGCAGGCCCACGGGTCCAGTGCCCTGACCTGCACGTGCAGTACGTCGAGGCCGGTACGGAACCAGAGGTGGGGCGGCAGCGGGTCGATCACGGCGACGGGCTGGGACTGCGCCCAGCGCCATAAGAGGGGCTGGACCGCTCCGAGGTGCCAGCCGGCCGCCAGGCCGTCCGTGACCACGAGGATCACCCGGCGTGTTCCGCCCGGCGGCGGGTCCAGGGGAGGCTCGGTGCGAACGGAGGCCGGGGCCGTCTCGTCCGTGCCGAGCAGAGCCACGACCTGCACCGCGGTGAAACTCCCGGCCAGGGCCCGGGTGAGGCCGTCGATCGCCTCGTCCCACACGCGCATGGTCACGTGGGAGTCGACGACGAGGACGGCTTCCCTGGGTGCCGCCCCACCCTGGAAACGCCAGTCACTCCACGGGCGCGTCGGGTCAGCTCCGGATCCTGACCGGTCGCGCCGAGCGTTGTCACTGGCCATGGTCACTCTCACGGCATCGCTGTGGTGGCGGAAACGGGGACACGAGGCTCCCGGTTCCCGTTGCGACAACCCCGTACGAGGGCCAGCCTACCCACAGTCCGGGCAGGCGGCAGTGCTCTCCGGTCGACGCACTTGACATCTCAGAGTGCCCTCCCTTCTGTCCCCCGTCCGCGGTCAACTCTCATCTGTCACTGCCGGGATCGCTGCCCGCTGCCGAGGGGCCGGGCATGCGCTCCGGATCGTCCAGGAGGAGGGCCAGATGACGGCCCACGTGTCTGTGCCAGTCGTCCGGTCCCAGCGCCAGCGCCTGATTGCGCCATCGCCGGGTCCGCTCCAGAACCCCGGCCAGGCCGCGTTCCTGGACGATGTCCGCGGCCGCCTCCCGGAACGCGGTGCCGGTGCCGCCCCGGTCCCAGAGGATGGCCGGGATCCCGGCACGCAGGGCCGCGACGAACTCCTGGCGGGCGGCGGGCGAATCGGCGCCGGGCGGGGTGCTCAGCACGAGGCAGACGATCTGCTGGTCGTCCTTGAGCTCCCGTTCGAGGTGGAAGGCGGACTGGTTCGGCAGGCTCCAGTGCGAGCGGCTCTCCGCGGGTCTGTCCTTGAGCTGCCGCCAGCGGTTGTTCCAGGGCCGGTGCCAGGCCGTCTTGCGCAGGCGTTCGAAACTTCGGATGACAACGGTGTAGTCCATGACCAGAGGAGTGGGTACGGCCGCGTCGGTCTCCTTGTGCCACCACTCCACCGGCTCTCCCAGCAGTGCCCAAGGAAGGATGAACTCGATCACGACTGGCTGACGCAGATCCCACCAGCGTTCCTCGGCCTGTTCGATGAGGCGGTCCACGGCAGCCGGGAGTTCGTCCCGGTGCAGCTTGAGCGTCTCACCGGGTATCGGATGCCAGCCGTCGGAGTCGGACTGCCGCCAGTGGGCCACCCAGAAGCTGTCCGGGTCCACACCGTCCGGTTCGAACTGGATGAGCAGGTACGCCGGGTGTAACGACGCCTCGCCGGGAGAGACGAACTCCCCCTGCTGCCAGACGGCCATCTCCTCGGCCAGCCCCCGGAGCTGGGCCTGCTTCCGGTTCCAGCGGCGCAGCTCCTCCGCCTCCTCGGCGCGGCCTTCCTTCACCAGGTACTCGGAGACGAGAGAGAGGAACGCCATGGACGGGGGCAGTTCGTCGGCGGCCGTGTTGTTCCCGGCCAGGTGCAGGAAGACCGCCCAGCCCGTGTCGCACCATTCCTCCAGTTCCTGGGTGCGGGAGTGACTGGCGCGGCGGGCGAGGGTGGTGAGGAGTGAGGTGGAGCGGATCTCCCGCAGGGTGGGCCGAAGGAGATGCAGATCTGTGCCCTTGAAGAAGGCGGCGGCCTCCCACTCGTCCACCAGACGCCAGAGTGCGAGCACACTCACCGATCCCTGTTCCGCGTAGCCCAGACAGCGTGCCAGGGTCTGGAGCCCCTCGTCGGCCTCCGCGCACGTCTTGACCAGCCGTCGCGTCCACAGGCCGAGCGGTTGGTCCTGGGGCGGATCCACGGACAGCCGCAGTTCCGAGTACAGGTCTTGCACCAGCATCTCCGCGCCGGTGTGGCGCCGTACTGTCTCCGTCGCCGCGAGCACACCGGCCATCTCGGCCATGAGTTCGTTGCGAACGCGTGCGGCGCTGCGCCCCTCCACCTCGTGACCTCCCCCGGGCCGTCATCGAGTTCGTCCGCGTCGGTCCAGACAGCGTACGACTAGCCTTCCCGCTGCGTCAGCGACGCGAACAAGGCGGAATCCTCAACGCTCTCCGTGTACCTCGTCGTCCGAGACCAGAACGTGGTGGTGGGTGCCGTCGGGTGCCACCAGGGTGGGCTGGAAGGTGAGCGTGACGCGATGCGTCCGCGAGGAGGAGACGGACGCGTCACCGTTTCCCTCGATGACCCAGAATTTCACCTTGCCGCCGACGCCCTCCGTGCGGTCGACCGCCACGGTCGCCTCGATCTCCACCGAGCCGAGCTCGAAGCGCAGGGGTCCGCGGCCCGGCTCGGTCAGTGCGAGGTTGAGTTGTGACCTCAACTCCCTTACCACTTCGGCCAGTTCGATCAAGATTCCTCCCCCGGTGGCGTCGCAGGGGTGTGATGATACCGAGGAAAGCCAGTGCGCCGGTCCACTCTCGGGATCACCGTCAGCCTTTGGAGTTCGCGATCACAGGTCAGTTCGCGTGGGACGGCCCGAAGAACTCGATCTCCGCGATGGCCACCTGCTTGCTCGCGGACGTCTGGTAGGCGGACTCGATCGTGAAGCGGACCGCGGTGACCTCGCCGACCCGGAAGGCGCGGCGCTGGCCGCCCGCGCCCTGGTCGAGGGTGAGTTCACGGGTCTCGGTCTTGCCGTCGGCCCTGGTGACGCGGGCCTCGACGCGGTGCGGGAGGGCCGACTGGGAGAGCTGGTCGGCGTGGGTCGACACCCCCGGAGTGATGATCAGGTCGAGGAGCCGGGTGGGCTGGTCGAAGCGGGCCTCGATCCACTGGCCCTGGCCGGTCTGGGACACCCCTGGACCCCACCAGGTGTTGTTGAGCTTGTCGAAGGCCAACGGGGGCTTGTGGCCGGGGTAGGAGCGGGACGCGGTGATCCTGTCCGGGGCGACCGGGGCGCGCTTGGAGAAGTGGTCGCGGGTCGCCTGGGCGCCCTTGGGGATGTTGACGGCCAGCACGATCAGCAGGGTCAGTACGATCGCCGCGCCCAGCCAGGCCAGGACGCGGTCGAAGGCGCGGCGCAGGCGGGGGCGGTCGCCGGCCCACGGGGTCTCGCGGTTGCCGGATCCCCACAGCCGGCGCCACCACGGCAGGCGCGCGGGGGTGTGACCCTCCCCGGCCATGGGCATCGCGCACCGGGCGCAGTAGTGCCGGTCGGGCCGGTTCCGCGTGGCACACCAGGGGCAGGGGACCCCGCCGTCCGCCCCGAGTTCCTCACCCGGGGCCCGGACGACCTGCGGGCGCTGGGGCGCCGGGCGGCCGGGCAGTACGGGGGCGACGGAGGGGGATGCGGCCGGGCGGGGACCGGGGTCGGAGACGGGTACGAGGAGTTGGCGGGCGCGGTCGGTCAGGCCGTCCGGGTCGCCGGGGGCCGGCGCCGGGCCCGCGGTGGGGACGGGTTCGGTGGGGGCGGTCTCGTCCACGGGGACGGAGAGGGTGGGACGGGTGACGGCGGGCGAGGGAACCGTGTCCGGGGCATCGGGCGAAGCGGTGGCGCCGACGGCGCTCTCGCCGCGGTCGTCCGCGTCGGCGGGCGCGGCCGGAGCCCGTTCCGGGGCGTCGCCGGAGGCGGCGGTGGCCGCCTCGGAACCCCCGGTCGTCGTGGCCGGATCCAGCAGGTCCCGCGAGGTGCGCGCCGGGCCCGCGCCGCCGTCCCGGCGGGCGAACGCGTCCCCGCCGGGGCCCGCGTCGGCCGGGGTGCCGGATGTGCTGGAGACGGCGGTGGCCGCGGGGCGGGAGGACGGGCCGCCGGACGAGTCGGCCGAGTCGGCGTCTCCGCCGCCGGCGGCTCCGCCGGGCCGGGTCGCCACGGCGTTGCCCGGGTCGCCCGCCGGTCCCTCGCCGGAACGCTCCCCGGATCCGCCCGCCGATGCCGCCGGGGCCCCGGCCGCCGTCCGGGCCCCTGCCCGGTCCGTCCAGCCGAGCACCGCCCCGCAGGCGTCGCAGAACGACTGGCCCGGTTCCGCGCGGGTGCCGCATTCGGCGCAGCTCTGGGTGGTCGTCATCTCTCCGGGGTCCTTTCGGCGGGGCGGGCGGGCTGAGCGGCGGTCACCTGGACCGTGTACGGCATGTGGGCGGGACGGGCGGCGGCCACCAGGGTGTCCAGGCGGTGCCGGTCGGCGGGGGTCGGGTCGGGCAGCCGCAGGTGGACGTGCAGCCGGGGGCGCGTCTCGCCGGGGACCGGGCCGAGCGGGCGGGCGCTCCAGTCGGCGCCGCCGCTCTCGCTGATCTCCGGTTCCACGCCGAACGCCAGCCGCACCGCTTCGGCCAGCCCGCGCCGGGTGCCGCGGATGCGGTGCAGATACGCGGCGGCGGCCACGGCGGTCCGCAGCAGCGGCTCGGGTTCGCTGCCGTCGGTCTCCGCGCCGACCCAGCCGCCCAGCCACTGGGCGAAGTCGAGCGGGGCGAGGGACGGCCGGAAGTAGGTGTCGAGGCAGTCCAGCACGCTCAGGATCGGCGCGATCACCTCGTCGAGACCGGCGACGAAGCGCTGGGCCAGATCGTCGTCGGCGAACACCGCGGGCAGCATCATGCCGATCGGCGCGGAGGAGCCGAGACCGTCGATGGAACCTCTCATCAGGAGCCGTCCCCGATCACCCGGACACGATGGTCGAACGAGAACACCAGCGAGGGCGGCGACAGGTCGATGCGGTCGGTCGGCTCGCCGCGCTTGCCGGTCAGCGGGTCGGCGGGGTGCAGGACCACGTGGTCGACGAGTTCCACCCCCGGTACGCGCTGCAGCACCGCGAACACCTCACCGGCCTGCACGGGCCGGCCGAAGGGCCAGCCGGTGCCGTCCGTGCCGCCGGTCAGCGGGTCGAGGTGGCGGTAGAGGGCGTCGTGCGCCTGCCGCCGCACCCGGCCGGTGTCGGTACCCCGGAAGGCGTGCACCGTGGCGACCACCGTCACGCCCTGGTAGTACGGCGGCCCCACCGCCAGCCGTGTCCCGATGAGGCGCCGTTCGTCCAGATGCCGGGTGATGCGGTCCAACAGGGCGTCACCCGGGACCAGTTGCTCGAAGCGCAGCCGGCCGCCCGGGTCGGGGACCGCCTGGGGTACCACCAACACCCGTACCGCGTACGCCCCGTGCTCGCCCTCCTCGCCCTCCAGGCAGGTGATGCGCGCGGTCTCCGGGGCGGCACGCCGGGCCAGCTCCTCGTAGTCGCGCAGGGTCACCGCCCGCTCCTGGGCGCGCAGGGTGACCGGCGCCCGGACCTTCGCCTCCTCCACCGTCTCCCCCTCGACCCCGCCGCGCGCCGCCTCCCGGTTGACGACCTCGGAGACGTACGGGATGGAGGTGCGCAGGATCTGTACGGCGCCCCGGGCCACGTTGCCCGCGCGGCCGCCGCCGGTGCGGTAGCGGCGGGCACGGATCGGGGCCCCCTTGGGGGCGACCGCCCCGTACTGGCGCAGGGAGCCGTCGGGTTCGCGTACGGCCGGGCCGAAGGCGATCTCGCCGGTCGTGGCGTCGAGGGTGATGTGCCGGTCGTACGGTCCCGATGCCGCGAAGTGCGGCACGACCTGCCAGTCCACCCACCCGTCGTGCTCTGCGGTCTGCAGCAGCACCGGCGGGTCGTCGCCGACCACGGGCGCGTGCGCGAGCCGCAGCCGCTGCCCCGGCAGCCCGGTGGACTCGCCGAGCGCCTCGTCGTACACCGTCTCCGCGTGGACGGCGGGGGTGGTGCCGCCGATCGTGAAGGCCTCGGCGGCCCGGACGGTGGGGGAGGTGGTGTAGAAGGGCTGGCCGGGGAGGGGTTCGGTGACCCGGCAGCGGATCCAGCCCGCCTCCTGGCCGGCGTTGCGGGAGAGCACGTGCCCGCCGGGAACGTGCAGGACCACCTCACCCGGGCGGTTGAGGCCACCGGTGCCGTCCCGGTCGACCTCGCAGGGCTGCCAGCCGTCCGCCGTCCACGCCTCCCACACCAGCGGCGGCTGGCGCGGGTCCACGCCGACGCCGTCCACCCGGCTGTCCAGGTCCAGGGCGAGCGCGCAGTGCGGTACGGCGGCGGTCAGTCCGAGCAGCATGCAGTCGCCGGGCCCGGGGGACTCCGAGAAGCACAGCAGGTCCTTGTCCTCCTCGGCGAGGTCGTGCGTCCGGTCCACCGCCGGCTCGCCCTGGTGCTGGACCAGCAGGTGACGCAACGCGCAGGAGACGACGGTCAGTTCGCGCTCGGTGGCGAAGACGACCGCCTCCTCGCTCTCGGTGCGCAGGGTGGCGACCTCGGTGCCGACCGGCACCGCCACCGGCTCCTCCTGCGGCGCCGACAGCCAGAACGTCACGTCCGTGCGGGCGGCGGACGGCGGGAACAGGGTGATCCCCACCAGATCCAGGAAGGCCAGATGGTTCTTCTCCGGCACCCGGTTGAGCCGGTAGACGATCTGGTCGGCCATGTGGGCGACCGTCTCGATCAGGGTGACGCCGGGGTCGGAGACGTTGTGGTCGGTCCACTCCGGGGCGCGCTGCTGGATGTAGCGCTTGGCGTCGTCGACGAACTGCTGGAAGCGGCGGTCGTCGAGGTTGGGGGAGGGCAGGGCCATCAGCGGTCGCTTTCCGGAGCCGGGGAGGTGCCGTCCGGCTCGTCGTGGGACGGAATGACGTAGAACGGGAAGACCAGGCTGCGCGGGTTGTTGGTGCCGCGGATCGAGTAGCGGACGTCGATGTAGAGCACGCTCTGGTCGGAGCCGGCCGTGACCTCGACGTCGTCGACCTCGATGCGCGGCTCCCAGCGGTCCAGGCTGACGTACACCTCGTGCTGGATGCGGCCCGCGGTCTGCTCGTTGACCGGCGCGAACACCAGGTCGTGGATCGCGCAGCCGAAGTCGGGCCGCATCGGCCGCTCGCCCGGCGCCGTCGACAGCACCAGCCGGATCGCCTCCTCGATCTCCCGCTCCCCGCTGACCAGGGCGATCCCGCCGGTCGGCCCGATGCGCAGCGGAAACGACCAGCCGGACCCGACGAACTGCTCGGCCATCAGAACCACACCCCGCCTTCCACGGAAACGGTCACGGAATCACCATCGGTACGGGGATGGTGGTGACCCCGAACACGGGGGACCCCACCAGGGTGGTCGGCGCCTTGATCGTCGTGTTGACGGCCGCCGTGATCTGCACGGTGGCGCCGCCCGTGAGGTTCGCGGCGCCCAGGGCGCTCATGTTCAGGGCGCCCCCCGCGTTCACCCCGATCTCGCCCGCCGCCTTCACGTTGACCAGGCCGGCGCCCTCGATGCTGAGCGGGCCGCCGCTCTTGATGGTCAGCCTGCGCCGGGCGCTCAGCGTGAGGTCGGTACCGGCCTCGACCGACACCGACCGGCTGCCCTTGATCGTGACCGAGCCCCTGCTGTCCACGACGATCTCGGTCTTCGTCCGGTCCAGGCTGATGGTCAGCCGCTTGTCGCCGGACACCAGCCGGACGCCCTGCTTGCGGCCGCCGGTCTTCTGGCTGAGCAGGTCCATACGGTTGCCGTCCCGGTCGGAGACGGTGTGCCGGCTCGCCTTCTTGCGCACGGTGTCGTGCAGCGGCACGTCACTGACGACGGTCGGCTTGTCCTTGCCGTTGTAGAGCCCGCCGATCACGAACGGATGGTCGAGGGCACCCCGGTCGAACGCGACCAGCACCTCGTCGTTGACGTCCATCGGGAACACCCCGCCGCCGCCGAGACCGCCCATCTGCACGGTCCGCGTCCAGTCGCTGACGTAGGTGTCGTCCAGCCACGGGAACTGCAGGCGGACCCGCCCCTGCTTGAGCGGGTCGTTCACGTCGGTGACCAGGGCGTTGGCCACGCTGGGCAGCCGGGGCGCGGTGTCGGAGCCTCCCGAGGACAGCCCGTACAGCGAGCGCCACTGCCGTCCGCTGACCGTCACCCACGCCTCGTAGTGCTTGCCGTCGCCGAAGACGTGCCGTACGGAGGTGACGGTGTACTTGCCCTCGAACGGCTTGCCCACGTCGGCGAGCGCCACCGGAACTCCCGGACGCAGTTTGGGGTTTCCGCGCGCGATGACCTCCAGCTCGGCGAAGGAGGAGGTCACGTCGTCGGCGAGGGCGTCGGCGGCGAACTTCACCTCGTTCTGCTTGTCGTACGGCGTGCCCGTGTCGACCAGCTTGGCCGCCTTGAACTTCCCGGCCGCCGCGCCCGGAGTGGTGGCGATGGTGATGCCCGGGTTGGCGGTGGCGGGCGAGGTGGCGGTGAGCTTCTTCTTCGTCGTCACGTCCCACCCCCGCGACTCCACCTTGCCGACCTGGTCGGCGGCGGTCACGGCGGCCCGCAGCCGCAGGATGTCGTGCCCGGCCTGGAGGACGAACGGGCTCTTGTCGCCGTCGGTGCTCGGCGAGGGCGCTCCGGAGGCCGACTTGGGCTTCACGAACTGGAACTTCCCGTCCGCGTCGACCGACATCACCATCTCGTTCTCGTCGGCGAGCCGCGCGAGGAAGTCCCAGTCGGTGACGTTGGACTGGCTGATGAACTCGTACACCGTCTTCGTCGACTGGATCCGCCCGATCGGCACCCCGTCCTGGGCGGCCAGCTTGCGGGCGATGTCGGAGGCGCTCTGGTTGCGGTAGGCGGCCACCCGGCGCTGGCGCAGCAGGCGGTGCCCGAAGTCGTAGCCGCGGATGACGGTGAAGGTGCCGGTGCCGTCGTAGTCGGCCTCCAGGGCGGTGACCTCGCCCGTCAGCAGCGGATCGGATGCCCCCTGCCCGTCGGCCACCGGCGCCAGGACCACCCGGGTGCCGAAGGTGACGCCCAGCTTGCCCAGGATCAGCCGGTACGGGTCGCGGAAGGTCAGCCGGAACGCGGCCGGCACGCCGGCGCCCTGGTCGACGTAACTGTCGACGAGGGCACGGGCGAACTCGGAGGGCAGCTTGGCACCGCCGATCTTCACATCGATGACGTTCGAGAACGCGGACCGCACCATCAGGCACGCACCTCCTCGGCGGCGGGGAGCACGAGTTCGACGCCGGTCGGCAGGTGCGCGGGATCGTCGATGCCGTTGGCCTCGGCGATGGCCCGCCAGGCGGCCGCGTTGCCGTACTCCCGCCAGGCCAGCGACTGCAGTGAGTCGCCCGCCACGGCCCGGTGCACACGCTGCGCGGTGAGCGCGCCCGAGGTCGGGTTCTGCCCCTTGGTCTTGCTCGGTATCTCGTGCAACTGGAGGCGGCAGGTGGCGCGGATGGGCACGCCGGTCGTCCCGAAGAGCGTGTACGTGGCCTCCACGGAACTGACGTAGGCCGTGAACCGGGCCGTGGAGAAGGACCCCCACTGGAGCACCACCCAGGGCGGCGAGGGCTGCTTGGCGGCGATGCTCTTGGTGGTCACCTCGCAGCAGTCGAGCAGCGACTCGACCTTCTTCAGCACGGTGTTGCTGGACGGCTCGTCGGAGGAGTCGAGGAAGACCTCCACGTTCATCTCCCGGGGCCGGGACCCCATGAACTCCGGCAGGGAGCCGTCCCGTTCGATCTGCGCGGGGGTGGTCTTCCACTCGGCGTGCCGGGTCAGCGACAGCTGCGCCGGGTTGAAGTCGAAGCCGAACGTCTTGATGATCCCGCCGGGGGTCGTGCTGCCGCCGACGGGGGGCTCGTGGATGGCGAGCGTGGCGCGTACGAGGCTCTTGCCGGCGCCGCCCTTACTGCCCTTGGCCATGGTTCTCCCGTCCCCTCAGTCCGTGAATCCGTGATGGGCGATCTCCAGGACCTCGGTCGCCACCGACGGGTTGGCCGGGTCGAGGGCGGGCCCGGTCCAGTTCACCGGCAGTACGTCGATCAGCCCCCAGCGGGCCACCTCCGAGCCGTCCGCGCGCAGTGCCGCGATCTGTGCGGTGGGCCGCTTGATACCCGTCTGCACGGACGAGATCCACTTCGCGACCTTCGCCGTGTCCGGGGTGATCGGGCGGGTCAGCCGGATGGTGGAGAAGGTGACGCGGGTCGGCAGCACCCAGACGAAGCCGTTGTTGCCGCCCTCCTGGCGGTGCTCGACCTCCACCTGGGACGACAGCCCCTCGCATCCGTTGAAGTAGCCGAGGCTCTCGCCGTCGATGCTGAGGGTGAACCAGATGGTGGAGCCCGGGTCCTGGCGGGACATCGCGGGTGGGCCTTTCTGTCGTTCCTGGTCGGTTGGGGGGCTGGTCAGCGGCGGGGGTCGCGGAGCTTGCCGATCCGTTCGCGGTCCAGGCGGAGTTCGGTGCGGATCAGACGGGTGATGCGGCCGATGATCCGGTGCACGAGTTCGTCGAGTTGGAAGTCGGTCAGCTCCCGCGGGTCGAAGGCGCCCGCGGGGATGGCCTCGTACTCCGGCGGGGGCGGTTCGCCGGGCCGAGGTGCGGAGGGGGGTGGGGAGTCGCCGTCGGGTGTGTACGGCGGTGGCGGGGCGCCGGCGCGGTGGGTGATGGCCGGCTGGGTCAGGCTGGTGGCGACGGTGGCCGCCGCGGCGGCCGCGAGAGCGCCCGTGGCCGAGTTCCCGACCGGCTTCCTGGTCCTCCGGCCGAGGCGCTGGAGCACTGGGAGAGGTTCCGCCGGGCCCGAGGGCGTGGCGGAGCCGGGGGGCGGGGCGAGGGGGACGACCGGCAGGGGGGAACGGTCGCCGTGGGGGGCCGGCGGTGTGGGGGGAGTGGGTGTTGCCGCGCGTTGGACGGTGGTTGAGCCGGGGGTGGGGGGAGCGGGTGTTGCCGTGGGCTGGGCGGTGGTTGGTCCGGGGGTGGGCTCAGCCTGGGTCGCCGTGCGCTGGACGGTGGCTGTGCTGGTGATCGACGGTTGCTGCGGTGCAGCGGACGGGGGCGCCGTACGGGAGCCGATCAGGGGCGTCGGGGAAACGGCCGGGGCGTGCTGCTGCGGAGCCGGAGCGGGGCGGCCGACGAGGGGCGCGGCGCCGGCGGGTGCGGTGGTCATGGGCGCGCCGAGGGCGGAGCGGCGTGAGGTGGGAGCCGTACCCGTGGTGGACGGGGCGCGCTGCACGCTGGGCCGGGGCGTGCCGCCGGCGGTGGCGGTGGCGGTGGCGGACAGCTTCGGGACCGGGGGCCCGGGTGAACCGGTGAAGGGGGAGGGGTTTTTGGGGGTGCCAGGCCGGGCGTGCGTGTTGGGCTCGACTCCTGCGCTGGAGTGGGCCGGTGGGGCCGGCGGGAACGGCGTGCTGGAGTGGGCCGGTTTGGTCCGCTGGGCGGGCAGATCGGCCTGGGCAAGTGGGCTTGGGTGGGCTACGGGGCTGGGTGGGGTGGGGGTGCCGGTGGGTTGGGCCGGTGGGTTCGGTGGGGTGGTGGTGCGCTGGACCGGCACGCTGGGGTGAGCCGCAGGGGTCGGTTCGAGGGGCGTGCTCGGCTGGGTCCGGTGGCTCGGGCCGGCGGGCGGGGCCGCGGGGGCGGACGGCTGCGGGGAGATCGGGGCGCCGAGGCCCGGACGGGGCGCGCGGCGGGAGACGCTTCGCTGGACGGGCGGTGCCGCGCTGGTCGAGCCGCCGGCAGGCGGGGCGGCCGGGTGCGCGGGGGCGGCGGTCCCGGAGGTGGCCGGGCGCGCGGCGTCGGGCCCCGGTGTCGCCGGCGGACGCGCGAGGTCGGCGGCACGTGGAGCGGCCGGGCGTGCGGAGGCGGTGTCCGGCGCGGTGATCGGGTCCGCCGGGTCGGCGGCGCGAGCGAGGGTGGGACGTGCGGTGCCCGTCCCGCGTGGGGCGGACAGGGGCGCGGACTCGGCTGCGCGTGCGACGGGCGTGCGTGCCAGGTCGGTGTCGGACGCTGTGTCAGGGCGCACGGAGTCGCCGGTCCGCGCGGTCCTCGGAGGCGTGGAGTCGGCGGCGCGTTGAACCGGCTCGGTGGTCGGGGGGGTGGAGTGGTCCGCCGGGTGCGGGGAACCGAGGGCACCCGGGTCGTCCGCCGGCCGCGGTGCAGGTGCGGGCGCCTCGCCGGGGGGCGGCGGCGTCCGCTGGACGGGGGGCGTGTTCCTGGTCGGTACCGGGGAGTCGGTGCTGTGCGTGTCCCCGGCCCGCACCGGGACGGTCGGCGTGGGCGTCGCCGCCGCCCGCTGTACGACGGTTACCGACGGCGGCTGCGGGGTGGCAGTCGGCGGGGGAGGGGCATCGGGTGAAGGCGGTCCGGCCGGTCCCGCGGACGACGCCGGCGTGGCGGGGACAGCCGTGGGACGCCCGAGGCCGCCCGACACACGGGCGGGGTCGGGGGACGCGGGCCGTGGGCGGCCGGAGCCGGCGGCAGGCTGTCGCTGGACGGCGGGCGGCGTTCCGCCGGGGCCGGGGGCCGTCGGGTGCGGGGCCGCGGAGGCACTCGGCGTGCCGCCCCGAGGCGGTGCGGCGGCCGGCACGGTGCCGGCGGCCGTGCCCTCCTGGGCAGGCCCGGACCCGGGCCGTTGGCGATCGATGGGTGCAGCGGCGCTTCCGGTCAGTGATCGCTGAACGGGGAGGCCGCCGGCCGCCGTACCGCTCGCCGCCGTGACGCCGTCGGCCGAGGCGACCGACCGGTGGACACCGGGCACGGCCTCGGCCCGGTGGGCTGCCGCGTCCTGGCCGTCGTGAGCCGCCGACGCGGGCGAACCGCCGGCGTCCGCCGTCGTCTTCACCCCGGACGCCGCGTCACCCGCGGGCGCAGGGAGCCGCCGCGCGACCGGCAGCGCTCGCCGCTGAACCGCCGCCGCCTCGGTCCGCGCCCGGGTCAGGGACCTCTGCTGGGACGCCGAGCCGGCCGGTACGGGCGTCACCCGGAGACCGGGGACGGGGAGCGGCGTCTTCACCGCCGGGACGTCCGGTGGCCGCGGCAACACCACCGGGACGTCCGGCGGCCGCGGCGACACCACCGGGACGTCCGCCCCGGCAGCCGTCGTCGCAGCCCGCGTCGGCGTGACGGTCATGGAGCCGTCCGCGCCCCCGCCCGTACTCCCGGAACTCACGGGGCTACTCACGGCCCGCACCGACCCCACGGCACCCGACCCCACGGCACCCGACCCCACGGCACCCGACCCCACGGCACCGGACCCCACCGCACCCGGCCCCCCGTCCGGCTCACCCGGCACCCGCGGCGGGATCAGCCGCAGAGGTACCGCCGGAGCCCGCTGCACCGTCTGCTGCCCGGGAGGAGCGGCCAACGGCAGGGCGCCCGCGGGATGTTCGAGGCCCGACACCGGTCGTGCGGACGCCGGGAGGGAGGACGTGCCGCCGAGCATCGCGCTCGACCGCCCGTCCAGTACCGACGGGGACGCCGTGCCCATGAACATCGGGTTCTGCCACGTCGGCAGCCGACCGCTGAACCGGGCGTCGGCGACCCCGGCCGGCCTCGGGGCCATGGCCCGCCGGATCGGTGGCAGCCCGGGCCAGGAGGCAGCCACCACCGGCCGTCCGCCCGTAGGGGCGCCGCCGCTCGCGGCCCCCGACACCGCCGAGGCGTCGGGGGACACCTCGACGCGGGGCACGACGCCCGAGCCGCCCGAGTCGTCCGCCCGCTTCCGGAACCGGTCCAGGAAACCCACCGCTCAGCCCTCCCCGCCGGCCCGCGTCACCAGGGACGCGATCTGGTCCGTGTAACGGCGGCGGTCGTGGTGTTCCAGGTCCAGGATCTCCTCCAGGCTCCAGTGGAAGTGGTAGGCGACGTACGCGATCTCCTCGTGCAGCCGGTCGGTCGCGTACGTCACGATTCCCCCAGGCGGCTCCCGCCGAGTTCCACCTCGAACGGCTCCGCGCAGTGCGGACACCGCACGGCGGCGCGGGTGTGGCCCTCCGCGTTGATCTGGCGGTAGAAGTCCTGGAGGAAGGCCAGGTCGGAGGCGAACATGTTCTCCACGATCCCGTCGTGCACCATCGGCAGCGTGCCGAGCCGGGTGATGACCCGGCCCAGCAGCACCACCGACAGGAACGCCGGGTTCTCCTGCACCCGCACGTCACGCAGCGGGACGAGTTCGTCCCGGGCCGTCGACAGGCGCATCACGCCGTCCCGGTGGACGGTGCCCGACTCGTCGACGTATCCGCGCGGCAGCTGGAAGGGGAACTCCGTACGCAGTGACTCCTGTTGCTGCGCGGCGGCGGGTACCGGGGCCGGCATCGGCTCCGGCCCCGGCAGTTCCGCACCCGCCTCCTCCTCCGGCGCCTCGGCACCGGAGTACGCGACGGCGCCGCCGGCCCTGGCAGCCGTACGCCGCATTACTCGATGACCAGTTCTTCGAACACGATGGTCACGGTCTCGGTGAGCGCGGACGCCTCGCCCGCCTTCACCGTGCTCGCGTCGACCTTGCTGCACCAGGCGTTGCGCAGGTGATAGCGCTTCACCGGGTTGTTCTGGAAGTCCATCATGATGATCGAGGCGTTCTTGCGGGCCGTGGTCATCTGTCCGGCGATGGAATCGTTGATCCACTGGGTGAAGGAACCCGACTGGGTCATACCGCGGACGACCGTGCAGGTCCCGTCCTTCTTCACACCCGGCAGGATCTTGACCACGTTCTGGCCGTTGGGGGTGTTCTGCTGGTACTTGATGGTGTCCTGTTCGATGCTGAGGCCGCTGACCTCGGCCAGGTACTCGACCATCACGCCGTCGATCTGCAGGCCGAAATTGTGTGAGGTGAGGGCGTCACCCGGCTGGAGACTCATGTGTTCGCTGTCCTTCGGGTCCTTCTAAGGGGTGGTGAGGAAGAGCTGGGAAGGGGAGCAATGATGCGGCCTACTCCTCCAACTCCCCGCTTCCGCTGGAGAACTGGGCCAGCCGGAAGATCACGAACTCGGCGGGCTTGACCGGCGCGATGCCGATCTCGCAGACGACCCGGCCGACGTCGACCGACTCCGGCGGGTTGGTCTCCTCGTCGCACTTGACGTAGTACGCCTCCTCGGGCCGCTGGCCGAAGAGGGCGCCGCTGCGCCACTCGTTGACCAGGAACGCCGAGATGTTGCGCCGGATGCGGGCCCACAGGGCGTGGTCGTTCGGCTCGAACACCACCCACTGTGTGCCGATGAGGATCGACTCCTCCAGGTAGTTGAAGTACCGGCGGATGTTGAGGTAGCGCCAGGCCGGGTCGGAGGACAGCGTGCGTGCGCCCCACACCCGGATGCCGCGGCCCGGGAACGCGCGGATGCAGTTGACGCCGATCGGGTTGAGCAGGTCCTGCTCGCCGCGGGTGATCTGGAGCTCCAGGTCGACCGCGCCGCGCACGACCTCGTTGGCGGGCGCCTTGTGGACCCCGCGCTCGGAGTCGTTGCGGGCCCAGACGCCGGCGACGTGGCCGCTCGGCGGGACCAGCCGGGACTGGCCGCTGGCCGGGTCGAAGGTCTTGATCCACGGGTAATAGAGGGCCGCGTACTTGGAGTCGTAACCGGCCGTCTCCTGGCGCCAGACCCGGATCTGACGGGCGTTCAGGCCCGGCGGCGGGTCGATGACCGCGACCCGGTCGCCCATCAGCTCGCAGTGCGCGATCAGGCCGAGCTGGACCGCCTTGACGGCCTCCAGGTCGATCGCGCCACGCTGGTAGGCGGCCATCAGGTCGGGCACAGCGACCATGGAGACCTCGTCGATCGCCTCCAGGCCGCCGAAGCCGGTGCGGTCGGCGGAGTCGCCGAGGTAGTGGCCCGGGCCCGGGTGCGACTCGTCCGACGCCCCGGACGACGGTGCGGCGGGCGCGGCGGCCGGGGTCGCGAGGGTCACCGTCTGGTTGTCCGGGCGGGCCAGCTGCGCGGCCGGCGCGGCCTCGGTGACGGTGATGAGCTTGGAGCGCTCCTTGACCTGCGTGACGACGTAGTTGCGGCCGCCCTTCTTGGCGGTGACGTCGAAGCTCTCGACGGGCTTGTCGCCGTCCTTGACGATCAGCTTGAACCGCTCGGCCGGGCCCTCGCCCTCCGGGTCGGCGACCTCGACGCTCAGCGATCCGTTGCTGCCCGGGGCGATGGCCGCCACCGTGAACGTGCCGAGCTGCTGCGGCTCGGCCGGCGGCAGCGCGGCCGGGGCGGCGGAACCGGTCACGGCGGCGGGGGCGCTGCCTGCCGTGCCGTCGACGGGCGCGCCCTCGGCGGAGCCGCCGACGCGGACCACGTAGGCCGCCGTTCCGCCGTTGTTGAAGAAGCCGTAGACGGAGTGCGCGAGGTAGTACCCCTCAGTGAACTCACCGAAGGCCGCGACGTACTGGCTCCAGTTGGTCACCAGGGTCGGCTCGTTCAGCGGACCGGTCGGCGCGAGCCCCACGAAGGCCGCGACCGACGTGCCCACCCCCTCGATGGGGCGTGAGCCGCTGGCCACCTCCTCGACGTAGACGCCGGGCGACAGGTAGGACGGCATGCTCTGCTCTCCTCGGGGTACGAGACAGGAACGCCCTCCAGCCTCACGCGCGCGCGCACCCCGGGAAACGGCCGTCGGTTCCCTTCCGGGGGCATCGCCGTTGCCCCCGGACGTGCCCGTTGGGGCAGCTCCGGCCGGGAGTGCCCCCACGATTGCCCCTGAGGCCCTTGCGCACCCGGATCCGGCCCCCGTACCCGTAGGTGAAGCCGGTAGTCGCAGCCAGTGAGACGCCGGTCGAGGAAACGCCGTCGCCGCAGGGCCGAAAGGGAGTTCATGCACGCACCGGAGGACCGCAAGCAGACCACCCCGACCGCGCCTTCCCGCCTCCCGGCCGGCCCGGTCACCTCGCGTGCTCCCGTGAGCGGCACCGCCGCCGGGCTGATCGCCCTCCAGCGCACCGCGGGCAACGCGGCGGTGGCGCGCGCGGTGGCGCAGGAGCGGCACGAGCACGACGCCGGCTGCGGGCACGTGCCGTCGGTGCAACGCCGTGCCCTGGTGCACAAGGTGCTGGAATCCCCCGGGCAGAGCATGGACCCGGTGATCCAGCGGGAGATGGAGGCCCGGTTCGGGGGCACCGACTTCAGCCACGTGCGCGTGCACACGGGCACTCTGGCGCGTGAGTCTGCGGCGGAGCTGCGGGCCAAGGCGTACACGTCGGGAAACAACGTGGTCGTCGGTGACACCATGACCAAGGAGGACTGGGCGCACGAGCTCACCCATGTCGAGGACCAGATGGCGGGCCCCGTGCCCGGCACGGACACGGGCTTCGGGGTGCGCATGTCCGACGAGAACGACGCGGGCGAACAGCACGCGGTGAACAAGGCCCGGCAGGTGATGAGCGGTCCGGTGCCCGTTCAGCCGATCCGCGCCCCCGGGGCGGACACCGCGGCCGGACCCACTGCCGGGAGGGGGCACGGCGTGCCGATGATCCAGCGCACCGTCTGGGAATTCGTGCCGGGCTCCAGTTTCCGGGATCCCGTCGGCGGCCCACAGGTCCGCTGGCAGGACGAGACCAACCCCGGCAACGTCCGCACCTCCGCCCAACTCGGTATCGGCGCCGATGTCACACCGCATCCGGGCGACAGGTACGACGACGTGACCCGGCAGCACCACAGCAGCGGAAACGTCAGGTTCTCCAAGAAGGGGACCATCCCCGACCCCGACTACCCGCGGCACGAGATGCGGACCCGCCGGGCGGTCGTCGAGGCCAAGGAGAAGATCGCGTCGGTGCTGGCCATGCTGCAAGCGGCGGGCAACGACCCCGCCGGCCCGCTGCTGGCCGGCCTCCGGTCGGGCTTCCCCGAGTTCCGCAGCGCGAAGCCCCCGCAGATCGGGACCTTCCTGCCCCGGGTTGCCGAGGTCGTGCGCCGCATCCAGGCCGGCCTGAACTCGGCGGGTACGGAGATCGCCCTGGTCGGGGAGGGAACCGGCACCCCGGCGGACGTCGCCGGCTGGGTCGCCCCCAGCACGCGTGACATCGCCAACCGCGTGTTCAACCCGAACCAGCAGAAGAGCGAGGAGCTTCCCACCATGGACATGGGGCGCTCCGGCCCGATCCACCTGACGGAGAAGGGCCAGAACGCCTGGTACGTCATCCACGAGGCCACGCACCGGTTCGCCGGCACTCTGGACTACCAGTACAGCCCGTACGACCAGGAGTTGGAGGAGGAAGGGTACGAGAGGGAACTCGCCGCGATCATGCCGGACGAGGCGGCGGCGCGGGACGCCGCGATGCTCGGCAGGCGTGCCGTCCGCGACCCGGGCGCCTACACCGGCAAGGACGAGCCCTCCCCGGCGAAGCAGCCGAACTGGTACGCCATGGGGCAGCGCGCACTGATGAACGCCGACTCCTACGCTCAGTTCATCCTGACGGCCACCGGAACACGGGCGCCGCGGACCTGAGGCTGGGGAAATGCCCCGCCGGATGTCCACAAGGGCAACGCCCCGTGACCTTGCGCCGTGAAGTCTGCCCATCCGTCCGCTGCGCCCGCACCGCACCCCGGCTAGCGTCGCGGCGTGAGCCTGTGGACTTCTCTGGAACCGGCTTCCGCGACGGTGGATCCGGGTGGCAGTACGCGTGTGCGGCTGCGGCTGCGGAACACCGGTGACGTGGTGGACGAGTACCGTTTCGAGCCGGTGGGGCCGGTGGCGCCGTGGACGAGTGTGGAGCCGCAGACGCTGCGGTTGTACCCGGGGACGACGGGGACGGTGGAGCTGACGTTCGCGCCGCCGCGTACGCCGGACGCGGCGGCGGGCCCGAACCCGTACGCGGTGCGGATCACGTCGACGGAGCATCCGGAGGCGACGACCGTGCCCGAGGGGAATCTGACGATCACCCCGTTCACGGAGGTGCGGGCGGAGCTGGTGCCGCCGACGGTGAAGGGACGCTTTCGGGGCCGCCCCCGTCTGGCCGTGGACAACCTGGGCAACACCAAGCTCACGGCGTCGGTCAGCGGCAGCGACAACGGCGATCAGCTGTCGTACGACATCCGTCCCGGCAACCTCCAGATCGAGCCGGGCCGGGCGGCCTTCGTGAAGACGACCCTGAAACCGCGCCGCATCATCTGGTTCGGTTCGAAGGAACAGCGACCGTACACGCTGAACGTCCTCCGCTCCGGCGTCAACCCCCTTCCTGTGGAGGGTACTTATGTCCAGCGAGGGTTCCTGCCCCGCTGGCTGGCGACCTTCTTCGGTGT
This sequence comes from Streptomyces sp. NPDC051636, assembly GCF_044453765.1. Lineage (NCBI taxonomy): Bacteria > Bacillati > Actinomycetota > Actinomycetes > Kitasatosporales > Streptomycetaceae > Streptomyces > Streptomyces sp. NPDC051636. The sequence continues at coordinate 95,201 of NZ_JBITDA010000006.1, read as the reverse complement.
CTTCATGGCGCTCGCGATCACGTTCGTGATGCTGTGGATCGCCTACAAGCCCAACGTGCGCACCGGCGCCACCGAGAAGACCGCCGAAGCCGGCGCCACCCTCGCCCCCAGCCCCTCGGCGACCTCGACGCCACCACTGCCACCGGCCCCCGCGGCGACCACCACACCGCCGGCCGCCGATTCCGGTGCCACGGCCGGGGCGGGCGGTTCAGGAGACGGCGGCGGTGCCGGGCCCACGGTGACGGCCAAGCCCAAGACCGACACGGCGGCGACCGCCGTGAACCGCCTGGCCGCGCACGACCCCAGCGGGCGGCACATCTGCTACCGCTCCTACGTCCGGGGCGAAGGCTGGCAGAAGCCGGCGTGCGACGGCACCGTCAGTGGCACGGTCGGACAGGACAAGCCGATCAAGGCTCTCAACATCGCGGTGTACGGCGTCCAGGGTTCCGCCGCCAACGTCATGGTGTACGACCCCCAGTCGACCAGTGGTCAGGGCAAGTGGAAGCCGAACTGGACGGCCATCGTCGCCGACGGCAAGGACAACTACGTCGGCAGCACGAAGAAGAACGCCCCCTACCTGGTGACCTTCGTCTACAACGTCGGCTCCGGCCAGGCCTGCAACATGGTCAAGGTCCGCGACCAGGACTGGAGCGGCCAGGCCTGTAACAACGCACGCCCCGACCTCAACACCGCCGGCGCCTTCGACAACTCGCGGTGGATCGAAGCCATCAAGCTGACGGTGTGATCGCATGACTCTCTGGACCTCTCTCGAGCCCGCTTCCGCGACGGTGGATCCGGGTGGCAGTACGCGTGTGCGGCTGCGGCTGCGCAATACCGGTGACGTGGTGGACGAGTACCGTTTCGAGCCGGTGGGGCCGGTGGCGCCGTGGACGAGTGTGGAGCCGCAGACGCTGCGGTTGTACCCGGGGACGACGGGGACGGTGGAGCTGACGTTCGCGCCGCCGCGTACGCCGGACGCGACGGCGGGCCCGAACCCGTACGCGGTGCGGATCACGCCGACGGAGCATCCGGAGGCGACGACCGTGCCCGAGGGGAATCTGACGATCACCCCGTTCACGGAGGTGCGGGCGGAGCTGGTGCCGCCGACGGTGAAGGGGCGGTTCCGGGGCCGGCCGAGGCTGGCGATCGACAACCTCGGCAACACTCGGCTGACCGCCTCGGTCAGCGGCAGTGACAACGGCGACCAGCTGTCGTACGACATCCGTCCCAGCAACGTCCAGATCGAGCCGGGTCGGGCCGCGTTCGTGAAGACAACCCTCAAGCCGCGGAAGATCATCTGGTTCGGGGCGAAGGAGCAGCGGCCCTACACCCTCGCCGTGCAGCGCTCGGGCGCCAACGCGCTTCCCATCGAGGGCACTTACATTCAGCGCGGGTTCCTGCCCCGCTGGCTGGCGACCTTCTTCGGTGTCTTCATGGCGCTCGCGATCACGTTCGTGATGCTGTGGATCGCCTACAAGCCCAACGTGCGCACCGGCGCCACCGAGAAGACCGCGGAGGCCGGCGCCACCCTCGCACCCACCCGTTCGCCGAGTCCGCCGCTGACTCCGGCGGCACCGCAGGCGTCCGCCTCGGCGCGGAGCGGCGGGGAGCAGACCGAGCAGCCCGGCGGGCCGGGGAGCTCGGAGACATCGGGCGGCGGCTCGGACTCCTCCGGGTCGGGCAGCGGCGGCAGCAAGCCGGGCGGGTCGAAGGCCTCGCCCGAGCAGACCGCGGCCGCCGCCGGGCAGCTGATCATCGGGCAGCCGTCGAACCGGTGCATCGACGTCACCGACGCGCAAGGCGGCGAGGGCAAGGACGGCGCGCGGCTGCAGCTGTGGGACTGCGCGGGAAGCGCCAACCAGAAGTGGGACTTCCGCGGCGACGGCACCGTGCGCTCGCTCGGCCTGTGCATGGACGTGGCCTGGGGTTCCAAGGACGACGGGGCGGCGATCCAGCTGGCCCGGTGCAGCGGCAACCCCGCGCAGCAGTTCGTACTGAGCGCCGCCGGAGACCTGGTCAACCCGCAGGCCGACAAGTGCGTGGACGCGGTGGACAACGGCACCGGCAACGGCACCAGGCTGCAGCTGTGGACCTGCGCCGGCACGGCCAACCAGAAGTGGCGGGTGCAGGACTAGGACCTTGGGCCGCTACCAGGTGCCTTCGCCCGGCAGCAGCCGTCCCGCCTTGCGGTACTCCCGGCGGGCGCCCTCCAGGAGGTCGGCCGCGGTGACGACGTCGCCGCGGCCCGCGGCCAGGTACGCGGCGGTCACCACGGCGCTGCGGATGGAGCCGCCGGCCAGCTCGAAGCCGGCGGCCACCGGCCCGGGTTCGATGCCGTCGGCGCAGGGCACGTGGGACAGGCTGTGCCGCCACAGGGCGAGACGCTGTTCGGCGTCGGGGAAGGGGAAGTCGACCACCAGGTCCAGGCGCCGGGTGAACGCCTCGTCGATGTTGGCGCGCAGGTTGGTGGTGAGCAGGGCGATGCCGTCGAAGGACTCCAGCCGCTGGAGCAGATAGGCGCTCTCCATGTTGGCGTACCGGTCGTGCGAGTCCTTCACCTCGGAGCGCTTGCCGAAGACGGCGTCGGCCTCGTCGAAGAGCAGCACGGCGTCGGTGCGGTCGGCCTCGGTGAAGATGCGTTCGAGGTTCTTCTCGGTCTCGCCGACGTACTTGTCGACCACGGAGGACAGCTGGACCACGTAGAGGTCGAGGCCCAGTTCGGCCGCGACGACCTCCGCGGAGAGCGTCTTGCCGGTGCCGGACTCGCCGGCGAACAGGCCGAGCACGCCCCGGCCCCGGCCGCCGCCCGCGCTGAGCCGCCAGTCGCCGAGGACCCGGTCGCGGTGCCGGGCGCGCAGGGCGAGTTCCCGCAGCTGGGTCAGCGGGCGCTCGGGGAGCACGAGGTCGGTCCAGTCGACGGCGGGACGGATCCGGCGGGCGTGCTGTTCCAGGCCGGAGGCGGACTGCTGGCGGGCGGCGAGGCGCAGATGGGCGGGGGAGAGCGGGGCGCCCTCGAAGCCGGCGAGGCCCCGGGCGGCGCGGGCGGCACGGGCGATGCGGTCGTCGGGGAGGTGGTACGGGGCGACGGTGGCCGCCAGATCGAAGCCGGGCTCCTCGCCGAGAGCGGCCGACCAGGTGCGCACCGTCCCCGCGCGGTGCCGGGGCACCTCCAGGACGAGGGGGTCGTGGTCGCACCACTGGGGGTCGTACGGGCGCGGGCCGGCGATCAGGACGGTGATGTCGGAAGCCGCCCACAACTCCCGCAGCAGCACGCGGGGTTGGTCCGGGATCCCGGAGACCACGACAGCCTGCCCGCCCAGCCGGGCCTCCCGCAGCAGCTCGGGCACGCGCTCCTCGGGTCCCGAGAAGCGCAGGGCGGGGACCCCTGCCGTGTCCAGGGCGGCGGCGACGCAGGCGAGCCCGTCGCCCTCGCGTCCCTCGCGGAGATAGGCGGTGAGCGGGGGACCGGCGGTGAGCCGGGCGGCGAGCCGGCGGACGAAGCGGGTGAAGTCGCCGTCGTCACCGGGGTCTTCGTCGTACGACTCGGGGGGCGCCGGCAGCGGATGGAGGTGCCCGGCGAGCGCCGCGTCGGGGGTGTCGTCGCCCAGCAGGTGCGCCGCCGGCCGGTCGGGTACGCGCAACGAGCGGCTGAGGAAGGGACGTTCGGGCTCCTCCACCGTGAGCAGCCCGAGCGCGGACAGCGGGGCCGAGGCGTGCAGCCGGGCCCGGGCGCCCGCCGAGTGGGCGGGGATCCCGCACAGGTCGAGGGCGAGGGCGACGGTGGCCCGTCGCCTGCTGACGTCGTCGTTGAGGTAGCCGTACAGGGGCTCGAAGGTGCGGTCCAGGTCGGGGGCCAGGGCGATGAGGAGGAGGGCGGTGTCGAGTTCGGTCAGGCCGAAGCGGGCCGACAGGGCCGCCAGGCGGTCGTCCGGCGGCTCGGCGGAGTCGGGTAGCGGGGGCGGCGGGGGCTGCGCCGGGCGCAGCAGATGCCGTACCGCCTCGTCCGACAGGTACAGGCCGCGCAGGGGATCGGTGGCCGTGGGGTCGTCGGCGGAGCGGTGCTCGACCAGCAGGGCGACCCGGTCGCGCAGGGCGGCGAGGCGGGCGAGGAGTGGGGCGGCCGGGTCGGATGCCGATGCCGTCATGTCGTACGCCGGGGTCCACGTGGTCACGTCGCCCGGCCCGCCCCGCCGCGACGCCTGGCCGCCCTCCGGGCGTCCCGGGCCGCCGCCACCTGCCGGGGACGGTGCGCGCGTTCCTCCGCCTCCGCGGGGATGCCGTCCAGGGCGCGTACGCGGACCGCCGCGCCCTCGGTGACCGGCGGACCGGCGTCGTACTCGGGGTAGGCCGGGAAGGGCGCGGTGACCACCAGGTCGAGGGACGGCTTCAGCTCACCGCCGAGCGCGGACCAGATCTCCGCCAGGGAACGTGACTCCGTCTGGATTCCGGCCACCGACAGCGGTACCGCCATGCCCAGTCCGCCCAGGGCGCCGGGCAGTTCGGAGGGCGGGAGCAGCTCGCGCGGGATCAGGGTGGCCAGCACGGCGGACAGCAGCCGGTGTTCGTCCTGGGGCTGCTTCGTCCACGCCGTCACCAGGTACGACAGCCGGAACCAGCGCGGCGGCTGGCGGCGCTTGACGACCACCTCGCGCTCGTCGAGCACCGGGATGTGACCGCGCTGGCGGCGGTTCACGTCCTCCCGGATGTCGTACAGGTAGGCGTTGATCGTGGGCGCGTTGCGGCGGGCGGCCCAGTCGCGGGTGGGGGCGTCGAAGGCGACGTCGATGCCGGAGCCGGCCAGCGCGCCACCGCCGAGCAGGGCCTTGAGGACCTCGTCCACCTCGTGGATCACCGTCGTGCTCCCGCCCTGCCGTGCCCAGCCTCGTCCGCCTGCCGCCGTCACCGATCCTGCCCTCCGGGGCGGCCGTTCCCGCAGGCACGCCGGGGACGGCCGCGGGGCAGAGCGCAGTGCCCAAGAGGTCGGCATCGGATGCCCGTTCGGTCAGAGGTAGCCTTCCCGCAGGGCATGCGCCACGGCGTGCGCCCGGTTGCGCAGGTGCAGCCGGGTGGTCAGCCCGTGCATGACGTTCTTGACGGTCCGTTCGGAGTAGGACAGCTTGCTGGCGATCTGTCCGGTGTCGAACCCCTCGGCGACCAGCCGCAGGACGTCCACCTCACGCGGTGTCAGACCCGAGGCGGCGGCGCCCGGACGGCCGGCCGCGCTGCGGTGCAGCGTGCCCACCTGGCTGATGAGCCGGCCGACCAGGTCGGCCGGCAGGTCGCCGTCGCCGCGGGCCGCCGCGAGGACGGCCTGCACCAGGCGGGTCGCGGTGGCTTCGTGGCGCCACACGATGGCGCCCACCCCGCACTCGATCACATCGAGCAGCTCGGCCTCCCGCAGGGACCTCACGACGAGCACCGCCCGAGCCCCCTCACTGCGCACCAGCCGGCGCAGCCGGGTCAGCGCGGCCTCGTCGAGCACGTCATCGACGAGCAGCGCCACCGTGCCGGGGCCTGAGTCGCCCTCCTTCCGGAGGTCGACCTCCGGGTACCGGCGCAACTGGCCCAGCACTCCCTCGCGCAGGATCGGGTCGGGGGCGTGCACCGCCACCGGTATCCGGTCGGCGGAGTCGGCCGTACCGGGGTGTGTGGTCCGCGATGAGCTGAGCAAGTGTTCCCCCCCATGTCCACGTGCGCGCCACCTCTGCGGGGCCGGTGGCAGGCGTGCGTTCCTCACACTCCTGGGGCCGCGGAGGCCCGCGCAATCGTGGAGCACCACGAGCGGCACCACGAGATCGGCCGTACAACGACCACGACGTGTGTGACTTCCATGACACAACGTGTGTGACCTCCATGACATGTGTGACGTCACGACCTCTGTGACCCCCCAGACGACCACGACGTCTACGACGATGACCCCGTCCGAGCAAGGAGGCAGGGATGTCCGGACCGCAGGGTGATCAGCCGCGCGAACACGGGGAGGCCGCCGCGGCGCTGGCGGCCGGGGCCGCGCGCGCTCGCAGCGGTGCGGGCGGCCTGGTGCTGCTGCGCGGGGCCACCGGCACCGGCCGGACCACGGTCCTGGAGGCCGCCGCCAAGGCCGCCGCCGACCACGGCATGCGGGTGCTGCGTGCCCGCTGCGCACCCGGCGACGCCACCGTGCCCTTCGCCGCCGTGCTCCAGCTCCTCGGCCCCGTCCAGTGGTTCGGTCAGCCCGAGGGGACCGGCGGGGAGCGGGAACAGGCCGCCCTGCTGTGGCGGGTCCTGCGCGGTTACGCCGACGAGTCCCCGCTGCTGATCGCGGTCGACGACGTCCACCTCGCCGACGCCCCCTCGTACCGCTGGCTGGTGGAGTCCGCCCGGCACGTGGACCGGTTACGGCTGCCGATCCTGCTGGCGGTCACCGAACGCAGCCAGTACGACGTCGACCCGCCCGCACCGGGCTTCACCCACAGCCTCTCGCCCGCCCTCGTCCACACCCACACCCTGGCCCCGCTCACCGCGGACTCGGCGGCCGAACTGGTGCGCACCCGGTTCCCGGCGGCCACCGAGGCGTGGGCGGACGGCTGCGTACGGGCCGGCGCGGGCAGCCCGATGCTGCTGCGCGCCCTCCTCGACGACCTCGGCGAACCGGGCCGGCACCCGACCGTGCCGGAGACGTCCGCCGCGCTGTACCCGGGCGCGTACCCGGCGGCCGTGTCGTGGTGGCTGGACAGCGCCGGGCCCGGCACGGCGGAGGTGGCGCGGGCGCTCGCCGCCCTGGACGAGGGCTGGGACGGCAGGGCGGGTGGCGACCCCGGGTGCTCCGCGGAGGCTCTGGGCGGGCTGCTCGCCGAGCTCGCCGGTGCCGACCCGGCCCGGGTGACGGGCTGGCTCACCGCGATGACCGGCCTCGGCATGCTGCGGGCCGACCCGGACGGCCGCCCCCGGTACGCCCATCCGCTGCTGCGGGACGCGGTGCTCACCGGCGTGCCCGCGGCCCGGCGGCGCGCGGCGCACCGGCAGGCCGCCGAGACGATGCTGCACCGCGGCGCCCCCACCGAGACGGTAGCCCGGCAACTGCTGCTGTCCGGCCCGGTGGGCGACCTCTGGGCGCCGGGCGTGCTCCAGGACGCCGCCGCCCTCGCCCTGCGCGACGGCCGCGCCGAGGACGCCGTCGACTTTCTGCGGCGGGCGCTCGACGAGCCGCTGCCCGACGAGCGCCGGCAGCGGCTGCTGACCGAGCTGGGCTCCCTGGAGTGCGCCGGCCCGGGGGCCGCGTCCGGGATCTCCCGGCTCACCGAGGCCCTGCGGCTGCCCGGCGCCCCCCAGGACCGGGTGCGCGCGGCCGTCGCCCTCGGCACCGCGCTGGCCGGACGCGGGAAGACCCGCGCCGCCGTGGAGGTGCTGCGCACGCTGAACGGCCAGCTCGCCGGCCGCCCCGATCTGGCGGGGCTCCTGCACAGCGCCTCCGCCCTGCTGTCCGACCAGGACCAGACGGTCCGCCGCGAGGTGTACCGGTGGCTGTGCGACACCGCCGAACGCTCGCCCGAGCTGGTGGGGCCGGCCGCCCGGGCCCTGCTCGTCCGGTACTCGGCGACCGCCGGGCTGACCTCGGCCGACGACGCGATGAAGCAGCTGCGCGCCCTGCTCGCCGAGCCGGCAGACCCGCTGACCGAGCCCTTCCTGCTGGGCACGGCCGCCGCGGTCGCCCAGTGGGCCGACGAACTCGACGAGGCGGACCGGCTCGTGGACCGCGGCCTGGCCGGTCAGCGTCCCGACCTGCTGCACCCGATGCACGAGGCGCTGCTCAACGTACGGGCCGACATCGCGGCGGCGCGCGGCGAGTACGGGCGGCTGCCCGCCGAACCGCCCGTGACCGCGGACGCCGGGCCCGCCAACGCGCACGCCCACACTCTGATCGCACTCGTGGAACTGGGCCGCACGGCCGAGGCACGGCGGCTCGCGGACGGCTTCGACCTTCACGCGGCGCCCGACTCCTGGGAACTGAACCGGTTCCTGTACGCGCGGGGCGTGCAGCGCGCCGCCGCGGACGATCCGGCAGGCGCCCTGCACGACTTTCTGGAGTGCGGCCGCCGTCAGTCGGCCCGCGAGGTGGTCAGCCCGGTCGTCACCCCGTGGCGCTCGGCCGCCGCCGAGTGCCGGCTCGCCCTCGGCAGCCCCCGCGAGGCGCTCGCGCTGGCAGAGGAGGAGCTGCGGCTGGCCCGGGTGTGGGGCACGCCCCGCACGGTGGGCCGCGCCCTGCGGGCGCTCGGCACGGTCACCGGCGGCCGACGCGGTCTGCAGCTGGCCGAGGACGCCGTACGGCTGCTGCGGGACGCCGGCATCGGCACGGAGCCGGAGCTGGTCGCCGCGCTCATCGCGCAGGGCCGGCAGCTGACCGCCGCCGGCGACCGCGCCCGGGCCCGGGACGGCCTGCGGGAGGCGGTCGAACGCGCCGAGCGCCTCCGCGCGCCACGGCTGCACGCCCTGGCCGAGGCGGCCCTGCGCGAGGGCGGCGCCCGCCGCATGAGCGCCGCCCGCACCGGCTCCGGTGCGCTCACCGGCAGCGAGCGCCGCATCGCGCAACTGGCCGCCGACGGCCGCACGAACACGGAGATCGCCGCCCTGCTGCACCTCGCCCGGCGCACCGTGGAGACCCATCTCACCAACGTCTACAAGAAGTTGGGGATACGGCGCCGGGGCGAGCTGCGCGAGGCGCTGGGCGGCCCTGCCTGTGCCGGGGCCCTGATCCCGACCCCGCGAGCCCGGCGGCCTTGAACGACGCACGCCGGACGGCTTTGCCGTCTCTTTACAACCCGCCCCGCCGCTCCGTCGTCTCTCCGCTCGATCCGTAACACGGCCCACCCCTGCACCGGGCGGGCCGGCCGACGAAGGAGAGCGATTCATGCGCCGAACTGTCCTCAATGCCACAGCACTCGCGTGCACCGCCGTACTGGCGGGCTCGGTGCCGGCGTTCGCCGACGGGGCGAGCCCGGTCCCGAGCGCCCGCCAGGACGCCAGTGGCGCCCCGAGTGCCGATCCCAGTACCCGGGGCACCGAAGCCCCGAGCGCCGTGCCGGGCAAGGGCCAGGTCGGCGTCGTGCCGAAGGGGGCGCCGGACACCGGTGTGGCGTCCGGATCGCAGGACTCCGGAGGGAACGGCATGCTGATCGGCGGGGGTGCCGCCGGTGCCTTCGCCGCGGGTGGTGCGGCGTTCCTTGTCGTACGCCGCCGACGGGCGACCGGGGCATGACCTCGCTCTCCAGGCGCGCGTTCGTCACCGCGGCGTCGGGCGTGCTGCTCGCCGGCTGCGGGCCCAAGCCCCGCCGGGCCGCGACCGCACCCTCCGCCACCGGCACGGCCGCACCCGCCCGGCCCGCCGCGAACGGCGTGCGCGCGCTGGCCCGTTCGGTCCCGGTGCGGCTGCGGATACCGGCCATCAAGGTCGACACCCCGGTCATCCAGCTGGGGCTGGGCGCGGACGGCAGCGTGCAAGTGCCCCCGGTCACGGCGCACGACCGGGCGGGCTGGTACCGGCACTCGCCGACGCCGGGTCAGACCGGCCCGTCGGTGATCCTCGGTCACGTCACGGTCGGCGCCCACGGGGACGGGGTCTTCCGGCACCTGGACCGGCTGCGCCGCGGCGACCGGATCGTGGCGCGCCTGGAGAACGGCACGTCGGCGGAGTTCACCGTCACCGCCGTACGGACGGTCGCCAAGGCGGACTTCCCGACGGACGCGGTCTACGGGGACACGGACCGGCCGCAGCTGCGGCTCATCACATGCGGTGGCCCCCGCACCGGGGACGGCTACCTCGACAACGTGATCGTCTTCGCCGTGCTGAGCGCCGCGAGTTCCTGACCGCCGCCCGGCTCCCGGGCCGGCGGACCGTACGGGCCCGCAACCCCCGGGGAACGTACGCCGTCGGCCCGGGCTCTTCCCCACGAGAGCCCTCACCCCACCCATGGAGAGCGTTGAAACGGTCCCGCGAGAAGGCAGCAGCCGAGCTGTTCGCCGCCCTCTACCCGCGCCTGGCCGGCTGGTGCCGCGGTCTGGTCGACGACGACGAGACGGCCCACGAGGTCGCCTCGGAGGCGTTCACCCGGCTCTGGGCCCGCTGGACGTCCGTGGCGGAGCCCCGGGGCTTTCTGTACGTCACCGCCGCCAACCTCGTCCGGGACCACTGGCGGAAGCTGGAGCGCGAGCGCCGGGCCGTGCGCCGCGCCACCGCCGAAGCGGCCGTCCGCCCGCCCGCCGAGCAGGCCGACCCGTCGGTCCGGCTGCTCGTGCAGGCGCTGCCGGAACGGCTGCGCACCCCGATCCTGCTGCACTACTACGCTGACATGCCGATCCGGGAGGTGGCCGTGCTGACCGGGCGCAAGGAAGGAACCGTCAAGGCCGACCTGCACGCGGCCCGCGAACTGCTCCGCGCCCACCTGAGGAGAAGTCTTGATCACACACTCTGACGACGGTCCGGACTTCGAACCCGACGACCCCCTCGCCGTCATCCTGCGGCCGCCCTCCGAGCACCTCGCCCCGCCCCCCGGCCGGTACGAGGAGACCCGCCGGGGCGCGGCCCGCCGCCGGCTGGTCCGCACGGCGGCCGGCGTCGGTGTGTCGTGCGCCGTCGCGGTCGTCGTCGCGCTGCCGTTCCTCCGGGCGGTCTCGCACGAGCACGTGTCTCCGACGGTTCCGCTCGCCCCGCCGCCGGCGAGCAGCCCGTCGGGCGTACCCACCCCGTCGGCGTCGCCCAGCACCGGCCCGAGCGCCCGCCCGGCGCCCCGTCCCACCGGACGGACCCACCCCGGCCCCTCCGCCACGCCCACAACACGCCCCACGGCCGTTCCCACCCAGTCGCCGTAGGCGAGCCCGGCCCGGCCCCCGGTTTTGAACACGTTCAACTCGGGGCGTACGCTCCTGCCATGAGCGACAGAGCCGCCCAACTCAAGGGCATCCGCGTCTGGCTGGCCTGCTTCGTCGTGTGCCTCGTGCTCAGCGGCGCCACCGCCTTCCCGCTGGTCCACGAACTGCGCTGGACCGAGGACGTGTTGCGGTCGCTGTCCGTGCCCGAGCACCTGCCGGCGCTGACGGACTGGATCACACGCGTCCGGCAGGGGCTGGACACCGCCGACACCGACTACCCCTTCCTTCTCTACGGCACGGACTGGCTGGCGTTCGCCCACCTGGTCATCGCGGTCGCCTTCTACGGGCCGTACCGCGACCCCGTCCGCAACATCTGGGTCGTCGAGTTCGGGATGATCGCCTGCGTGGGGATCATCCCGCTCGCGCTGATCTGCGGGCCGATCCGTCAGATCCCCTTCTGGTGGTCGGTCATCGACATGTCGTTCGGGGTGTTCGGGATCGTCCCGCTGTACGTCGTACGGCAGAGGATCAAGCGGCTGGAGGCGCTCACTGCGCCGACCACGGCTCCGGCTCCCGTCGCTTGAGGGCCGCCACGACGGATCCGCTGGGCCAACCGGCGATCGTGGAGTCGCGGATCGCCCACCGCGCCTCCCGCAAGGGCCGAAAACCTGTTGTCCCGGGGCCCGTCACTCCGTCTCCGCGCTGTCATTCCCGGTACACCGGCGACCTGGCCGGGCGGCAGTGGCGCTCGGCCATCGCGGCCGCGCAGCAAGGCGACCGGCGGGCGATGGACGAGCTGGTCGAGGGCCGGCTGCCGTTGGTGTACAACGTCGTCGGCGGGCGCCGAACGGGCGCGCCGACGTCGACGACCCCGTCAGCAGCACCGACGGCTCCGCCACCGGCATGGGCGACAGGACCACCGGCTACGCCGTCCAGCCGCCCGGCACCCGGCAGATGTGGCAGAACGAGTACGTCTGCCTCGACGGCAGCGTCACCCTCACCGTGAACGAGCGGGGCGCCGACCACGGCCTGAACGTCTTCCCGGCGACCTGGGACGCGGTGGAGAAGGACGTCACGACCGGCCCCGGGCAGGGTGCCGGGCGCTACGGCCGCGTCCGCGACACAGGCAAGGACGACGCGCCGGTGCCCCAGTACGTCACGCGCGCGACCCCGGCCGACCCGGCGACGGTGGCTCAGCGTTCACGCGTGTAACGCTCCTGCGCGGCCATCACCTCGTCGCCGTGCTCGAACGCCCAGGCGCCGAAGGCGTCGATCGGGGCGAGCAGCGTACGCCCCAGCGGGGTCAGTTCGTAGTCCACCCGGGGCGGCGAGCCGCCGTGCGCGTGCCGCTCCACGAGGCCGTTGAACTCCAGCCGCCGCAGAGTCTCGGTCAACACCTTCTGGCTGATCCCGCCGATGCGGTCGCGCAGTTCGCCGTGGCGCACCGGGCCCTCCCGCAGCGCCCACAGCACCACGGCGTTCCAGGTGTTGGCGAGCAGGTCGAAGGCGAGCCGGGCACGGCAGTCGGCGAGGAAGTCCTGGTCGGTGGTCACGTACCGAATGGTGCCCGAGCGGCTTCCTACAGTCGCGGTCATGCGCATAGGAATCATTGGCAACGGAGCAATGGCGGACGCACTGGGCACGCAGTGGAGGCGGGCCGGGCACGAGGTGGCCGCGGGAAGCCGCTCGGGCGGTCTGCGGGAAGCTGCGGAGTCCGGGACGGACGCGGTTCTGCTGGCGGTGCCGTACGAGGCCGCGGTCCAGGTCGTGGCCGAACTCGAAGAGGTGCTGCGCGGACGGGTGCTGATCGACTGCACCAATCCGGTGGGCCCCGGCTTCGCGCTGCTCACGGCGGGCGGTCCGGCCGCGGCCGAACGCATCGCCGCCGCCGCGCCCGCCGCCCGCGTGGTCAAGGCCTTCAACCTCTGCCACGTGGACGTCTGGCGGCTGACCCCGCCGGTCTTCGCCGGCCGCCCGCTCGCGGTGCCGCTGTGCGGGGACGACGAGGCCGCCGTCTCGGTCGTCCGGCACCTCGCCCGCGACGTGGGCTGCGAGCCGCTGAACGCCGGGGGCCTGGACCGGGCGGGGCTGCTGGAGGCGACGGCCGCCCTGTTCATCCGGCTGTGGGTGGGGGAGGGGGCGGACGCCCAGGCGATCGCGCCCCCGGTGGCGTTCGCGGGATCCTAAGCGGTGCGCAGGGCGCACAGCAGATCGACGCGGTTCGTCGTGATCGAGTCGACTCCGAGGCCGAGGAGGCGGCGCAGGGAGCGGCGGGTGTCGGGGGTCCACACGGACAGCAGGTAGCCGTCGCGGTGGACGCGGGCCGCGAGGGCGTGGTTCACCAGCCCGAAGCGGTAGTTCAGCCAGCGCGGCCGCACCGCGTCGAGCAGCCCGGCCCGCGGTGGCGCGAGCGTCGTCCAGGTCAGGGCGAGCTCGGCGGACGGATCCGCGGCACGCACCGCGAGCATCGTCTCGGCGCCGGCGCAGTAGTACACGCGGTCCTGCGCTCCGCACTCGCGTACGACGCCGACGATCCCCCGGGCCGCCCGGGTATCGGCCCGCCCCGGCAGGTCGATCATCACCCGGGCACCGTCCGCGGCGGCCAGGGCGTCCACCAGCGTCGGCACCCGGCCGCCCGTCAGCCCGCGCACCTCCTCGGCGGACAGCGAGACGATCGGCCGGTCCTGCTCCCACAGCCGCTTCAGCGTCTCGTCGTGCAGCAGCACGGGGACGCCGTCGCGGGTGAGCCGTACGTCGATCTCGACCGCGTCCGCGCCCTGGTCGAGCGCGGAACGCAGCGAGTCGAGCGTGTTCTCGCGGAAGCGGTAGGGGTCGCCGCGGTGGGCCACGGCGGTCACGGTCTGCATGGCCCCCATTGTGGAGGGCGTCAGCGGGCCGGCCACGCCGAGGTGTACGACTCGATCTCCTCGGTGATCCTGGCCTTGCCCGCCGCGTCCAGGAAGGAGGCCTCGACGGCGTTCTTCGCGAGGTCGGCCAGGCCGCGCTCGTCGAGGTCGAGGATGCGGGCGGCCACGGCGTACTCGTTGTTGAGGTCGGTGCCGAACATGGGCGGGTCGTCGGAGTTGACCGTGACCAGGATGCCGGCCCGCACGAACTCCCGGACGGGGTGCTCGTCGAGGGTGCGGACCGCGCGGGTGGCGATGTTGGAGGTCGGGCAGACCTCCAGCGGGATGCGGTGCTCGGCGAGGTGCGCGAGCAGCTTGGGGTCCTGTGCGGAGCTGGTGCCGTGCCCGATGCGTTCTGCGCGCAGCTCGGTGAGGGCGTCCCAGACCGTCTGCGGGCCCGTGGTCTCGCCCGCGTGCGGCACCGAGTGCAGCCCGGCGGCGATGGCCCGGTCGAAGTACGGCTTGAACTGCGGGCGCGGTACGCCGATCTCGGGCCCGCCGAGACCGAAGGAGACCAGCCCCTCCGGGCGCAGCCGGTCGTCGGTGGCCAGCCGCACCGTCTCCTCGGCCGACTCCAGGCCCGCCTCGCCGGGGATGTCGAAGCACCAGCGCAGCACGGTCCCGAACTCGGCCTCGGCCGCCTTGCGCGCGTCCTCGATGGCCTCCATGAAGGCGGCCTCGTCGATGCCGCGCCGGGTCGAGGAGAACGGGGTGACGGTCAGCTCGGCGTACCGCACCTGCTGGCGGGCCAGGTCGCGGGCCACCTCGTACGTCAGCAGCCGGACGTCCTCCGGGGTGCGGATCAGGTCCACGACGGACAGGTAGACCTCGACGAAGTGCGCGAAGTCCGTGAAGGTGAAGTAGTCGGCCAGGGCCTCGGGGTCGGTGGGGACCTTGGAGTCGGGGTGGCGGGCGGCCAGTTCCGAGACGATGCGGGGGGAGGCGGAGCCGACGTGGTGGACATGCAGTTCGGCCTTGGGCAGTCCGGCGATGAAGGCGTGCAGACCGCGGTCGGCGGTGCCGGCGGTGGGTACGGCGCTGAAGTCGGTCAAGGTTCCTCCCCGGAACGGCGCCCAAGGACCGTGGTCCGGGCGCGGGTGATCGGCTGATCGGTGACTCGGGGATCATCGTAGGCCGGGCCCCTGCGGCTCGTGTCCTTGGCCGTAACATGACGGGACGCACAGGAGAGGGGACCACCCACCATGTCCGACGAGGTGCGTCGGGGGAACGGTCACGAGGACCCGGCCCCGGATCCCTGGCCGCCACCCGCCGGCCAGGTCCCCGGTGACCACGCGCCCGCCGACCGGATACCCGGCGATCCGGCACCGAGCCCTTGGGTATCCCCGGCCGCCCACACCGCCCCCGGTCCCGGTGACACGATCGTCTCCGGCGCCGCGGGCACCCCCGCACCACCCTCCGTCCACGACGAGCGGACACTCACCTCCTTCCCGGACGCGCCGGCACCCCCGGCATGGGCCAACCCCTTCGCCGCACCGTCGCGGACGACGGCGCAGAGCCCGCCCCCGAACCCCTTCGCCCCGCCCACCGCGGCCGCCCCCCAGCCGCGGTACGCCACCGTCCCGCCGCCGCCCATCGCCCCCGACGGCCCCGGCCAGGTCCCGTACGGCTACCCGGCCCAGCAGGGCTACGGCTGGCCCGGCATGCAGCCCGTGCCGAGCAACGGGATGGGCACGGCCGGACTGGTGCTGGGCATCCTCGCGGCGATCTGCTTCTGCCTGTGGCCGCTGGCCATCGTGCTCGGCGTGCTGGCTGTGATCTTCGGCGCGGTGGGCCGTGGCAAGGCCCGCCGCGGTGAGGCGACCAACGCCGGCCAGGCCCTGGCCGGCGTCATCTGCGGCGCGGCCGGCATCGTCCTCGGCCTGGTGGTGGTCGCCTTCCTCATCGCCACCGGCTGACCCTCGCCACCGCCTGACCTCGCCGCCGCCCGGCAGCAGACAGCCGGGGCGCCCGTCAGGCGCCCGCGGCCAGCCGCTCCCGCGCCTCCATCAGCGCGAACCCCAGCAGGTTCGGCCCCCGCCACCGCTCCGGGTGCATCGCCGCCTCGTCGTCCGCCGCGAGGCCGATGCCCCACACCCGGTCCACGGGGCTCGCCTCCACCAGGACCCGGTCACCGGTGTTCAGCAGGAACTCCCGCAGCTCGGGATGCGCGGCGAACTTGTGCACGCTGCCCTCGACCACGATCCGGAAGCGCTCCCGCTCCCATATCGCCTCGTCGAAGCCGCGCACCAGCCGCCCCGCCTTCTTGGCCTGCGAGGGATGCCCCGCAGCCAGCACCCGGCGCTCCCCCTCCGCGTCCTCGAAGAGCCGCGCCTTGCCGGCCATCATCCAGTGCTCGGCCGTCGGGTACTCCACCCCGTCCACCACGAACGGCGACGGCCACCACTGGCTGAGACAGCTCGCCCCGACCCGCCCGTCCGGCCGCGGCCGGTGTCCCCAGAAGTGCAGGTACCTGACCTTCGCCCCCGTACGGACTTCCCTGATCAGGGCTTTCCGGCAGTCGACCTTCCCCATGCACGCGAGTCTGGCACGCACCACTGACACTCCGTCCCCCCTTTTCCGTGCCGACTCGACACCTGGTCGACAGATTCCGTCGCGTAACCAAAAGGCAACAACGGAATCACTTGTTGGAGTCCCTTCCCTCTGTCAGGATCGGCACTCAAATCGAGCTGGAGCTACGCCACCCGCCCCCCGGACGGAGGAGCGACATGCACAACCCGGGCACCGCCACCCCGGAACGATTCCCCGCGCAGGAGCGTCTCGCGGACGGCGCGCAGTTCATCGCCGGCCGCCTCACCAAGGGCACGTCCGGCCGCACGCACGCCGTGACCGACCCGGCCACCGGCGAGGACGTGTACACGTACGAGCTGGCCGGGACGGACGACGTCGACGCGGCCGTGGCCGCCGCCCGGGAGGCCTTCGCGGGCTGGGCCGGTGTCACCCCGGGCGAGCGGTCCGACGCGCTGCACCGCTTCGCCGCCGTCATCGCCGACCGCGCCGAGGAGTTCGCCCGCGCCGAGTCCCTCCAGTGCGGCAAGCCGCTGAAGCTGACCCGGGAGTTCGACGTCCCGGGGACGATCGACAACACCGCCTTCTTCGCGGGCGCCGCCCGGCACCTCCAGGGCCAGTCCGCGGGTGAGTACTCCGGCGACCACACCTCCTACGTCCGCCGCGAACCCATCGGCGTCGTCGGCTCCATCGCGCCCTGGAACTACCCCCTCCAGATGGCCGCCTGGAAGATCCTCCCGGCGGTCGCCGCGGGCAACACCATCGTGCTCAAGCCCGCCGAGCTCACCCCACTGACCTCGCTGCTGTTCGCGCAGGCGGCGACCGACGCGGGCATCCCGGACGGGGTGATCAACATCGTCACCGGCACCGGCAAGGAGGCCGGCGAGCACCTTGTCGGTCACCCCGACGTGGCCATGACCTCCTTCACCGGATCCACCGCCGTCGGCAAGCGGGTCGCCGAGATCGCCACCGCCACCGTCAAGCGCCTCCACCTGGAACTGGGCGGCAAGGCGCCCTTCGTGGTCTTCGACGACGCCGACCTGGAGGCGGCCGTCCACGGCGCGGTCGCGGGCGCGCTCATCAACACGGGCCAGGACTGCACCGCCGCCACGCGCGCGTACGTGCAGCGCCCGCTGTACGAGGCGTTCGTCGAGCGGACCGCCGCCCTCATGGAGAGCGTCCGGCTCGGCGACCCCTTCGCCCCCGGCACCGACCTCGGCCCGCTCATCTCGCACGTCCAGCGCGACCGCGTCGCCGCCTTCGTCGACCGGGCGCGCGGCTACGCACGCGTGGTGACCGGCGGCGAGGCCCCGCGGGGGGAGCTCGGGAAGGGCGCCTACTACCGGCCGACCCTGATCACCGGAGCGCCGCAGGACAGCGAGGTCGTCCAGGCGGAGATCTTCGGGCCCGTACTGGTCGTTCTCCCCTTCGACGATGATGATGAAGGCATCCGCCTCGCCAACGACACCCCCTACGGCCTCGCCGCCTCCGCGTGGAGCCGGGACGTCTACCGCGCGAACCGCGCGACCCGCGAGATCAAGGCGGGCTGCGTCTGGGTCAACGACCACATTCCGATCATCAGCGAGATGCCGCACGGCGGCTTGAAGCAGTCCGGCTTCGGCAAGGACATGTCGGCGTACTCGTTCGAGGAATACACCCAGGTCAAGCACGTAATGTTCGACAACACGGCGGTTGCCCGCAAGGACTGGCACCGCACGATCTTCGGGGACCGATAGCGACGACCGGCGCTGCCGCCGACCACGGCAGGCCGAACCCTCCTTCCCGAAAGGGCACCACGCGCATGGAGCAGTACGAGCCCGACCGCCTGACCCCGGCCCAAGCGGCCGCGATACGGCGCAGCCTCCGAGGCGGCCGGGCGGCCATGACCCGCCGTTCGCTGCTGCGCGCCTCCGCGGGCGGCGCGCTGACGGCCGGCGGACTCGGGGCGCTGAGCGCCTGCGGGATCCCCGCGGCAGGAAAGACCCAGGGCGGTACGTCCGCCGAGGACCACTCGGCGAAGGAGAAGGTCGTCGACTTCTCCAACTGGACGGAGTACATCGACGTCGACGACAGCGGCAAGCACCACCCGACGCTGGAGACGTTCGCCAGGCGGACCGGCGTCCAGGTCAAGTACACCGAGGACATCAACGACAACAACGAGTTCTTCGGCAAGATCAAGCCGCAGCTCGCCGCGGGCCAGGACACCGGCCGCGACATCATCGTCCTCACCGACTGGCTGGCCGCCCGCCTGATCCGCCTGGGGTGGGTCCAGAAACTGGACCCCGCCAACCTGCCGCACGCCTACACCAACCTGTCGGCGCAGTTCCGCAACCCCGACTGGGACCCCGGCCGCGCCTACTCGTACCCCTGGCAGGGCATCTCGACCGTCATCGCCTACAACAAGAAGGCGCTCGACGGCATCGAGGTGAAGTCGGTCTCCGACCTGCTCGACAACCCCAAGCTGAAGGGCCGCGTCGGCTTCCTGTCGGAGATGCGCGACAGCATCGGCATGACGCTGCTCGACATGGGCAAGGACCCCGGGAAGTTCACCGACGACGACTACGACGCGGTGATCGCCCGCCTGCAAAAGGCCGTCGACAAGGGCCAGATCCGCCGCTTCACCGGCAACGACTACACGTCCGACCTCACCAAGGGCGACTTCGCGGCCTGCATCGCCTGGGCGGGTGACGTCGTCCAGCTCAAGGCGGACAGCCCGGACGTCGACTTCGTCATCCCCGACAGCGGATACATGACGTCGACCGACAACCTGCTGATCCCCAACAGGGCCCGTCACAAGACGAACGCCGAGCGGCTGATCGACTTCTACTACGAGCCCGCGCAGGCCGCAGCCCTCGCCGCCTACATCAACTACGTGACTCCGGTCGACGGAGTGAAGCCCTACCTTGTGAAGATCGACAAGGCGGCGGCGGACAACCCGCTGATCATTCCCGACAAGGCCATGCAGGCCCGGTCCCACGCCTTCCGCTCCCTGAGCCAGAAGGAAGAGACGGCCTACGAAGAGAAGTTCGCGAAGCTCACAGGGGCGTGACGACGATGAAGACGACGACACACAGCAGCGGCGACGTCCGCCTCTCCGGCATCGGCAAGACCTACGGCTCCTTCACCGCCGTGCACCCGCTGGACCTGACCGTCCCGCAGGGCTCCTTCTTCGCCCTGCTCGGCGCCTCCGGCTGCGGCAAGACCACCACCCTGCGCATGATCGCCGGTCTGGAGGAACCTTCCTCCGGCACCGTGCACCTCGGCGACCAGGACGTCACCCACCTGCCGCCATACAAGCGGCCGGTGAACACCGTCTTCCAGTCCTACGCCCTCTTCCCACACCTCGACATCTTCGAGAACGTCGCCTTCGGCCTGCGCCGGCGCGGCATCAAGAGCGTGAAGAAGCAGGTCGGGGAGATGCTGGAGCTCGTCCAGCTGGGCGAACAGGCGCGCAAGAAGCCGCACCAGCTCTCCGGCGGCCAGCAGCAGCGCGTCGCGGTCGCCCGCGCCCTGATCAACCACCCCAAGGTGCTCCTCCTCGACGAGCCCCTCGGCGCCCTCGACCTCAAGCTGCGCCGCCAGATGCAGCTGGAGCTCAAGCGCATCCAGACCGAGGTCGGCATCACCTTCATCCACGTCACGCACGACCAGGAGGAGGCCATGACGATGGCCGACACGGTCGCCGTGATGAACGCGGGCCGCGTGGAGCAGCTCGGCTCGCCCACCGACCTCTACGAGAACCCGAACACCACGTTCGTCGCCAACTTCCTCGGCACCTCCAATCTCATCGAGGCCGAGGTCGACACCAGGAGCGGCGACGACATCGTCCTGAAGGCGGGCGGCGGCAAGCTGGTGCTCCCCGAGGCGCGCTGTTCCGCGCCGACGGCCACGGGCGGCAGGGTGCTGGTCGGCATCCGCCCGGAGAAGATCTCGCTCACGCACGCCGACGACGCGGGCGCGATCCCGGAGGGCCGCAATCGCATTACCGGCACGATCGCCGACTCCAGCTTCATCGGCGTCTCCACGCAGTACGTCATCGACAGCCCCGTCTGCCCCGAGTTCGAGGTCTACGCCCAGAACATCGACCGCGACGCCCGGCTCCTGCCCGGCGCCGAGGTCGTCCTGCACTGGAACCCGGCCCACACCTTCGGCCTGGACGCGGCGCAGGACATCGACGCCGGCGTGGAGAGCGTCGAGGAAGAGGCCGCGTAGACATGTCGACCCTCACCGAGGCGCCCCCGCCTCTCGCCCCCGCCGCGTCCGAGAAGAAGCCGCCGCGCAAACGCGGCCGCTTCACGCCGTACTGGCTGCTGCTGCCCGGCATCCTCTGGCTGGTCGTCTTCTTCGCGCTGCCGATGATCTACCAGGCCTCCACGTCCGTGCAGACGGGCTCCCTGGAGGAGGGCTACAAGGTCACCTGGCACTTCGCGACCTACTGGGACGCGCTCGGCGCGTACTGGCCGCAGTTCCTGCGCTCGGTCTTCTACGCCGCCGCCGCGACCCTGCTGTGCCTGCTGCTGGGCTACCCGCTGGCCTACCTGATCGCCTTCCGCGCGGGCCGCTGGCGGAACCTGATCATGATCCTGGTGATCGCGCCGTTCTTCACCAGCTTCCTGATCCGCACCCTCGCCTGGAAGACGATCCTCGCCGACGGCGGCCCGGTCGTCGGCGCCCTCAACACGCTGCACGTCCTGGACGTCACCAACTGGCTCGGCTGGACGGCGGGCGACCGCGTCCTGGCCACCCCGCTGGCCGTGGTGTGCGGCCTGACGTACAACTTCCTGCCGTTCATGATCCTGCCGCTGTACAGCTCCCTGGAGCGCATCGACGGGCGGCTGCACGAGGCGGCCGGTGACCTGTACGCCAGGCCCTGGACCACCTTCCGCAAGGTCACCTTCCCGCTGTCGATGCCGGGCGTGGTCTCCGGCACGCTGCTGACCTTCATCCCGGCGGCCGGCGACTACGTCAACGCCGAGCTCCTCGGCTCCACGGACACCCGCATGATCGGCAACGTCATCCAGACGCAGTTCCTGCGGATCCTCGACTACCCGACGGCCGCTGCGCTGTCCTTCATCCTCATGGCCGCGATTCTCCTCATGGTCACGATCTACATTCGCCGGTCCGGGACGGAGGATCTGCTCTAAATGCCACTTGTCACCTGGCTCAAGCGCCATCTGGTCGTGATCGCGGGACTCCTGACCCTGGGATATCTCCTGCTCCCGAACGTCGTCGTCACGGTGTTCTCCTTCAACGAACCGAAGGGGCGCTTCAACTACGAATGGCAGCAGTTCTCCACGGACGCCTGGAAGGATCCGTGCGGGGTCGCCGACATGTGCGGCTCGCTGTCCCTCAGTCTCCAGATCGCCGTGTGGGCGACGGCCGGCGCCACCGTCCTCGGCACGATGATCGCCTTCGCGCTGGTCCGCTACCGCTTCAGGGCGCGGGGCGCCGTCAACTCGCTGATCTTCCTGCCCATGGCCATGCCCGAGGTCGTCATGGCGGCCTCGCTGCTCACCCTGTTCCTCAACATGGGTGCTCAGCTGGGATTCTGGACGATCCTGATCGCGCACATCATGTTCTGCCTCAGCTTCGTCGTCACCGCGGTCAAGGCGCGCGTGATGTCGATGGACCCGCGCCTGGAGGAGGCGGCCCGGGACCTCTACGCCGGACCGGCGCAGACGTTCCTGCGGGTCACCCTGCCCATCGCGGCCCCCGGAATCGCCGCTGGCGCGCTGCTGTCGTTCGCGCTCTCCTTCGACGATTTCATCATCACCAATTTCAACGCGGGCTCGACCGTCACGTTCCCCATGTTCGTGTGGGGGTCGGCGCAGCGCGGAACGCCCGTTCAGATCAATGTCATCGGTACGGCCATGTTCCTGGTCGCCGTCCTGCTCGTGCTGGCCTCGATGGTCGTCACCAACCGCCGTACCAAGCAGAAGGCGTAACCGCAAGAACTCTGTGGGGAGTTGAAATCATGGCCCCGAGCGCCATGAGTCATGGCAAGGACAACTGGATCGCCTCTCTTTCGGAGGCGCAGCCGGTCCCGTACTGGCTGGAAGACCCCGGCAAACCCCACCCCGAGCCCGCGCTCACCGGCGCCGATACCTGCGACCTGCTGGTCGTCGGCGGCGGCTACAGCGGACTGTGGACCGCGCTCAACGCCAAGGAGCGCGACCCGCAGCGGGATGTCGTCCTGCTGGAAGGGCGTGAGGTGGGCTGGGCCGCCTCGGGCCGCAACGGCGGCTTCTGCGCCGCCTCCCTCACGCACGGACTGCCCAACGGCCTCACCCGGTGGCCGGACGAGATCCAGACCCTCCAGAAGCTGGGCGAGCGCAACCTCGACGAGATCGAGGCGGCGATCGTCCGGCACGGAATCGACTGCGACTTCGAACGCACCGGCGAGATCGACGTCGCCACCGAGACGTACCAGGCCCGGGAACTGCGCGACTGGCACCGGGAACTCCAGGACAAGGGCCTCGCGGACGGCATCGAGTTCCTGGACGCCGACGCCGTGCGCGAACAGGTGGACTCGCCCACCTTCGAGGCGGGCCTGTGGGACCGCCGGGGCGTGGCCATGCTCCACCCGGCCAAGCTGGCCTGGGGTCTGAAGAAGGCCTGCCTGAAGCTCGGCGTGCGGGTGTACGAGCACACGCCCGCTCTCACCCTCAAGCAGTACGGCGCCGGCATGGCCGTACGCACTCCGTACGGCTCGGTCCGCGCCCGCAGGGTCGCGCTCGGCACGAACATCTTCCCGAGCCTGCTGCGGCGCGTGCGCTCGTACACCGTGCCGGTCTACGACTACGCGCTGATGACCGAGCCGCTGAGCACGGACCGGTTGGCGTCGATCGGCTGGAAGAACCGCCAGGGCCTCGGGGACTCGGCGAACCAGTTCCACTACTTCCGCCTGTCCGCCGACAACCGCATCCTCTGGGGCGGCTACGACGCGATCTACCCCTACGGAGGCCGCGTCCGCGCCGAGTACGACGACCGCCCGGAGACCTACGCCAAGCTCGCCGGGCACTTCTTCACCTGCTTCCCGCAGCTGGAGGGCGTCCGCTTCACGCACGCGTGGGGCGGCGCGGTCGACACCTGCTCCCGCTTCTCGGCGTTCTTCGGCACCGCCCACCAGGGGAAGGTGGCCTACGCGGCGGGCTACACGGGCCTCGGCGTCGGCGCCACCCGCTTCGGCGCCGACGTGATGCTCGACCTGCTGGACGGCGAGGAGACGGAGCGCACCCGCCTGGAGATGGTCCGCAAGAAGCCCCTCCCCTTCCCGCCCGAGCCCTTCGCCTGGACCGGAATCGCCCTCACGAAGTGGTCCCTGGCCCGCGCGGACGCCCACGGCGGGCGGCGCAATCTGTGGCTGAGGGCGATGGACCGGTTGGGGCTGGGGTTCGACAGCTAGCGCGGAGGCGAACGGGCGGCCGCAACGCCGGCCACAACGAGGACAGCAGCACCGCGCACAGGCACCAGCTGGCCACGACGTCCAGTGGCCAGTGCCAGCCGTGCCGGACCAGCCCGAAGGAGACCCCGAGCACGAGGGCGGCGCAGGCGGCGACCAGTGCGCGACGGGCCAGGGGTGAGCGGAGCCCGGGGAGGAGCAGCAGGGTCGCCGAGCCGTACGCGATGGCGGCCGTGGCCGTGTGGCCGGAGGGGTAGTAGCCGACGCCGGGCGGCACGACCGGGGTCCCGGGGCGGGCGGTCCAGTGCTTCAGCGGTACGACGACCACCGGGACCAGCGCCATCAGGAGGGCCGCCGCGGTGGGCGGCAGCCACCAGCGGTCTGTACCGGTGGCACGGCCCCGCCCTGCCACGTACACCAGTACGGCCATGAGGACCGGCACCGCGACCTGGACGTCGCCGAGGCCGGCGAGGACTTCCGAGGTGCGGTCCGGGTGGACGACGGCGCTGCTCAGCCGCTCGTCCAGACGCACCAGCGGGCCGTCGGACACGACCTGCCAGGTGATGAACGCGAAAAAGAGGGCCGGAAGGCCCAGGAGAAGGAGGAGAAGGAAGGAGGTCGGCCGCCCCGGAACAGGGGGGGTGGTTCCGAGGCGGCCGTCCGGATCGGAACGTCGCGCGCCCCGGGGGGTTTGGGGCGGGCGACCGTCCGATCGGTGAGGAGATCCGGAGCCGGAGGCTCCGGTTGTGTGCGCGAGGGCACGACCAGGTCGAAGCTGGGGAGGCCCCGGCCTGATGTCGCCCACAGTCCCCTGTGGGCGGGGTGTATCTCTCATCTGGGTAGAACCTACGGCAGGGGGTGGCGCCAAAACAGACCGAATCGCGTCCCGTCATCCACCTCGCACACCTTCTTCACACGGCCTGCCGCAAGGGCCCTGTCCAGGTCCTTCGGAGGTGCGGACCAGCCGCTCAGATGCGTGCGAACGCCTGCTCGATGATGTCGAGGCCCTCGTTGAGGAGGTCCTCGCCGATGACCAGCGGGGGCAGGAAGCGGAGCACGTTGCCGTACGTGCCACAGGTCAGGACCAGCAGTCCCTCCTGGTGGCAGGCCTTGGCCAGCGCGGCGGTCGCCTCCGGGTTCGGCTGCTTCGTCGTACGGTCCTTGACCAGCTCGATCGCGATCATGGCGCCGCGGCCACGGACGTCACCGATGACGTCGAACTTCTCTGCCATGGCGGTGAGGCGGCCCTTCATGATCGCCTCGATGTTCTTCGCCCTGGCGTTGAGGCCGAGCTCCTTCATCGTCTCGATCGCGCCGAGCGCACCGGCGCACGCGACCGGGTTGCCGCCGTAGGTGCCGCCCAGACCGCCCGCGTGCGCGGCGTCCATGATCTCGGCGCGGCCGGTCACGGCGGCGAGCGGCAGACCACCGGCGATGCCCTTGGCGGTGGTGATCAGGTCGGGGACGATGCCCTCGTCCTCGCACGCGAACCACTGGCCGGTGCGGCAGAAGCCGGACTGGATCTCGTCCGCGACGAACACGATGCCGTTGTCGGCGGCGAACTGGCGGACGGCCGGCAGGAAGCCCTTCGCCGGCTCGATGAAGCCGCCCTCGCCGAGCACCGGCTCGATGATGATCGCGGCCACGTTGTCCGGGCCGACCTGCTTGGTGATCTGGTCGATGGCCTGCGCGGCGGCCTCGGGGCCGGCGTTCTCCGGGCCGGTCGGCCAGCGGTAGCCGTACGCCACCGGCACGCGGTACACCTCGGGCGCGAACGGCCCGAATCCGTGCTTGTACGGCATGTTCTTGGCGGTCAGCGCCATCGTGAGGTTGGTGCGCCCGTGGTACCCGTGGTCGAACACGACCACGGCCTGGCGCTTGGTGTACGACCGCGCGATCTTGACGGCGTTCTCCACGGCCTCGGCACCGCTGTTGAACAGCGCGGACTTCTTGGCGTGGTCACCCGGCGTGAGCTCGGCGAGGGCCTCGGCGACCTCCACGTAGCCCTCGTACGGGGTGACCATGAAACAGGTGTGGGTGAAGTCCTGCAGCTGGGCGGAGGCCCGGCGTACGACGGCCTCGGCGGAGGCGCCGACGCTCGTCACCGCGATGCCCGAGCCGAAGTCGATCAGCCGGTTGCCGTCGACGTCCTCGATGATGCCGCCGCCCGCGCGCGTGGTGAACACGGGCAGCACGGAGCCCACACCCTGCGCGACCGCGGCGGTACGACGGGCCTGCAGCTCCTGCGACTTCGGACCGGGGATGGCGGTGACGACGCGGCGCTCCTGCGGAAGTGCGCTCATGGGGGGCTCCTGGGGGTCTTGCGGTTCTTTCCGTCCTTTCTCGCAGGCTAGGACGGGGAGCGGGGGCTGGGCATGCTCCATGTGGGCGTTGTCAGGGAGTCCGGTTGTCCGTGGTGGACATGGTGCCCCGGAAGGGCATCCGTACGTTCTCTCGGCCGCGTAAGCGGTGAACTCCCCAGGCCGGGGCGTTAGATTGACTCGCTGATGGTGGACGGAACGGCTGGTCAGGGGGCAAGGGCGATGGACAGCGACGGGACGCGGGACGTGCGGGGTACGCATGCGAATCCTGTGCCGCGTCCGGCGGGGCCGCCGGAACACTCCGCTGTGCCGCCGAGGCCCTCGGCGCCGCCCGGGGTGCCACCGTTGCCGGACGGTTCGGCGTTCCTGGCCTGGTTGAGGGCGCCCAGGCCTCAGGCGGCGCCGGGGGTGTGGCGGTACGGGCACCGGCCCAGGCCGGAGGAGGAACCGGAGCAGATCCCGACGCGGCAGCTGCTGAGCGGGGCGCTGATCGCGTTCCTGGTGGGGTGGCTGGTGTGGTCGCTGCTGTGGAACGGCTATCTGGGCGGCTGGTGGGTGCTGCCCCTCGAACTGTTCACCCCCGACTCCTGGCGCCAGGGCAACGACCGTGTCGGCAACGCCATCCTCTGGTACAGCTACTACACGCTGATCGCCGTCGCCATCATGCTCGTCGTGGGTCGGCTCGGCCGCTGGGGCGAGGTCTGGCGCCGCTTCGGCCCGCCCGCCTGGGGCCCGGCCACCCAGGTGGACGAGCGTCCGCCCGCCCCCGAGGAGGACCCCGCCGCATGGCCCCACCTGCGGGCCGCCGGGGCCCCCGACGCCGCCGACCGGCTGGCCGCCGAGGCCCGGGCCGGGCTCATGCGGGACGTGGACCACGCCCGGATCAGCCGCGCCTGGCAGGGCGTGCAGCACGGCCGGCACAGCCTCGCCTCCTTCCGCGGCGCCGTGGTGAAGGACGGCGCCGCCGCCTGCCCGCACCCCTCCGGGGACCGCGACCTCCCGGCCCGGCACGCCCGGCACGACCTGGTCACCGGGCAGGTACGGCTCGGCACCACCGCCGACGACCCGCGCAACCCGTACCACTACCGCGGCACCGGCCTCGCCCTCGGCCCCGACCTGCTCGGCACCTCGCTGCTCGCCGTCGGCCCGGCCGGGTCCGGCAAGACCGGCAGCATCGTGCGGCCCCTCGCCGAGTCGCTGTGCCTGCACGCCCTCGCCGGCCGGGCCGCCGTCGTGGTGGTCGGCGCGGCCGGCGCCGGGATCGGCCCGGCCGACGCCTACGACGTCGTCGTACGCGTCGCCCACCCCGAGTCGGCGTACGACCTCGACCTGTACGGCGGCACCACCGACCCCGACGAGGCCGCCGCCATACTGGCCGAGGCCCTCGTCGGCGACCTCGCCGACCCGCACCCGGGCGGCGACAGCCGCCGCTCCACCACCGTCCTCGCCCAGCTGCTCGGCCCGTTCCGGGCGGTCCACGGCCGCTTCCCCTCCGTACCGGAGCTGCGGCAGCTCCTCGACGGCACGCCCGGCGCGCTGGCCGCGCTGCGCAAGGCCCTGCACGACACCGGGCACGAGTCGCTGATCAGGGAACTGGACGCGCGTGAGCGGCAGATGAGCCACCCGGGGGACGTCGGGACCGTCCTCGCCGACCGGATCGCGCTGCTCGACCGGCCAGCCTTCGCCGGGTTCTTCGACACCTCCGGGCAGTCGCGGCCGTTCTCCCTCAAGGCCCTGGACCACCCGGTGCGGGTGCGCATCGACCTGCCCGAGCGCGGGCACGCGGACGCCTCGCGGATCCTGGCCCGGCTGGTGCTCGCCCAGTTCACGGCGAGCGTCGCGGTACGGGACGACCGGTCGCTGTTCGCCGGCCTGCTGCTGGACGACGCCTCCGGCGTGGTCACCCCGGAGGCGGTCCGCGGGATCCAGCGGCTGCGGTCGGTCAACGCCGGGGTCGTGGTCACCCTGCGCACGCTGGACGACGTACCCCGGCCGCTGCGCGGGCCGCTGCTCGGGGCCACGGGATGCCGGATGGCGCTGTCCGGGCTCACGCCGTGGGACGGGCAGGACTTCGCCGAGGTGTGGGGCAAGGAGTGGACCGAGACGCGGGACGTCACCGACCGGCAGATCATCGCCGAGACCCCGGCCGGCAAGGCCGTGCACGTGCTGCGCCGGGTGATCACCGGCAAGGCGCCGACCGCGCGGGCGGTGACCGTCCGGCAGGTCGAGCGGGAGCGGTGGTCCGCGTCCGAACTGGCGCACGCCGTGCCGCCGGGGCACGCGGTGCTGTCGCTGACGAACGTCAAGGGCGAGCACGCCCCGCCGCTGCTGGTGGATCTGCGTGGCTGAGGTGTGACCACAAGGTCAGCGGGCGACCGTACGGTGAGGCAGAATCGGCATAGGCCGTTCATACGCAGCGGCCAATAGATCACAATGATCACCCGATCTCCCCAGACCTGAAGGCCCCATGCCCCCGACGCTCGCCTCGCTCGTCCACCACTCCGCGCTCAAACTCACCGTGCGCGCGGGCGAGGACCGACTCGACGTGCCCGTCCGCTGGGCGCACGTCAGCGAGCTCGCCGACCCCGTGCCCTACATGGAGGGCGGGGAGCTGCTGCTGATCACCGCGCTCAAGCTGGACGCCGAGGACCCGGAGGCGATGCGGCGGTACGTGAAGCGGCTGGTCGGGGCGGGCGTCGTCGGGCTCGGCTTCGCCGTCGGGGTCAACTACGACGAGATCCCCAAGGCCCTCGTCGACGCCGCCGAACAGGAGGGGCTGCCGCTGCTGGAGGTGCCCCGCCGCACCCCCTTCCTCGCGATCAGCAAGGCGGTGTCCGCGGCCATCGCCGCCGACCAGTACCGGGCGGTCACGGCCGGATTCGCCGCCCAGCGCGAGCTTACCAAGCAGGCGCTGAACGCCGGCCCCGAGGGGCTGCTCGGCGCGCTCGCCGCGCAGGTCGACGGCTGGGCGGCGCTGTACGACGCCTCGGGCGCCGTGGTCGCCACCGCGCCGGAGTGGGCCGGACGGCGGGCGGCCCGGCTCACCGCGGACGTGGAGCGGCTGCGGGACCGGCCCGCGCCCGCCTCGTCGGTGGTCGGCGGCCCCGACAACGAGGACCGGGTCGAGTTGCACACCCTCGGCACCGGGCGGCGCCCGCGCGCGGCGCTCGCCGTGGGCACCGCTTCCGCCCTCGGCACCGCCGAGCGGTACGCCGTCCACTCCGCCATCGCGCTGCTCACCCTCACCACCGAGCGGTCGCGGTCGCTGCAGGCGGCCGAGCAGCGGGTCGGCGCGGCCGTGCTGCGGATGCTGCTCGCCGGGGAACCGGATCACGCCCGGGCCGTCGCCGGAGACCTGTACGGCGGGCTCCTCGACGCGCCCTTCCGGATGATCGTCGCCTCCGCGCTCGCCGCCGCCGACACGGGCGGTGACCGGCTGGGCGGCCTCGCGGAGACGGTGGAGTCCGCGGCGGCCCGGGCCGGGGAGGCCGTGCTGGTCGTGCCCGAGGGGGAGCGACTGGTGGTGCTCGCCGCGGACGGGGGTGCCGCGGTGGCCGCCTGCGCGGAGTACGCGGCGGGGCTGGAGGCCGCGCGGGCGGTGCCGGAGCAGGGGACCGCCGAGGAGGGCGACCTCGTCGTGGGACTGTCGGCGCCGGCCGGGCCGATCGCCGCGGCGGCCGCCTACAAGCAGGCCGAACAGGCGTTGTCCGTGGCCCGGCGGCGGGGGCGGGTGCTGGTGGAGCACGAGCAGTTGGCGGCGGGGTCGGTACTGCCGTTGCTGGCGGACGACGCGGTGAAGGCGTTCGCGGACGGGTTGTTGCGGGCCCTGCACGAGCACGACGCGACGGGCCGGGGTGACCTGGTCGCGTCCCTGCGGGCCTGGCTCTCCCGGCACGGCCAGTGGGACGCGGCGGCGGCCGACCTGGGGGTGCACCGGCACACGCTGCGGTACCGGATGCGGAGGGTGGAGGAGATCCTGGGGCGTTCTCTGGACGACCCGGATGTGCGCATGGAGCTGTGGCTCGCCCTGAAGGCGACGTCGTCCGAATAGGTGCCCCGGGTGGGTGCTGGGCGGTGGGTCGCGCAGCCCGGCGCCGACGGGTGCCTCCCCCGCCCTCGGCCTCGCTCGAGCGGGGGGACCCCCATCGCCACGTAGGACAAAGCGGAGTGTCTCCAGCCACCCACTACTCCTACTCGGCCAAACGCTCCGCGCCCGCCCCCGCCCTACCGTGGACCCGAACGCCAGGAAACAACCACCCCCAACGCGGAAGGGCCGGGACTCGCACATGCCCCAGGAAAAGAATGTGGGGGCCACCCACGCCTTCTGGCTCGCCGGCCGCCAGGTCACCGGCGAGGACACCTTCGACGTCACCTCCCCGTGGGACGGACGACTGGTCGGCAAGGTCAGCGTGCCGACGGACGCCCAGGTGGAGGAGGCCGTGGCCGCCGCTTACGCGGTCCGCGAGGACTTCGCCGCCACGCCGGCCCACGTGCGCGCCGCCGCCCTCGACCACGTCAGCAAGCGGCTGGCCGAGCGGACCGAGGAGATCGCCCGGCTGATCTCCGCCGAGAACGGCAAGCCGGTCAAGTGGGCCCGGGGCGAGGTCGGCCGTGCCGTGTCCGTGTTCCGGTTCGCCGCCGAAGAGGCCCGGCGGTTCAACGGCGGCGAGGCGCAGCGCCTCGACACCGACGCCGGCGGCCAGGGGCGCCTGGCGCTCACCCGCCGCTTCCCGAAGGGTGTCGTGCTCGGCATCGCGCCGTTCAACTTCCCGCTGAACCTGTGCGCCCACAAGGTGGCCCCGGCCATCGCCGCCGGTGCGCCGATCGTCCTGAAGCCCGCCCCGGCCACTCCGCTCTCCGGGCTGGTCATCGGCGAGCTGCTCGCCGAGACCGAGCTGCCTGCCGGTTCCTGGAGCATCCTGCCGGTCTCCAACGACCGCATGCCCGCCCTCGTGCAGGACGAGCGGCTGCCGGTCATCTCCTTCACCGGTTCCGAGAAGGTCGGTTACGCGATCATGGACTCGGTGCCGCGCAAGCACTGCACCCTGGAGCTGGGCGGCAACGGCGCGGCGGTCGTGCTGGCCGACTACGCGAGCGACGCGGACCTCGACTGGGCGGCCACCCGCATCGCCACCTTCTCCAACTACCAGGGCGGCCAGTCCTGCATCTCCGTGCAGCGCGTGATCGCGGACGCCTCCGTCTACGACCGCCTGCTGCCGCGCATCGTCGCCGCCGTCGAGGCCCAGGTCACCGGCGACCCCTCCGACGACAAGACCGACGTCGGCCCGCTGGTCAGCGAGGACGCCGCCAGGCGCGTGGAGTCGTGGGTGCGGGAGGCCGTCGACGCCGGCGCCTGCCTCCTCACCGGCGGCAAGCGCGACGGTGCCTCCTACGCGCCGACCGTCCTCACCGATGTACCGGCCGACACGACGATCTCCTGCGAGGAGGTCTTCGGGCCCGTCCTCACCGTGCAGAAGGTGGACGGCGAGGCCGAGGCGTTCGCCGCCGTCAACGACTCCAAGTACGGCCTCCAGGCGGGGGTGTTCACCCACGACCTGCAGACCGCCTTCCGCGCCCACCGCGCCCTCGAGGTCGGCGGCGTGGTCATCGGCGACGTGCCGTCCTACCGCGCGGACCAGATGCCGTACGGCGGCGTGAAGCAGTCGGGCGTCGGCCGCGAGGGCGTGAAGTTCGCGATGGAGGACTACACCTACGAGCGCGTGCTGATCCTCACCGGGCTCGCGCTCTAGCCCACCCCCAGCCAATGGGAACCATGTTCAGCTAGGCGTCCCGAAGGGGCGCGGCACCGATGCCTTACGGTGCCGCGCCCCTTCTCTGTGCCGGCTTCGTCCGGACCCTCGCCGAAGTCGCAGTCGCAGTGGACCAGGAAGGACCCCCGACGCACCACCGAGGGCGAAGACCGACGGTTTGGGCCGAACGGACGCGCGAGGACTGGTGAGGGCGGCCTGTTTCGGGTACCAACGATCCAGTAGCACTGGTCGGTAACGAACGGTCCGCAATCATCCCTCTCCGGGCGAGGTGAGCCTCATGTCCGCCCCCACCACCAAGAAACCCACCGTCACCGAACGCGAGGCGCGCCAGGTGGCGGAGGCCGCCCGGGAACAGGACTGGCGCAAGCCCAGCTTCGCCAAGGAACTGTTCCTCGGCCGCTTCCGGCTCGACCTCATCCACCCGCACCCGCTCCCAGCCGACGAGGACGCGCAGCGCGGCGAGGAGTTCCTCGCCAAACTGCGCGACTTCTGCGAGACGAAGATCGACGGCGCCCGGATCGAGCGCGACGCGCAGATCCCGGACGAGGTCATCGACGGGCTCAAGGAGCTCGGCGCGTTCGGCATGAAGATCGACACCAAGTACGGCGGCCTGGGCCTGACGCAGGTCTACTACAACAAGGCCCTCGCCCTGGCCGGCTCGGCGAACCCGGCGATCGGCGCCCTGCTGTCGGCCCACCAGTCGATCGGCGTACCCCAGCCGCTGAAGATCTTCGGCACCCAGGAGCAGAAGGACACCTTCCTGCCCCGCTGCGCCCGCACCGACATCTCCGCCTTCCTCCTCACCGAGCCGGACGTCGGCTCCGACCCCGCCCGGCTGGCCACCACGGCCGTCCCCGACGGCGACGACTACATCCTCGACGGGGTGAAACTCTGGACGACCAACGGGGTCATCGCCGACCTGCTCGTGGTCATGGCCCGCGTGCCGAAGTCCGAGGGGCACAAGGGCGGGATCACCGCGTTCGTGGTCGAGGCCGCCTCGGAGGGCATCACGGTCGAGAACCGCAACGCCTTCATGGGCCTGCGAGGCCTCGAGAACGGCGTCACCCGCTTCCACCAGGTGCGCGTCCCGGCCGCGAACCGCATCGGTCCGGAGGGTGCGGGCCTGAAGATCGCGCTGACCACCCTGAACACCGGCCGGCTGTCGCTGCCCGCGATGTGCGCGGGCGCGGGCAAGTGGTGCCTGAAGATCGCCCGCGAGTGGTCGGCGGCCCGGGAGCAGTGGGGCAAGCCGGTCGCGCTGCACGAGGCGGTCGGCGCCAAGATCAGCTTCATCGCGGCCACCACGTTCGCGCTGGAGGCCGTACTCGACCTGTCGTCGCAGATGGCCGACGAGGACCGCAACGACATCCGCATCGAGGCCGCCCTCGCCAAGCTGTACGGCTCCGAGATGGCCTGGCTGATGGCCGACGAACTGGTCCAGATCCGCGGCGGCCGCGGCTTCGAGACGGCCGCGTCGCTGGCGGCCCGCGGCGAGCGCGCCGTCCCCGCCGAGCAGATCCTGCGCGACCTGCGCATCAACCGGATCTTCGAGGGCTCCACCGAGATCATGCACCTGCTGATCGCACGCGAGGCCGTCGACGCCCACCTGTCGGTCGCCGGTGACCTCATCGACCCGGAGAAGACCCTGTCGGACAAGGCGAAGGCGGGCGCCAACGCCGGTGTCTTCTACGCCAAGTGGCTGCCGAAGCTGGTCGCGGGGCCGGGCCAACTACCGTCCTCGTACAGCGAGTTCAAGCACGGGGTGGACCTCTCCGGCCACCTGCGCTACGTCGAGCGGCACGCCCGCAAGCTCGCCCGCTCCACCTTCTACGCCATGTCCCGCTGGCAGGGCCGGATGGAGACCAAGCAGGGCTTCCTCGGCCGGATCGTGGACATCGGCGCGGAGCTGTTCGCGATGAGCGCGGCCTGCGTCCGGGCCGAGCACCTGCGCGGCCAGGGCGACCACGGCCGCGAGGCCTACCAGCTCGCCGACGCGTTCTGCCGCCAGTCCCGCATCCGGGTCGAGGAACTCTTCAACCGGCTGTGGCACAACACCGACGACCTCGACCGCAAGGTGGTCGAGGGCGTCCTCGGCGGCGCCTACGAATGGCTGGAGCAGGGGATCATCGACCCGTCGGGCGACGGTCCGTGGATCGCCGACGCCACCCCGGGCCCGAGCCGGAGGGAGAACGTGCACCGCCCGGTGAGGTGACCCGGCAGTACGCACAGCGTTCGCCGCGGTGTCCGAAGACAACGGCGGCACCCGCGCTCGCGGGCGGCACCCCCAGGGGTGCCGCCCGGTCTTCACGCAGACTTCACAAGGGGGATTTCGCTCCAATCGGCGACGAGACCAGATAAGGCACCCGCCCGAGGGACGCGCTGTCCTTCCGGCCACCGGTTGCGGCCACAATGGAGGGATGACCGACAGTCCCGCCAGTCCGGCGCCCCTCGCCGACCCGCACCTCGTCCACGACCCTCTCGCGGGGGACGGTCCCAAGGACGTGGTGATCCTCGGCTCCACGGGGTCCATCGGCACCCAGGCCATCGACCTCGTGCTGCGCAACCCCGACCGCTTCCGGGTGACCGCCCTGTCCGCGAACGGCGGCCGGGTGACCCTCCTCGCCGAGCAGGCGCACCGGCTGCGGGTACGGACCGTCGCGGTCGCCCGCGAGGACGTCGTACCGGCGCTGCGCGAGGCGCTCGGCGCCCGGTACGGAACCGGGGAGCCGCTCCCCGAGATCCTCGCCGGGCCGGACGCGGCCACCCAGGTCGCCGCCTCTGACTGCCACACCGTGCTGAACGGCATCACCGGCTCCATCGGCCTCGCGCCCACCCTCGCCGCCCTGGAGACGGGCCGCACCCTCGCGCTCGCCAACAAGGAGTCGCTCATCGTCGGCGGCCCGCTGGTCAAGGGGCTCGCCAAGCCCGGCCAGATCATCCCGGTCGACTCCGAGCACGCCGCGCTCTTCCAGGCGCTGGCGGCCGGCACGAGGGCCGACGTGCGCAAGCTGGTCGTCACCGCCTCCGGCGGCCCCTTCCGAGGCCGTACGAAGGAGCAGCTGGCGCACGTCACCGTCGAGGACGCCCTCGCGCACCCCACCTGGGCCATGGGCCCGGTGATCACGATCAACTCCGCGACCTTGGTCAACAAGGGCTTGGAGGTCATCGAGGCACACCTGCTGTACGACATTCCCTTCGACCGCATTGAGGTGGTCGTGCATCCCCAGTCGTATGTCCACTCGATGGTTGAGTTCACGGACGGATCGACACTCGCTCAGGCGACGCCCCCCGACATGCGCGGGCCGATCGCCATCGGCCTCGGCTGGCCCGAACGCGTCCCCGACGCGGCGCCCGCCTTCGACTGGAGCACGGCCTCCACGTGGGAGTTCTTCCCGCTCGACAACGACGCGTTCCCGTCGGTCGCCCTGGCGCGGCACGTCGGTGAGCTCGCGGGAACCGCGCCGGCGGTGTTCAATGCGGCCAACGAGGAGTGCGTGGAGGCGTTCCGCACCGGCGCGCTGCCGTTCAACGGGATCATGGATACCGTCACCCGGGTGGTCGAGGAGCACGGCACCCCCCGGACGGGAACCTCACTCACGGTGTCGGACGTCCTCGAGGCGGAGACCTGGGCACGGGCCCGGGCCCGGGAACTGACAGCGCAGACGGCGACCGCGGAGGCGCGTGCATGACGACCCTGATGTTCATCCTCGGCATAGGCGTCTTCGCGCTCGGCCTGCTGGTCTCGATCGCGTGGCACGAGCTGGGACACCTGTCCACCGCCAAGCTCTTCGGCATCCGCGTGCCGCAGTACATGGTCGGTTTCGGCCCGACCATCTGGTCGCGCAAGAAGGGCGAGACGGAGTACGGGATCAAGGCGATCCCGATGGGCGGATACATCCGCATGATCGGCATGTTCCCGCCCGGCGACGACGGCCGCATAAGCGCCCGCTCCACCTCGCCCTGGCGCGGCATGATCGAGGATGCCCGCTCGGCCGCCTTCGAGGAGCTCAAGCCGGGTGACGAGACCCGCCTGTTCTACACGCGTGCCCCGTGGAAGCGGGTCATCGTGATGTTCGCGGGCCCCTTCATGAACCTGATCCTCGCGGTCGGGCTGTTCTTCGCCGTCCTGATGGGCTTCGGCGTCACCCAGCAGACCACCACCGTCAGCTCGGTCTCCAAGTGCGTGATCTCCCAGACAGAGAACCGCGACACCTGCAAGAAGTCCGACCCCGTCTCCCCGGCCGCCGCCGCGGGCCTGAAGGCCGGCGACAGGATCGTCTCCTTCGACGGGGTGAAGACCGACAGCTGGAACCAGCTCTCCGACCTGATCCGCGCCAACCCCGGCAAGACGGTGCCCATCGTCGTCGAGCGCAAGGGCCACGAGCTGACCCTGAACGCGACGCTGGTGAAGAACCAGGTGGCGAAGAAGGACTCCCACGGCCAGATCGTCAACGGCTACACCAAGGCGGGCTTCCTCGGCTTCAGCGCCGCCAACGGCGTCGTACGCCAGGACTTCGGCGAGTCGGTGACGTGGATGGGCGACCGCGTGGGCGAGGCCGTCGACTCCATCGCGGCGCTCCCCGGCAAGATCCCCGCCCTCTGGGACGCCGCCTTCAACGACGCCCCGCGCCAGCCCGACTCCCCCATGGGCGTGGTCGGCGCGGCCCGCGTCGGCG
Organism: Streptomyces sp. NPDC051636; assembly: GCF_044453765.1. Taxonomy (NCBI): domain Bacteria; kingdom Bacillati; phylum Actinomycetota; class Actinomycetes; order Kitasatosporales; family Streptomycetaceae; genus Streptomyces; species Streptomyces sp. NPDC051636. The sequence goes on along the minus strand of NZ_JBITDA010000006.1, from coordinate 58,754 downwards.
GTGAGATCTTCACCCTCGACATCCCGCCCACCCAGCAGCTGGCGATGTTCGTCATGCTGGTCGCCGGCTTCAACCTCTCCCTCTTCCTGTTCAACATGCTCCCGCTGCTCCCGCTCGACGGCGGGCACATCGCGGGCGCCCTGTGGGAGTCGCTGCGCCGGCATGTGGCGAAGGTGCTGCGCCGCCCGGACCCGGGCCCGTTCGACGTGGCGAAGCTGATGCCGGTGGCCTATGTGGTGGCCGGGATCTTCATCTGCTTCACCGTCCTCGTGTTGATCGCGGACGTGGTCAACCCGGTGAAAATCTCGTAGCCACGCAGCGTTTCGCGGCGGCCCGGACCACTGCGTTCCGGGCCGCCTCCCAATGAGTGGGTTTCCGGGTGTGATGTGCTCCGGCGTCGGCCCGTGCCGTAATCTCGAAGCCTGGAGCCCGATGCCTGACGGGACCGGACCTTGATCCACGACTTGGGGTTGCACAGCAGATGACTGCGATTTCTCTCGGCATGCCGTCCGTTCCGACCAAGCTCGCCGAGCGCCGCAAGAGCCGGCAGATCCAGGTCGGATCCGTGGCGGTCGGCGGGGACGCGCCGGTGTCGGTGCAGTCGATGACCACGACCCGTACGTCCGACGTCGGGGCCACGCTCCAGCAGATCGCCGAGCTGACCGCGTCCGGCTGCCAGATCGTGCGGGTGGCCTGCCCGACGCAGGACGACGCGGACGCGCTCGCGACCATCGCCCGCAAGTCGCAGATCCCGGTGATCGCGGACATCCACTTCCAGCCCAAGTACGTCTTCGCCGCGATCGAGGCGGGTTGCGCGGCGGTCCGCGTGAACCCGGGCAACATCAAGCAGTTCGACGACAAGGTCAAGGAGATCGCGAAGGCGGCCAAGGACCACGGCACGCCGATCCGCATCGGTGTGAACGCCGGCTCGCTGGACCGGCGGCTGCTGCAGAAGTACGGCAAGGCCACGCCGGAGGCGCTGGTCGAGTCGGCCCTCTGGGAGGCGTCCCTCTTCGAGGAGCACGACTTCCGGGACATCAAGATCTCGGTCAAGCACAACGACCCGGTCGTGATGATCGAGGCCTACCGGCAGCTGGCCGCGCAGTGCGACTATCCGCTGCACCTCGGGGTGACGGAGGCGGGCCCCGCCTTCCAGGGCACGATCAAGTCGGCGGTCGCCTTCGGCGCCCTGCTCTCCCAGGGCATCGGCGACACGATCCGGGTCTCGCTGTCGGCGCCTCCGGTGGAGGAGGTCAAGGTCGGCAACCAGATCCTGGAGTCGCTGAACCTCAAGCAGCGCGGCCTGGAGATCGTCTCCTGCCCGTCCTGCGGCCGGGCCCAGGTGGACGTCTACAAGCTGGCCGAGGAGGTCACCGCGGGCCTGACCGGCATGGACGTCCCGCTCCGCGTCGCCGTCATGGGCTGCGTCGTCAACGGCCCGGGCGAGGCCCGCGAGGCCGACCTCGGTGTCGCCTCCGGCAACGGCAAGGGCCAGATCTTCGTCAAGGGCGAGGTCATCAAGACCGTCCCCGAGTCCAGGATCGTGGAGACCCTCATCGAGGAGGCCATGAAGCTCGCCGAACAGATGGAGGCCGACGGCGTGGCCTCCGGCGAGCCCGAGGTGTCGGTCGCCGGCTGACCGTCATCCCCCTTGCCCACACCCGTCACTTTCCTTGTGGCCGGGCGTAAGCGTTGTTTCCAGTTACCCTGCCAGATCCGATGTACAGCGGAGCCTTGACCCTCAAGGGCATCACGCAGTGGGACCCGTACGACGCGGTGTTCAAGGTGCTGACGGCGCCGCACCGCGAGGGCCTCTACCGCGCCGGCCAGGTCAAGGCCAGCGAACCCGCCCTCACCGACGGCGACTTCACCACGTACACCGACAACAAAGGTGTCCCGCCCGCCGGTTACACCCTGGACCTCGGCCGGTCCGCACGGCCGCCTTTACCACCGGGAGAGCCTCGGCAGGAAGGAGGACTCGGCGCGGATCAAGGACTACCCGGTGTCCGTGAGTGACGACGGCGCCACCTGGCGTGCGACGAAGGCAGGCGTGCTGGAGAGCGCGCGGCGTCCGCTTCACCGACCTCGGCGACCGGCTGCGCACCCGGTACATCCGGCTCGACCTGCCCACGACCTGGGCCGCGCCGACGGTTGCCCCCCACTGCCAACAGCTGAAGACCGACGAGATACAGGCCGGTTACGGCCACCCCGCCGGTCGCGGCTGACCCACCCGTCCCACCGCGCCGCCCCCGCAGGGCGGCGCGGCACATTTCCGGCAGGTACAGTGCGGAGATCAGCAGACCCTCAGGGTGAGGCCTCGCACGTGTTGACCCAGACCACCTCTCGGGTGCTCGAACCGAGCGACCTGGACGCCGCGCTCGCCGTCCTCGACCGCGAGCCGGTCGCCAACGCCTTCGTGACCTCCCGTGTCCAGGTCGCGGGCCTCGACCCCTGGCGGCTCGGCGGCGAGATGTGGGGCTGGTACGAGGACGGCATGCTGACGTCCCTGTGCTACGCGGGCGCCAACCTCGTCCCGATCTGCGCCACCCCCAGGGCCGTACGCGCCTTCGCCGACCGCGCCCGCCGGGCCGGCCGCCGCTGCTCCTCCATCGTCGGCCCCAGCGGGTCCACCGCCGATCTGTGGCGTCTGCTCGAACCGCACTGGGGCCCCGCCCGTGAGGTACGTACCCGCCAGCCCCTCATGGTCACCGACCGCATGCCCGTCGGCATCGCCCCCGATCCGTACGTCCGCCGCATCCGCAAGGACGAGGTCGAGACGATCATGCCGGCGTGCGTGGCGATGTTCACCGAGGAGGTCGGCGTCTCCCCCCTGGCCGGCGACGGCGGTCTCCTCTACCAGGCCCGCGTCGCCGAACTCGTCGGCTCCGGCCGCTCGTTCGCCCGCGTCGATGAACACGGCAAGGTCGTCTTCAAGGCGGAGATCGGCGCGGCGACCTCCCAGGCCTGCCAGATCCAGGGCGTGTGGGTGGCGCCGGAGTACCGGGGGAGGGGGCTCGCAGCGCCCGGAATGGCGGCGGTCCTGCGGTACGCGCTGGCCGACGTGGCGCCGGTCGTCAGCCTGTACGTCAACGACTTCAACACCCCGGCGCGGCGGACCTATCAGCGGGTGGGCTTCCAGGAGGTCGGCGCCTTCATGAGTGTCCTGTTCTGAACCCAAGGGGCGCGGGGAACCGCGCGGCCGGCCATGGCGGAGCCGCACCCGGAAATCAACCCGCAGTCCGCCGCACCATCCGGCGAAACACCCCGGTAGTCTCCCCGCATGGACGTCGTGATCGGCCCCCTGGACCTCTCAGCCCACGTCGACGAGGCCTTGGCCGTCCAAGCCGTCGCCTTCGGACTGGGCGACGACGAGGTGGCCGTACGCCGCCAGATCGTCCTGCGTCACATGCAGTACCCGGGTGCCAGAGCCCTCGGCGCAACCGCCGGAGGGCGCCTCGTCGGGTTCGTCTACGGCATGCCCAACGACCGCACCCACTGGTGGTCCACGGTCGTCGAACCGTATCTGCGGGCCCGCGGCCACGACGACTGGCTCGACGACTCCTTCGTGATCACCGAACTGCACGTCCACCCGGGCCACCAGAACCGCGGCATCGGCCGTGCCCTGATCACCACGATCACCGACCGGGCCACCGAACCCCGCTCGATCCTCTCCGCGATCGACACCGACAGCCCGGCCCGCGGCCTCTACCACTCCCTCGGCTACCAGGACCTGGCCCGCCAGGTGCTCTTCCCCAGCGCCCCGAAGCCGTACGCCGTGATGGGCGCCCCGCTGCCGCTGCGCCGAGGTTAAGGATTTCCGGCCGTGGCAGCCGCCCGGCTAACCTCCTAGCCAGCACCCTCCCCCACTCGTGGCTTCGCTCGAGCGGGGGGACCCCCATCCGGCAGGAGTACGAGAACCATGGCGAACGCACCGGTCCAGCGCATGTCCCAGCTGATGGCGAAAACGCTGCGCGACGACCCGGCCGACGCCGAGGTGCTCAGCCACAAGCTCCTCGTCCGCGCCGGATACGTCCGCCGCACCGCCGCCGGCATCTGGACCTGGCTGCCGCTCGGCAAGAAGGTCCTCGCCAACGTGGAGCGCATCGTCCGTGAGGAGATGGACGCCATCGGCGGCCAGGAGGTGCTGCTCCCCGCCCTGCTGCCGCGTGAGCCGTACGAGGCGACCGGCCGCTGGGACGAGTACGGACCCGAGCTGTTCCGCCTGCACGACCGCAAGGGCGGCGACTACCTCCTCGGCCCCACCCACGAGGAGATCTTCACGCTGATCGTGAAGGACCAGGCGTCCTCCTACAAGGACCTGCCTGTCATCCTCTACCAGATCCAGACCAAGTTCCGCGACGAGGCCCGGCCCCGCGCGGGCATCCTGCGCGGCCGCGAGTTCCTGATGAAGGACTCCTACTCCTTCGACCTGGAGGACGACGGTCTCGCACAGTCCTATGCCCTGCACCGCCAGGCCTACCAGCGGATCTTCGAGCGCCTCGGCCTCGACTACCGCATCTGCGCCGCCACCGCCGGCGCGATGGGCGGCTCCAAGTCCGAGGAGTTCCTCGCCCCGGCCGGTGCCGGCGAGGACACCTTCGCGGACTGCCCGAACTGCGACTTCGCCGCCAACACCGAGGCGATCACCTACGAGCTGCGGGAGCAGGACGCCGCCGGCGTCCCCGCCGCCGAGGAGATCCCGACCCCGGACACCCCGACCATCGAGACCCTCGCCGCCTCCCTCGGCGTCCCGGCCTCCGCCACCCTGAAGAACCTCCTCGTCAAGGTCGGCGGCGAGATCGTCGCCGTCGGCGTGCCCGGCGACCGCGAGGTCGACATGGACAAGGTCGAGGCGCACTTCGCCCCGGCCGCCGTCGAGCTCGTCACCGCCGAGGACTTCACCGGCCGCCCGGACCTGGTCCGCGGCTACGTCGGCCCGCAGGGCCTGGACAAGGTCCGCTACATCGCCGACCCGCGCGTCGCGCCGGGCACCGCGTGGATCACGGGTGCCAACAAGGAGCACACGCACGCCAGGAACGTGGTCGCCGGCCGCGACTTCACGGTCGACGCGTACGTGGACGTCGTGGTCGTGCAGGAGGGCGACCCCTGCCCCAAGTGCGGCACCGGCCTCAAGCTCGACCGCGCCATCGAGATCGGCCACATCTTCCAGCTCGGCCGCAAGTACACCGACGCCCTCAAGCTCGACGTCCTCGGCCAGAACGGCAAGCCCGTCCGCGTCACCATGGGCTCCTACGGCGTCGGCGTCTCCCGCGCGGTCGCCGCCCTCGCCGAGCAGCACGCCGACGAGCACGGCCTGGTCTGGCCCAAGGAGGTCGCCCCGGCGGACGTGCACGTCGTCGCCGCGGGCAAGGCCCTCCAGACCGAGCTGGCCCTCGAGGTCTCGGGGAAGCTGGCCGCCGCCGGCCTGCGCGTCCTGGTCGACGACCGGGCCGGCGTCTCCCCGGGCGTGAAGTTCACCGACGCCGAACTCATCGGCGTACCGCAGATCCTGGTCGCGGGCCGCCGCTCCGCCGAGGGCGTCCTGGAGCTGAAGGACCGCCGCAGCGGTGAGCGCGAGGAGCTCACGGTGGACGAGGCGATCGCGCGCCTCACCGCCTGACGGATCCGGTCGAAGAAAACTCCCGGGGACTTCTGCCGAGGCGAACGGACGCCTCACAGACTTCCCTCAGGCCGTTCCCCGACCGTGGTGCGTGACCCAGCGTCACCGTGGCCACCGAGGGGAACGGCGCGAGCCGGGCGGGCCATCCGCTCGGGAATCTACAGCCAGCCCGCGAACTCCAGGAGCAGTTCCGCGTCCTGCTCCCGGCCCACCCGGCGGGCCCGCACCCCGGACTCCACGGCCCGGAACAGGGTCCAGCCCCTGAGCCGCTCCTGGTCCACGTCCAGCGACTCCGCCAGCCGCTTCACCCGCCGCCGGGTCGTGGCCGCCCCCGACGGCGAGGCGATCAGGTCCTCCACCCGGTCCCGGACCAGCCGGGCCAGGTCGAAGGCGCACTCGCCGACCAGCGGGTCCGGGCCCACCGCCAGCCACGGCATTCGCTCCCCGGCCAGCACCTTGCTCTGCCGGAAGGTGCCGTGCAGCAGCCGGTGTTCCGGCGGCGCGGCCAGCAGTTCCTCGCGGACCGCGAGCGCCGCCTCGACCAGCGGGGCCACCTCGGCGTCGGTCGCCGCGCTCGCCCGCATGGCCTCGGCCTGCCGGCCGGTCCGCCCGGCGACGGTCTCGAAGGCGAAGTCCGCGGGCGGCTCGACCCACAGCCGGCGCAGCGTCCCGGCCGCCTCCAGCAGCGCCTTCGCCTCGGGCAGGGACCGCACGGACACGTCCGGGTGCAGCCGTTCGAGCAGCAGCACGCCCGGGGCGCCGTCGGTCTCCAGCAGCTGTACGGCGCCCAGGCCGTCCCAGCGCGCGAGCGCCGCCCGCTCCGCCTCCGGCCGGGCCCGGGGCGGGGCCAGCTTCAGTACCGCGGGCGTCCCGTCGGCCCGCCGAACCAGCACGACCAGGCTGCTGCGGCCGCCCGGCACCTGCACCCGCTCCACGGTCAACCCGCGTAGCGCGACGGCCTGCCGCACGGCCTCCGGCAGCTCTTCCAGCCAGCCGTCACCGTCCGGTGCCGTCTCACCGAGCGCCCTGACGAGACGCCGCGGCGGTTCGAAAGCCATGCGCGAGCCGTTCCTTCCTGGGCTGCCGGATCATGCCGTCGCCGACGCGGCGGCCGGCGCCGGGGTCGCGGACGTACCGGTCCCGTCACCGCCCCGCTCGGCGAGACCAGGGAAGGCTACGCTCTCCCCGCGCCAGCGCACCGCCCGCACCGCGGCCTCCCGCAGCGCGGCGGCGGCCGCCCCGCGCCGCCCGCCCGTGGTCGCCCGCACCAGGTCGGAGTACACCCCGGCCACGCGTTCCTCCAGCACGGCGGCGAGCCGGACCGCCGCGGCGGAGTCCGGTACCGGGAACGGCAGCGCGTACGCCGCGGACGCGGCCACCGGGTCGCCGCCCAGATCGCGCACCTCGCGCACCAGCGCGTCCCGGCGCGCCCGGTGCGCGTCGTACGCGGTCCGTGCCTCAGTGCGCCGATCCGCCCGGATCCGGCCGCCGACGACCCCGTACCCGTACACGGCCGCGTGCTCGGCGGCCAGGGCCGCCTGCAGGGCCTTGAGCTCGCCGTCCCTGGCCTCGTCGCTCACTTGCCACCCTCCGTCAGCAGATACGCGTGCGCCGCCCCGGCCGCCGCCACCGAGGCCAGCAGCCGCGCCAGCTCGGCCTCCACCGCCGGCAGCGCCCCGGCCCGCCGGTCGGCGAGGGTGCGCTCGGCGGCGGCGAGTGCGGCGAGGGCGTCCTTCCCGTCCGCCGGCACGGCCGGGGACGCCGACGCCCGCGGGGACCGCGACGGAGCGGGCGCACCGTCCCCGAACGCCTCCGCGTGCGCCGCGGTCTCCTCCCGCAGCGGCCGCAGCCGCTCCGCGAGCGCCGGATGCGCGGCGATCACCGCGTCGTACCGCTCCACCAGCCCCCGGCTGTCCCGGGCGGCACGCGTGCGTGCCCGCGTGGACACCGACGGGCCGTCGCCGCTGCCCGCGGCATCGGGGCCGGTGGAGCAGCCCACCAGCACGGCGGCCGAGGCCGCCGAGACGAACAGGCTCCTTCTGCGCACGCCCGAGGGCATGGGCGGCGGTGGGGGGAACGGCACGGCTGACGTCCTCGGGGAACTCGTACGAACAGACCACGATCAGGCGGGTGGGCCGAGGCCCGTGATCACCGTACCCGCGCCCCCGCCCGGCACCGGTCATCGGCACCCTCCGGGCGCAGGTGGACGGCAACACCCCGTGCGACCGGATACCCTTTGACCAGACACGCGACCCATCCCACAACAGCACACGCGGCCGAGGAGTCACCCGGATGAGCACCACCCAGAGCGAGAGGCTGCGAGAGCTCCTGGAACCGCTCGTGGCCTCCCAGGGCCTGGATCTCGAGGAGATCGCCGTGGACTCCGTCGGACGCAAGCGGGTGCTGCGCGTCGTCGTCGACTCCGACACCGGGGCGGACCTGGACCAGATCGCCGATGTGAGCCGCGCGCTCTCGGCGAAGCTCGACGAGACGGACGCGATGGGCGAGGGCGCGTACGACCTGGAGGTCGGAACCCCGGGCGCGGAGCGCCTCCTCACCGAACACCGGCACTACGCGCGCGCCGTCGGCCGGCTGGTGAAGTTCCAGCTGACCGAGGAAGGCGAGCTGGTCGCCAGGATCATGACGGTCGACGACGAAGGTCTCGACGTCGAAGTGCCCGGAGTCAAGGGCCGCAAGGCCACCACCCGCAGACTCGGCTTCCCGGACATCGCCAAGGCGCGCGTGCAGGTCGAGTTCAACCGCAAGGACAAGAACGAGAAGGAAGAGGAGGCGTAGCCGTGGACATCGACATGAGTGCCCTGCGGGGCTTGGTTCGGGAGAAGGAGATCTCCTTCGACCTGCTGGTCGAGGCGATCGAGTCGGCCCTCCTCATCGCCTACCACCGCACCGAGGGAAGCCGCCGCCACGCGCGCGTGGAGCTCAACCGGGAGACCGGGCATGTGACCGTGTGGGCGAAGGAGGACCCCGAGGACCTCGAAGAGGGCCAGGAGCCCCGCGAGTTCGACGACACCCCGTCCGGCTTCGGCCGTATCGCCGCCACCACCGCCAAGCAGGTCATCCTGCAGCGGCTGCGCGACGCCGAGGACGACGCGACGCTCGGCGAGTACGCCGGCCGCGAGGGCGACATCGTCACCGGTGTGGTCCAGCAGGGCCGCGACCCGAAGAACGTGCTCGTCGACATCGGCAAGCTCGAGGCCATCCTGCCGGTGCAGGAGCAGGTGCCGGGGGAGACGTACCCGCACGGCATGCGCCTGCGCAGTTACGTCGTACGGGTGGCGAAGGGCGTCCGCGGTCCGTCCGTCACCCTCTCGCGCACGCACCCCAACCTGGTGAAGAAGCTCTTCGCGCTCGAGGTGCCGGAGATCGCCGACGGGTCCGTCGAGATCGCCGCCATCGCACGTGAGGCCGGTCACCGTACGAAGATCGCCGTCCGTTCCACCCGTTCGGGCCTGAACGCCAAGGGCGCCTGCATCGGTCCCATGGGCGGCCGGGTGCGCAATGTGATGGGCGAGCTGAACGGCGAGAAGATCGACATCGTCGACTGGTCGGACGACCCGGCGGAGATGGTCGCGAACGCGCTGTCACCCGCGCGGGTGTCCAAGGTGGAGGTCGTGGACATGGCCGCCCGGTCCGCCCGGGTGACCGTGCCGGACTACCAGCTGTCGCTGGCGATCGGCAAGGAGGGGCAGAACGCCCGGCTCGCCGCCCGGCTCACCGGCTGGCGGATCGACATCCGTCCGGACACCGAGCCGGCCGGGGAATAGATCCAAGCCGCAGCACGCTTAGATCACGTCAGTTATACGCGCGGCAACTGTTCGATTCCTGCCCCAAAAGGGGTGAGGTCGCCGCGGGGAGGTAGACTTAACTGTGTCTGGCCGGACGCACGCCCGAGTATGCCCTGAACGCACCTGTGTGGGGTGCCGGGAGCGGGCGGCCAAGACTGATCTGCTGCGCATCGTGGCGATCGAGGACGCATGCGTCCCTGATCCTCGCGGTACGCTGCCCGGCCGGGGTGCGTACGTGCACCCCGCCCTGGTCTGTCTCGACCAGGCGGTACGCCGTCGGGCGTTCACGCGGGCACTGCGCGCCCCGGGAGCGCTCGACACAAAGGCGTTGCGCCAGTACGTCGAGCAGACAACAGTTGCTGAGCAGGCAACACCGTAAGACGTGCCGTACGGAACCCCGTGCGGCTTGGTACCTCGCGAGTCGAAAGCAGGTCGAGATTGCGATGAGCACTCGATGAGTACGCGATGAGTACGCCCATGAACTAGCGACGGTCCGGCCGCAACCCGGACCTCAGAGGAGCGAAGTGGCTAAGGTCCGGGTCTACGAACTCGCCAAGGAGTTCGGTGTCGAGAGCAAGGTCGTCATGGCCAAGCTCCAGGAACTCGGTGAATTCGTCCGTTCGGCGTCTTCGACGATCGAAGCGCCTGTAGTACGCAAGCTGACCGACGCCTTCCAGGGCGGTGGCAACGGCAAGTCCGCCGGCAAGCCCGCCCCGCGCAAGGCCGCCCCCAGGCCCGCCGCGCCCTCTCCGGCGCAGGCTGGGGGTACCTCCCACGGCGTCAGGCCGGTGGGGGAACGTCCGGCTGCACCGAAGCCGGGCGCCCCCAAGCCGCCGTCGGCCCCGCAGCCGGCCGCCCAGCAGCCCACGGCCCAGCAGCCGTCGGCTCCGTCGGCGCCCGCGCCTGCCCCCGGCCAGCGTCCGGTGCCGGGCCCCAAGCCCGCGCCGCGTCCGGCCCCGGCGGCCCCGACGACGCCCGAGTTCACGGCCCCGCCGTCGGCTCCGGCCTCGTCCCCGGCCGCCCAGGGCCCGCGCCCCGGCGCGCGTCCCGGTGCTCCCAAGCCCGGTGGCCGTCCGGCTCCCGGCCAGGACCGGCAGGGTCAGCGTCCGGCCGCCGCACAGGGCGGCGGTCGTCCCGGTGGCCAGGCGCCGCGTACCGGTGCCCGTCCGGCCGGTCCGCGTCCGGGCAACAACCCGTTCACGTCCGGTGGCTCCACCGGCATGGCCCGTCCGCAGGCGCCCCGTCCGCAGGGCGGTCCGCGTCCCGGCGGTCCCGGTGCCCCCGGCGCCGGTCCCCGTCCGCAGGCGCCCGGCGCCCAGGGCGGCGGTCCGCGTCCGCAGGCTCCGGGCGGTCAGCGCCCGACCCCGGGCTCGATGCCGCGTCCGCAGGGCGGTCCGCGTCCCGGCGGCGGTCCCGCGGGTCCGCGTCCGAACCCGGGCATGATGCCGCAGCGTCCCGCCGCGGGCCCGCGTCCCGGCGGTGGCGGCCCCGGCGGCCGTGGCCCCGGTGGCGGTGGTCGTCCCGGTGGCGGCGGCGGTCGTCCGGGCGGCGGCGGCGGCTTCGCCGGTCGTCCGGGTGGCGGTGGCGGCGGCTTCGCCGGTCGTCCCGCCGGTCCCGGTGGCGGTGGCGGCGGTTTCGCCGGTCGTCCCGGTGGTCCCGGTGGCGGCGGTGGTGGCCGTCCCGGCTTCGGCGGTCGTCCCGGTGGTCCCGGTGGTCGTGGTGGCACGCAGGGCGCCTTCGGCCGTCCCGGCGGTCCCGCGCGTCGTGGCCGCAAGTCGAAGCGGCAGAGGCGCCAGGAGTACGAGGCCATGCAGGCCCCGTCGGTCGGCGGCGTGATGCTGCCTCGCGGCAACGGCGAGACCATTCGCCTGTCGCGCGGTGCGTCGCTCACCGACTTCGCCGAGAAGATCAACGCCAACCCGGCGTCGCTCGTCGCGGTGATGATGAACCTGGGCGAGATGGTCACGGCCACGCAGTCCGTCTCCGACGAGACGCTGCAGCTCCTCGCCGACGAGATGAACTACGCGGTTCAGATCGTCAGCCCCGAGGAGGAGGACCGCGAGCTGCTCGAGTCCTTCGACATCGAGTTCGGCGAGGACGAGGGCGACGAGGAGGACCTGGTGGTCCGTCCGCCGGTCGTCACCGTCATGGGTCACGTCGACCACGGTAAGACCCGACTGCTCGACGCCATCCGCAAGACGAACGTCATCGCGGGCGAGGCCGGCGGCATCACCCAGCACATCGGTGCCTACCAGGTCGCGACCCAGGTCAACGACGAAGAGCGCAAGATCACCTTCATCGACACCCCGGGTCACGAGGCGTTCACCGCCATGCGTGCCCGTGGTGCGAAGTCGACCGACATCGCGATCCTGGTCGTCGCGGCCAACGACGGCGTCATGCCGCAGACGGTCGAGGCGCTCAACCACGCCAAGGCGGCCGACGTCCCGATCGTGGTCGCGGTCAACAAGATCGACGTCGAGGGTGCCGACCCGACCAAGGTGCGCGGTCAGCTGACCGAGTACGGCCTGGTGGCCGAGGAGTACGGCGGCGACACCATGTTCGTCGACATCTCCGCCAAGCAGGGTCTGAACATCGACTCGCTGCTGGAGGCCGTGATCCTCACGGCCGACGCCTCGCTCGACCTGCGGGCCAACCCGAACCAGGACGCGCAGGGCATCTCGATCGAGTCCCGTCTCGACCGCGGCCGTGGTGCCGTGGCGACGGTCCTCGTCCAGCGAGGCACCCTGCGGGTCGGCGACACGATGGTCGTGGGCGACGCCTACGGCCGGGTGCGCGCCATGCTCGACGACAACGGCAACAACGTCGCCGAGGCCGGCCCGTCGACGCCGGTCCAGGTCCTGGGCCTGACCAACGTCCCGGGTGCGGGCGACAACTTCCTCGTGGTCGAGGAGGACCGTACGGCCCGCCAGATCGCGGAGAAGCGCGCCGCCCGTGAGCGCAACGCCGCGTTCGCCAAGCGCACGCGCCGCGTGTCCCTGGAGGACCTGGACAAGGTGCTCAAGGCCGGCGAGGTCCAGCAGCTCAACCTCATCATCAAGGGTGACGCTTCTGGTTCCGTCGAGGCCCTCGAGTCCTCCCTGCTCCAGCTGGACGTCGGCGAAGAGGTCGACATCCGCGTCCTGCACCGCGGCGTCGGTGCGGTCACGGAGTCGGACATCGACCTGGCGATGGGCTCCGACGCCATCGTGATCGGCTTCAACGTCCGTGCGGCCGGCCGCGCGGCGCAGATGGCCGAGCGCGAGGGTGTGGACGTCCGGTACTACTCGGTCATCTACCAGGCGATCGAGGAGATCGAGGCGGCCCTCAAGGGCATGCTCAAGCCGGAGTACGAGGAGGTCGAGCTCGGTACGGCGGAGATCCGCGAGGTCTTCAAGTCGTCCAAGCTGGGCAACATCGCCGGTGTCCTCATCCGCTCCGGCGAGGTGCGCCGCAACACCAAGGCCCGCCTCATCCGCGACGGCAAGGTGGTCGCGGAGAACCTCAACATCGAGGGCCTGCGTCGCTTCAAGGACGATGTCACCGAGATCCGCGAAGGGTTCGAGGGCGGTATCAACCTCGGCAACTTCAACGACATCAAGGTCGACGACGTCATCGCGACGTACGAGATGCGGGAGAAGCCGCGCGCGTAACGCACGCGGTGAGCTGAGCCGGGTCGGGGCCGGCCGGCGGGATTCGTCCCGTCGGCCGCCCGCCCGGATTCCCGGACCCGGGGTCGGTCGGCGAGAGGTAATCCCGTCGATCGGCCCCGGCCGTTCGTTGTACGGTTCTGATGTTCCTGCCGATCGCTCGGCAGGCCCCTCAATCCCGTACCGGCGGGTCATCCGGCTACACACATGTATGTGGGGACTCTGTCCTTCGACCTCCTGCTCGGCGACGTACGGTCGCTGAAGGAGAAGCGCTCCGTCGTCCGCCCGATCGTGGCCGAGCTCCAGCGGAAGTACGCGGTGAGCGCGGCCGAGGTCGAACACATGGACCTCCATCGCAGGGCGGTCATCGGCCTGGCGATGGTCTCCGGCGACACGGGGCATCTGACCGAGGTACTGGACCGGTGCGAGCGGCTGGTCGCCGGGCGCCCCGAGGTGGAGCTGCTCTCGGTGAGACGGCGCCTGCACGGGGACGACGACTGATTTTTTTGAACGTGGAACAGGAAGAACGGGAGACGACCAGTGGCCGACAACGCGCGGGCTAAGAGGCTGGCGGACCTCATCCGAGAGGTGGTGGCCCAGAAGCTGCAGCGCGGGATCAAGGACCCGCGGCTCGGCTCGCACGTCACCATCACGGACACCCGGGTGACCGGTGATCTGCGGGAGGCGACCGTCTTCTACACCGTGTACGGGGACGACGAGGAGCGGGCGGCCGCGGCCGCCGGCCTGGAGAGCGCCAAGGGCGTGCTCCGCTCCGCGGTCGGTGCGGCGGCGGGCGTGAAGTTCACGCCGACGCTGACGTTCGTGGCGGATGCCCTGCCGGACACCGCCAGGACCATCGAGGACCTCCTCGACAAGGCGCGCCAGTCCGACGAGAAGGTGCGCGAGGTCTCGGCCGGCGCCACCTACGCCGGTGGAGCGGACCCGTACCGGAAGCCGTCCGAGGACGAGAGCGACGAGACGGACGACACCGCGGAATGACCGACAAGCGCACCACGCCCGACGGCCTCGTCATCGTCGACAAGCCGTCGGGCTTCACTTCGCACGACGTGGTCGCCAAGATGCGCGGGATCGCCAGGACCCGCCGCGTCGGCCACGCCGGCACCCTCGACCCCATGGCGACGGGTGTCCTCGTCCTCGGGGTGGAGAAGGCGACGAAGCTCCTCGGGCACCTCGCCCTCACCGAGAAGGAGTATCTCGGCACCATCCGCCTCGGTCAGACCACGGTCACCGACGACGCCGAGGGTGAGATCACCGCCTCGGCCGACGCCTCCAAGGTCACCCGCGACGCCGTCGACGCCGGCATCGCCAAGCTGACCGGCGACATCATGCAGGTGCCGTCCAAGGTCAGCGCCATCAAGATCGACGGCGTGCGGTCGTACAAGCGGGCGCGGGAGGGCGAGGACTTCGACATCCCCGCCCGGCCCGTCACCGTGTCCTCCTTCGCCGTGTACGACGTCCGGGACGCGGTCGCCGAGGACGGCACCCCGGTCCTGGACCTGGTGGTGTCGGTGGTCTGCTCCTCCGGTACCTACATCCGCGCGCTCGCCCGCGACCTCGGCGCGGACCTCGGCGTCGGCGGGCACCTCACCGCCCTGCGCCGGACGCGCGTCGGGCCGTACAAGCTGGACGCCGCCCGCACCCTCGACCAGCTCCAGCAGGAGCTGACCGTGATGCCGATCGCTCAGGCGGCCGCGGCCGCGTTCCCGCGCTGGGACGTCGACACCAGGCGCGCCCGGCTGCTCACCAACGGCGTGCGGCTCGAGATGCCCGACGAGTACGCGGGCGCCGGCCCGGTGGCCGTCTTCGACCCCGAGGGACGGTTCCTCGTGCTGGTCGAGGAGCACAGGGGCAAGGCCAAGAGCCTGGCCGTCTTCGGCTGACCCGGCTTCGCGGCTTTCCTGCCCGTGGAGCGGCGGCCACGGGTTGTTGCCGCCGCTCCACGGTCCCCCCTCGGTTCCCCCACTCCTAGGGTGTATCCAGCCGCCCCCGCCTATTCACCCGACCGTGCAGGCGCTCGGAGTGAACCGGGGGAGCGGAAGGGGGCGCTTTCGCCGCGTGATCTGTCCCGCTGATCACTCCACGCCTACCGTCGTAGGCGGAGCAAGGGTGTACGGGCGGGGAGGTTCGATCATGGCGGAAAAGGGCCCGACTCCCGGCGAGGACCGCGACCGGGCCCTCGACGCGTGTCTGGTACGGATCCACGACCCGGCCGGCCGCCCGCGCGGCACCGGCTTCCTGGCCGACCACCACGGCACGCTCGTCACCAGTCATGAGGCCGTCGACGGCCTGCCCCGGCTGGTGCTGCACACCGCCGGCGAGCGGACCCGTGTCGTGACGGCCGACGCCGTCACCCCGCTGCCCGCCCTGGACCTCGCCCTGGTCCGCACCGAGGGCCTCGGCGTGGACCCGCTCCCGGTGACCGTGCGGGAGAGGATCGCGACCGGCACGTACGTCCGCATCCCCGCCGGCGGCTGGCGCGAGGCCCGGGTGCTCGGCCCCACCGGGGTGACCTACACGGCCACCGACCGCTGCCATCTCCTCGGCGAAGCACTGGAGCTGGCGATGGGCACGGCCGGCCGGGACGCACTGCGGCTCGGCGGCGGGGCGGCCGGCGGACCGGTGCTCGACGCTCGGACCGGCGCCGTGCTCGGCGTCCTCGGCACGGCCCTGCGGTCCGGTGACCGCGACGCGGGCTTCGCCGTGCCGCTGCGCCCCGCCGATGGCCCGCTCGCCGAGCTGCTGGCCCGCAACGCCGCGACCGTGCCCGCGTACGGCGCCGACCTCAACCTGGCGGGCGTCCTGGAGGTGACCGCCACCTCGGTGGGGCAGGACGGCCCGCCCGGAGCGCTCGCCGGACACGTCGGCCGGGCCGTCACCGCGGGCCTCGGCCCGGTCGAGCCCGTGGAACGGGCGGAGGTGGTACGGCAGTTGACGTCCTTCACCGAGGACGGCGGCGGCGCCGCCGTCCTCGCCCTCGTCGGCGCCCCGGGCAGCGGCCGTACGACGGAACTCGCGGCCCTCGCCGCCCGGCGGGGCCGCGGCGCGGAACCGGCGCCCACGCTGTGGCTGCGCGGCGCCGACCTGGAGGACACCGACGGCTCGGTGGCCGACGCGGCGCGCCGCACGCTGGAGCGGGCGGCCCGTATCGTCGCCGCCTCCCGGGCGCCGCTGCCCGGTGGCGCGGGGCATCCGGGTGACCCGGCCGGTCCGGGAGGCGTCACCCCGGAGCGTCTCGCCCGGGTCGCCGCGCAGGTCGGCCGTCCCCTGCTGCTCCTGCTCGACGGCCCCGAGGAGATGCCTCCCGTCCTCACCCACCGGCTCCCCGAGTGGACGGCGGGGACGGAGGAGTGGCTGCGGGCGACGGGGGCACGGCTGGTGGTGGCGTGCCGGGAGGAGTACTGGGAGAGTGCCGGGGCGGAGTTCCCGCCCGAGCTGCTGTATCCCGCTGCCCCGGCCCCGGCGTCCGCCGGCGCTCCCGCCGACGCGCCCCGCCCCCTCCCGCCCTGCGTGCACCTGACCGACTTCTCCGCAACGCAGGCCCGCCGGGCCCGCGCCCGCTACGCCGTGCCCGAGGGCTCCCTCACCGACCGCGACGTCCGCCATCCCCTCACCCTCCGCCTCCTGTCGGAGGTGCGTGCCGCCCTGCCGGACACCCCAGCGGCCCCCGTCGACCGGCACGAGGTCTTCGCGGCCTACCTGGACCTGATGTGCCTGCGCATCGCGGTGCGCCTCGCCGCCGAGAACGGCCTGCGCGGCACCGCCGTACGCCGTCTCGCGGCCCGGGTCTCCGGGCAGGTCCACGAGGCCGCCCGGCGCAGTCTCGGCCCGGGGCAGGGCGAGCTGGACCGGGCGTCCTTCGAGGCGGTGTTCCCCTGGGGGCCCGCCCCGTCCTGGCTGGGCGGCGGCACGGGCTGGGCGTCCGCCGTCCTGACCGAGGGCCTGCTGGTGCCCGCCGGGAGCGGTTACCGCTTCGCCCACGAGGAGCTCGCCGACTGGATCCAGGGCATGCACCTCGACCTGGACGAGGCCCTGCACGTGCTGGTGCACGGCCGCCGCGCCCCGCGGGACAGCCACCCCCTGCCCGTCCCGCACCACCGCGTCGGCCCGGTCGTCCAGGCCCTGCTCCTCCTCGCCCGCCAGCACGGAACCGGTCAACTCGCATGCCACCTGGAGGAGTTGGTCCACGCCCTGGACGCGGACCCCGCTTCCTGGTGGGCCGCCCGCCTGCTCGCCCAGGCGCTGACACAGGTCCCCGACGCGACCCCGTACACCGGCGTGCTCCGTCTGCTGGCCGACCGCATCGTCGCCTGGCGGCGGCAACACCGCCCGGTGCCCGCCGAGTTCGGCCCCGTTTTCTGGACCGCCCTGCCGATTTCGGACCCCGGGCGCTTCGACCTGCTGCGCCGGCTGGTCCAGGCGGACGAGCCTCCGCCGGAGACCGCGGGGGCGAAGACCCCGCCGGAACCGCTGCCGTGGCGCGGGGAGGACGGCAGGCGCCCCGCCCCGCCGCCCACCAGCCCGCGATACCTCGACGCCGTGGCCCGGCTGCTCGCCGCCGACCCCACCGCCGTACAGCCGCGCCTGACCCGGTGGTTCGACGACGAGCGGCCGCTGCCCGCCACTCCGCACGCCACCGTGGCCACGGCCGCGCAGGCGCTGCTGCACACCTACCGGCACGGCGCGCTGGACGACCTCACCGAGGTGCTCGCGGACAGCGCGCACCGGCGCGGCGGCGAGCTGCTCGCGGTGCTCGCCGAGGACGAACCGTCCGCGGTCTGCCGGGCCGTCGACCGGTGGGCGCGCGACGAGCGCCAGACGCGGCGGGAGGCGGCCCTGGCGTACGGGCTGCGCGCCGCACCCCACGTACGCGCCGAGGCCGACCGCGAGCTGCTGCGCCACGCGGCCCTCACCCTGCTGGCCCGCCCCGCCGACCGCAGCCTGCGCGGCGGCGCGCTCGCCCTCCTCGTCCGGGACCCCTGCACCCGCGCCCGGCATCTCCCGGAGGCCCTGCGGCACTTCGCCGCCGGCGACCCGCAGTTCGCGCCGAGCGCCCTGATCCCCGCCCTGGCCACGGACCCCGACCCGGTTCTCGACGCCTTCCGCGCCCGGCTGCGCGCCGGGGTGGACTCCGGGGAGGCGCTGCGCACCCTCGCCGACGTCACCGCGCCCCCGCTGGCCCACCGGGTCGCCGCGCTGGTGCGCGAGGCGGCCGAGCTGCGGCCGGAGACCGCGCGGCCCGTGGCGGCGTACGTCGACCGCCGCCTCGACCAGGGCCCGTCCGCCCGCCCCGTGCTGCTCCCGCTGGTCACGGGCCTCCTGGACGGCGGCCCCGAGCCGGTACGGACCGCCCTCGCGGCCGTACTGGCCACCCCCGGCACCATGGCCTCCCGCCCCCTGCGGCGGGAACTGCTGGAGTTCCTGCTGGCCCACGAGCAGGACGCCACCGTCCTGGACGCCCTGCTGCACGCCGCCGCCCGGGCCGGCGACGAGGACGTCTGCGACCTCGTCCACCGCACGGGCCTGCTCCTCGTCCGCACCCCCGACGGCGCGACCCGCTTCGACCGCGGCCTGGTCGACCTGGGCCGGCAGGTCCCCGGCTTCGCCGCGCTGATGGCCCGCCGGCTCACCGACAGCCCTCAGGAGTGGGCCGCGGTGGTGGGGCCCAGCACACGGCGTGTGATCGGGAACCTGGCGGGCGTACACGTACCCGCCTGAGACGTGCGCCCTGTCACAGCCCCCATGCCGATGCGGGCCCGGAGCACGCGGCATGGCACCCTTAGACCTGCGTAAGCGGTCAACGGTAGATACGGACACGGGTTCGAGGAGCGGTCACAGTGCAGCGCTGGCGTGGCTTGGAGGACATCCCCCAGGACTGGGGGCGCAGCGTCGTCACCATCGGCTCCTACGACGGAGTGCACCGCGGCCACCAGCTGATCATCAAGCACGGCGTGGACCGCGCCCGCGAGCTGGGCATCCCCTCCGTCGTCGTCACCTTCGACCCGCACCCCAGCGAGGTCGTCCGCCCCGGCAGCCACCCCCCGCTGCTCGCCCCGCACCACCGCCGCGCCGAGCTGATGGCCGAGCTGGGTGTGGACGCCGTGCTGATCCTCCCGTTCACCACGGAGTTCTCGAAGCTGTCCCCGGCCGACTTCGTCGTCAAGGTCCTGGTGGACAAGCTGCACGCCAAGGCGGTCGTCGAGGGTCCCAACTTCCGCTTCGGCCACAAGGCGGCCGGCAACGTCGAGTTCCTCGCCGAACAGGGCAAGATCTACGACTTCGAGGTCGAGGTCGTCGACCTGTACGTGACCGGCACGGCGGGCGGCGGCGAGCCCTTCTCCTCGACCCTGACCCGGCGCCTGGTCGCCGAGGGCGACGTCGAGGGCGCCCGCGAGATCCTGGGCCGCCCGCACCGCGTGGAGGGCGTGGTCGTGCGCGGCGCCCAGCGCGGGCGCGAGCTGGGCTTCCCCACCGCCAACGTCGAGACGCTCCCGCACACCGCGATCCCGGCCGACGGCGTGTACGCCGGCTACCTGCACGCGCAGGGCGAGGCGATGCCGGCCGCGATCTCCGTCGGCACGAACCCGCAGTTCGACGGCACCGAGCGCACGGTGGAGGCGTACGCCATCGACCGCGTCGGCCTCGACCTGTACGGCCTGCACGTCGCCGTCGACTTCCTGGTGTACGTGCGCGGGCAGGCCAAGTTCGAGTCGCTTCAGGCCCTGCTGGAGCAGATGGCCGAGGACGTGAAGCGCTGTCGGGAACTGGTCGCGGCGGAGCAGTAGGTACGACGAGGAAGGGCGGCCGGTGCTGATGAGGCACCGGCCGCCCTTCCTCGTGCCGCGCTACTGCTGGGGCGGAGCCTGCGGGGGGTAGGGCTGGCCCGGCTGCTGCTGCGGGTAGGGCTGGCCCGGCGGCTGCGGCTGCGGCTGCGGGTAGGGCTGCCCCGGCTGACCCTGCGGCGGGTACGGCTGACCCGGGGCCTGCGGATACGGCTGGCCCGGCTGCTGCGGGTAGGGCTGTCCCTGCTGCGGGTACGGCTGTCCGGGGTTGTACTGCTGCCCGGGAACGGGCTGCCCCGGCATCGGCGGCGCGGCCACCGGCGGCGGGTTGCCGTCGCTGGTCCACAGGCCGTGGGACTGCTGGTGGCGTACGAAGTCCTCGGCGACCATCGCCGCGAGGTTGAAGTACGCCTCCCGCACCTTGGGCCGCATCATGTCGAGGTCGACCTCGGCACCGGCCGCCAGGTGCTCGTCGAACGGCACGACGACAACGCCCCGGCAGCGCGTCTCGAAGTGCGCGACGATGTCCTCGACCTTGATCATCTTCCCGGTCTCGCGCACTCCCGAGATGACGGTGAGGGACCGCGAGACGAGGTCGGCGTACCCGTGCGCGGACAGCCAGTCCAGCGTCGTACTGGCGCTGCTCGCACCGTCCACCGACGGCGTGGAGATGATGATGAGCTGGTCGGCGAGGTCGAGCACACCGCGCATGGCGCTGTAGAGCAGACCCGTACCCGAGTCGGTGAGGATGACCGGGTACTGCCTGCCCAGCACGTCGATCGCGCGCCGGTAGTCCTCGTCGTTGAAGGTCGTCGAGACGGCCGGGTCGACGTCGTTGGCGATGATCTCGAGCCCGGACGGCGCCTGGGACGTGAACCGCCGGATGTCCATGTACGAGTTGAGGTACGGGATCGCCTGGACGAGGTCACGGATGGTCGCCCCGGTCTCGCGGCGCACGCGGCGGCCGAGCGTACCGGCGTCCGGGTTCGCGTCGATGGCGAGGATCTTGTCCTGCCGCTCGGAGGCGAGGGTGGAGCCCAGCGCGGTCGTCGTGGTCGTCTTGCCGACACCGCCCTTGAGGCTGATGACGGCGATCCGGTAGCAGGACAGCACGGGCGTCCGGATCAGCTCCAGCTTCCGCTGCCGCTCCGCCTCCTCCTTCTTCCCGCCCAGTTTGAACCGCGACGCCGCCGCCGAGGGCCGCCCGCTCTTCGCCTTCTGCTTCTTGTTGTTCAGCAGCCGGTCCGACGACAGCTCCACGGCAGCGGTGTAACCCAGCGGCGCGGCACCGGGGTTGGTCATCTGCCGCTGGTCGTGCTGTATGGGCTGCGGCCAGGCGGCACCGGCACGGGGGTCGACGGGGGCCTGTGCGTGCGGCGCTTGGGCGGCGTGCGGGGACTGGGCTGCCGGTGCCTGAGGGGGCTGCGGCTGGCCCTGGTCCTGGCCCTGGCCTTGCTGTGCGGGGGGCTGGGGGAAGCCGTAACCGCCCGGTTCGGCAGGGGAGTTGGGGGCTCCGGGTGCGCCTGCGGGACCTGTGGACTGAGGGAACCCGTAACCGGCGGGCTGTGCGGGGGCCTGGGCGTTCGGGGCAGGGGCAGGGGGCTGCTGGGTCTGAGGTGCGTGCGGGGGCTGAGGGGTGGGGGCAGCCGGCGCGCCCGGTGCCGCGGGGCCGCCTGCGGGGTGCGGGAAGCCGTATCCGGCGGGTGGAGTGGGGCCGGGAGCCGGTGCGCCTGCGGGGCTTCCGGTCTGCGGGAAGCCGCCCGGGGCTCCCGCGGGGGCTCCGGGGCCTCCGGTCTGCGGGAAGCCGTGACCACCGGGCGGGGTGGGGCCCGGAGGGACAGGGGCGCCGCCCGGCTGCTGGGCCGGGGGCTGCGGGCCGGGAGCGCCTGGGACACTCGGCTGGGGGAAGCCGTAGCCCTGGCCGGGCTGGGCGGGCGATGCGCCCTCGGGGCCCGTGGGCTGCGGGAAGCCGTAGCCGGTCTGCGGGTTGGGTGCGGGAGGGGTGGCGTCGGCCGGCTGGGGTGCTGCCGGGGCGTACGGCTGGCCGGGCTGGGGGGTGGCGGGCGGCGCAGGGGGCTGGTTCCAGGCGGCGGGCGCGGGCTGCGGCGCCTGGGGCTGGAACGGCGGCTGCTGCGCCGGTACGGCCGTCGGGCCCTGCGCGGCGGCAGGCTGCGGCTGCCCGGGCACCGGGTCCGGCTGCTGCGGCCCCGGCTGCGCGGGCCACTCGGCCGCCGGAGCGGGGGCGGCGGGCTGGTACGACGGCGGCAGCGGCGGCACCCCGGCCTGCGGCGCCGGCGGGGGAGTCCAGGCGGGCGGGGCACCCTGGGGCGCGCTGTCCTGCGGAGCGGCGTCCGCGGCGGGGGACTCAGCGTCGGGGGTGTCGTCCTGAGCGGACGCGGCCTCGGGGTCGGCGGGCTCGGCGTCGGCCGGAACGGCGTCCTGAACCTCGGCCTCCGCGTCGACGGCGTCCTCGGCCTCGGCGTCCGGCGCCGGTGCGGCCTCCTCGTGCTGGGCACCGTCATCCTCGGTGTCCGAGGACTCGGCGACTTCCGCCTCCGCGAGGGCGGCGGCGGCCGCGGCGTCCGCGGACTCCTCCTCCACCGGCGCGTCACCCTGCGGCGAGACCTCCTCGGCGGGGGCCTCCGGCGCAGCCTCGGCCTTCACCGACTCGACGTCCTCATCGGCGTCGGCGGCCCCGTCACTGCCGTCCTCCCCGGGCGCGTCGGCGCCCTCGGACACGTTCTGCGGCTCGACCACGTCGGCCCTGTCGGCCCCTTCGGCTGCAACCGGGTCCTGGACCTCCGCCGTGGTCACTCCCTCCGAGTCATCGGAGTCATTGGCGTCATGGGCGTCGTCCGAACCGCCGTCCGCGG
This sequence comes from Streptomyces sp. NPDC051636, assembly GCF_044453765.1. Taxonomy (NCBI): domain Bacteria; kingdom Bacillati; phylum Actinomycetota; class Actinomycetes; order Kitasatosporales; family Streptomycetaceae; genus Streptomyces; species Streptomyces sp. NPDC051636. Next base: position 36,008 of record NZ_JBITDA010000006.1, on the reverse strand, counting down.
ACGCGGCCTCGCGCTCCGCGATCGCGGCCATCTCGCGCTTCAGCGCGACGGCCGAGAACCGCATGGTGGCGCCGCTTTCCAGATCACCGTTGCCGGACTCCGGCTCGGCCACGGAAGGAGCGGCGGGAGCCGCGGGAGCAGCCGCAGCCGTCGGCGGAGCCGCGGGCGGAGCCCACGGCTGCTGGAACCCACCCGCCGGAATGTTCGGCAGCGCGGCCGGGGACGCCGGATCCCCGCCAGGCCCCTCGACCCGAGTATCCGGCTGCGGCGGCTGCGCCTGCTGCGGGGCCTGCGGCTCGAACCCGCTGCCCACCGGCAGCCTCGGCACAGCACCGGGCGCCCCGGTCGGCGGCGCGGGCGGTGTGAGCGGAGCGCCGGGAGCCGGCGCGGGCGGTGTGAACGGCGCCCCCGGCGCGGGAGCAGGGGCGGGCGGTGCGAAGGGCGCGCCGGGTGCCACGGCACCGCCCGCCTGGTTGGCGTGCGGAGGAGGGGCCAGCCCCGGAATCGGAGCCCCCCCGGCATCCGCGAAAGGCGAAGCGGACTGCCCACCGGCCGCCCCGGCGGCACCAGGCGCGCCGGAAGTCGCGCCGGCCCCGGAGTCCTGCTCCGGGTTCCCCGTCGTCCCGCCCGCCTGCGACGCGTTCTGCGTGTACCAGGCAGGCGGCGCGTAGTCGATGGTGAACTCGCCCGTCGTCTCGATGGCGGACTCCGCGTCGGGCTGGTCATCGCCGGGTGTGGCCCAGCCCCCGCGGATCCCGTCCCGATCGCTGCTCACAGTTCCTCCTGGTGTGGTCGAGCACCCTCATGCCGTGCCGGGGCGACCATGTCGTGTCGTTCTCAGTCGTCCGTAGTCGTTCGAGGTAGTCCGATCCACCGGCTCTCCCCCTGGGTCGTCGATGCCCGGTCCACGGGTTCTGGCATCGCGCCCGGTCCCAGCCTAATCACCACGAGCCGCCCCCGGGCAGGCCCGTCCGCCCCTCAGCACCGGCCCACCAGGTCGCACCCGTCCGGAAGTGGCGCACAAGGCCGCCGTATTGGCGCACCATTGACGAGCAAAACGGACAACAGCCGTCAGGTCGGGCCAGGGGCCGGCCCGTTCACCGGACCACCGTCAGTCCATCCGCCGTGGTGTACCCAACAATCCGGTCTCGGCATCGGTCGGCTGTGTCATGACGTACTGCCGGTCCCGGTCGGTGCACCACAGGGTGACGCCGTCGGCGAGCGTGGGAAGGGCCTCCACCTCGACCCGGTTCAGCCCCATGGTGCGGCCCAGTTCCCGGGCCTCGTCCGGCGAGACCCGCTGGATGCCCGCGAGCCGCGCCTGCCGCAGCAGCCGGGGCGCGACCGGGCTGAGGTACGGCAGCAGTGTCAGCACCGACTGCCAGGGACCGGACGTGACCCGCCCCCGGGGCGGCCGCATGCCGCAGTCCCGCACCACCAGGACCGGCGTACCGGCCGACGCGCCCTGCGGCGGCACCCGGCCCACGTCGTACACGGCGAGGCCGTTCTGACCGCCCCCCATGGCGTGCACCATCTGTATCCAGGCCTGCGGCCGCCCGGTCTCCACGGCGACCCGCGCGCCCGTCGCCGCCGCCCGCAGCGCGAGTACCTGCGCGGTCCACAGCCCGCCGATCAGCACGACGTCGTACGCCGTGGGCCGGTTGAGCCCCAGCACGGCCGGCTGCCCCTCGGCGTCCACACCGGCCACGACCCCGTCGTCGCCGATGGGCAGCGCGAGCGAGTCCAGCAGGTGCGCGGGCACCGCGTGCCGCCCGTGCCGGGGGCCGAGCAGCCCGAGGCCGTTGCGCAACCGGGCGGTCGCCCGCTGGACGGCGAAGGGCTCGGCGCCCTCCGGTACGGCCGCCGGATCGGCGGTCCGCCGCGTCGTCGGGGTCGTCACCGCACACCTCCCAGGGGCAACGTGGCGAGCAGGCCGGGCAGTTGTTCCCGGTCGAGCCGGGCGAGTCCCGCGCCGGCCTGCCGGGCGGCGCCCTCCGCCGCGCGCCGGGCAGCGACCAGTTCGTCGTCGCTGCGCCCGGTCACCCGCAGATGCCCGCACAGGGACACCTCCTGCCGCTCCCCGCGTGCGAGGGTGAGGCTGAAGGTGGTGGCCAGCGCCGGTATCGCGGTGATCCCGGCGATCAGCTGCGGCAGTGATGTGGCTCCGCCGCCCAGTGGGGGCCACCGGCGCACCCAGTACGTGGTGTGCCGGCGGTTGTCGCAGCGCCAGCTCCGGCCGGACTCCTGCGTCCGCCGCTCGCGCGCCTCGCTCCGCCCGGCCTCCGCCGTCACCAGCGGATTGGCACAGGCCGACGTGGCGAGGGCGGCGACGAGTTCCTCCTCGTCGAGCACGGTCGCCCGGAACCCGGCCCCCGTCAGCCGGCTCGCGAGATGGTCGGCCGTACGGACCACGCACTTCTGCGCGCCGAGAAGGCCGCCCCCGCGCGCCGCCACGGCCTCGGCGCACAGCTCGGGGTCCAGCTTCAGCGCGATCCAGGTGATGCGCACCGCCGGAGCACCGGTCTGCTCCTGCAGGGGCAGGTAGTTGGCGACGGCCACGGACTGCTGCGGCAGGTGCAGCGCGGGCGCCGGCTGCGTGTGCAGCACGATCTGTGCCGACTCCAGACGTATGCCGTCCACCTCGAGGGCGTCCCGCACCAGCCCGAGCGGCAGCGGCTGACGGTTCCGCTCGGCCCGCAGCGCGGTGGCGTCGGCCTCCACCTGAAGGACGGCGGTGACGAAGGTCCCGTCGCCGATGATGCCGACGGGACGCCGGTCGCGCACCCCGTAGGAGTAGGTCCGCAGGGCGGGCTCGCACTCCAGGGCCGGTACCAGGGCCGGTTCCGTGCCCGGGGGTATCGGGGTGTGTGCCGCACGCTTCTGACGTACCTTCAAGTCGCGGGCTGTGGCGAGCCATTCCGGCAACGAACGGCCGCGACGGCGGACGAAGGCGAGCGCCACCAGCAGCAGGGCGACGACGGCTGCCGGCGCCAGGACCACCGGGTCGACCGCCCAGCCGACGAGGAGCGCAGCGGCCGCGAGTTCGGGCAGTACGAGCCGTTGCAGGCGGAATGAACCGGACTGCGCCGGACGGACACTCGGACGCACCGCGTCCGGCTGCGGCCGGCGTGGTGTCGGCGTCGGCCCCTGCCCGGCCGGTTCCGGACCCGGTGCCGAAGGGCTCCGCGTCCGTCCCTGTAGACCAGAGCGGGTCCGCGTCCCGCAAGCCCTCAATTCGTCCCCCCGTTTTCCTCACAATGCGCTGGAATTCCGCCAGTCGGCAAGGCCCTTGACAGCCCAGGCACCCTACCCGCTCCCCGGAATCGATCAGACACCAGGCATAGTAGGGGGTCGGTCCGACAACGCAGGGACGGAGGCGTCGGCCTTCGACCGCCACTCGGACGCGACACGGGGAGAATCAGGGGCAGATGGCATCTCGGCGGGATCAACTCAACGCCTACACCTTTGCGAAGCGGCGCATGCTCGCAGCGTTCGTCCAGCCTTCCTCCGACGGCTCGGAGGAAGGAGCCCCCAGGCCACTGCGGGCGGTGCTGCCGGGGACCATCGTCGCAGTGGTCGTCATGGCCGTGTTCGGCGCCTGGGGCATGTTCCGGCCGACCGCGCCGCAGGGCTGGGACGCCCCCGGCGAAAAGGTGATCATCGCCAGCAAGTCCACCACCCGGTACGTCATCCTCACGACGGACGGCAGGAAGCAACTGCACCCGGTGCTCAACATGGCGTCGGCGAAACTCCTCCTGAAGGACGGGAAGGGGGAAGTGGTCACCGTCGACGAGTCGATCCTGGACAACGGCAAGATCCCGCACGGTGTCACCATCGGCATCCCCTACGCACCCGATCGTCTGCCCTCCGGCAAGGAGGCGGGCGCCAGGAAGCGCTGGGCCGTCTGCGAGCGCCCGAGCGCGGGCGGCAGGGCGATCCAGAAGGCGGCGTTCGTCCTCGCCGCCCGCGACCTGAGCAGGACCGAGGGGCCCCGGCAGAAGCTGCGCGGCGGCGAACTGCTCTACGTCGCCGCCCCGAACGGGACGCGGTACATCGTGGACGCGCACGGCACCGCGTACGAGGTCGACAAGAACGACGAGCTGCTGCTGCGCACTCTGGTCGGCGCCGGCCGGCAGCCCGAGCGGGTGTCCCAGGACTGGATCAAGACCCTTCACGAGGGTGATCCCGTCGAGTTCCCCGAGGTCGAAGGGCGCGTGGGCGCCGACGCGGGGATCTCCGGAAGCCTGCCCGCCGAGGCGAACAAGGTCGGCATGGTGCTCCGGGCGCCCAACGGCGACCACCAGCAGCACTACGTCGTCGAGCAGGGCAAGGTCCGGCCCGTCTCGGACTTCACGGCGAGGCTGCTCCTCAACAGCAAGGAACTGGTCGGTCTCGGCCAGGCCGGCACGGCCCTCGACGTCAGCGCGGGCGCCTTCGTGCCCGGCACGACCCCCTTCGCGTCCGACCGCAAGTGGCCGAGCCTCACCCCGAAGGTCGTCAACGACGCCGGACTCACGGACGGCAGCCGCAACACCGTCTGCAACGTCCTGCGCGACGTGGACAAGAACGACGGCGCGACCACCCTGAGCACCTGGGCGGGCACCGACTTCCCCGCCACGCTTCCCACCGGGTCATCGAGCGCCTACGTGACCCCCGGCTCGGGCGAGCTGTACCGCCAGTTCCAGGGCACGGAGACCAAGGTGGGCGGGGTCTTCCTGGTCACGGACACCGGACTGCGCTATGCCATGCAGTCCAACGCCGACACCGACTCGGACGGCACCGAGTTCGGCATGACGGAGAAGCAGCGCAAGGAGCTGCGCCAGGAGGCCCAGCTGGCCCAGATCCGTCTCGGCTACGCCGACGTGGACCCCGCCCCCATTCCCGTGTCCTGGTCAGTCTTCCTGCCTACAGGACCGCGTCTGTCGACGACGGCTGCGAGCCAGCCGCAGGGCTCGTAGGGGGCGCAGTGCGGTACCTACCTTCGTCTTCGCGCCTGCTCCGCACCGCGGCGATCGCGGCCGCGACCCTCTGCACCGTCACGGTCGCCCTCGCGCCGCCCGCGACCGCGGACTCCTTCAGCGACCAGTGCACCTTCCCCAACAAGAAGTACCCGGGCCGTCCCTGGGCCCTGCAACGCGTGCTGCTGGACGAGTTGTGGCGCCAGTCCAAGGGCAAGAACGTGCGCGTGGCGGTCATCGACACAGGGGTGGACACGAAGAACCCGCAGCTCACACACGCGGTGGACGCGTCGAGCGGTGCCAACCTCCTCCCCGCCGAGAACGCCAAGGGAGAGAAGATCGACCGCGGCAAGTCCGATGGCACGACGGACACGGTGGGGCACGGCACCCGCGTGGCGGGGATCATCGCCGCCCGCCCGATCGCCGGCACGGGCTTCGTGGGGCTGGCCCCCGAGGCGACCATCATCCCCATCAAACAGAACGACGCGGAGGGCAACGGCGACACCGAGACCCTCACCGCTGCCATCCGGCACGCGATCCGGGAGAAGGCCCAGGTCATCAACATCTCCCAGGACACCACGAACGCGGTGAAGCCGGCGTCGGACCTGCAACGGGCGATCGGCGAAGCGCTGCGGAACAACATCGTCGTGGTCGCCTCCGCGGGCAACGACGGTCTCGACGGCAACGTCAAGCGCACCTATCCCGCGTCCTTCCCCGGTGTCCTCGCGGTCGCCGCCTCGGACCGCAACAACGAGCGTGCGCCCTTCTCCCAGTCCGGTGACTTCGTGGGCGTCGCCGCCCCCGGTGTCGACATGATCTCCACTGTCCCCAGGGGCGGCCACTGCTCCGAGAGCGGCACGAGCTTCTCGGCGCCCTACGTGGCCGGGGTCGCCGCGCTCATCAAGGCGAAACACCCCAAGTGGACACCGCGCGAGGTCGTCGCCCAGATCGAGCAGACCGCGGAACGCTCGGTCGCCGGCCATGACATCCGGGTCGGCTGGGGTGTGGTCGACCCGGTCCGCGCCCTGACGGACGACGACCACCCGATCGAGAGGCCCGACCCGCACGAGGGCCTGAGCCGGGCCGAGGCCCCGACCCCGGCCCGACTGCACCTCGGGGAGACGGCGGACGAACGCAACGCCCGCCTGGCGACGTATGTGTCCGTGGGAGCTGCTGTTCTGGTGGCGGCCCTGGGCGGGGTGGCGGTGGCGATCCGCGACGCGCGCAGGCGGGGCGGGGCCGGTGGTCCCGTGGGCGACACATGAAGGTTCCCTCGGCAGTAGCACGGTTGTTGCATAAGGGAGTTGGGACTGTCAGTTCGGTTGACTAGAGTGACACCGTTGCGAAAACGAATGTCCGGGGAACGCAGTTACCTCGGACGGGGGACACGAACGGGGGAAACGCAACGTGCTTCCTGACGACGCGGGCGGGAGTGGCCTGAGGCGTGGGCTGGAGGCGTTGAAGATCTTCAAGGGGCGGGTGGACACCCTGCTCGCCACCTTCGAGGGATCGCCGGGCAGTTACGCGAAGGTCGCGGCCCACACCCTTTCCCCCGCCGCGTTCTGCGGCAAGGGGGAGTTCGCCGAGGCCACTGGTCTCCATCGGGAGTACGAGCGGGTCCACGAGCGCATCACGTCGCTCTCCAAGTCGCTGGCGCTGCAGATCGAAGCGATGCAGATCGCCGTGCACGGAGCCGACATCGGCTTCGACAACCTGGAGGACGACCTCCGGCGACGCTTCCACGAGATCCGCACCGAGATCAACGAGCAGCAGGCCGAGGCACAGAGCGATCAGAAGCGCTCCGACCAGCAGCAGGCCAAGGCGGGGTACTGATGGGCGACCAGCACACACAGCCGGATCCGCACGCCGCGGACGTGCAGCGGGCCAAGCAGCAGATCGGTGCCGTGGATGTGGTCATGGCCGCGTCCCGGGGTCTCGATCCGCTGGGCTTCGGTCAGGGCATCCGCTTCGGCCGGACCAGCTTCGAGAAGCACCAGCTGAACGACATGATCGACATGGTGGAGTCCGCGAAGCCGGAGCACCTGGAGACGGCGGGCAAGGCCCTCTGGGACGCCCGGGACGCGATCAACGACGCCGCCGAGGAACTGAGCGGCCACATAGGCCGGGTCGACTGGGAGGGCGAGGCGGCCACCGCGTTCCGGGACTGGGCCAACGACCTCGTCACCAACGCGTACAGCCTTGCCCTCTTCGCGGAGAACGTGGGCACACAGATCACCGCGGCCGGCACGGGGCTGGCTTCCGTACGCAAGTCGATGCCGCCCCGCGACAACAGGTTCATCGCCAAGAGCCTCGACTCCTTCGCGACGGTCGAGCAGATCGACAGCAACAAGGAGTACCAGGCTGCCCTGAAGGTGGAGGGGCACCGCCAGGAGGCGATCAACCAGATGAACCGGTTGGCGTCCTTCTACGCGGTGTCGGAGGAGGGGCTGCGGGGGCAGGAGGTGCCCCGGTTCGGCAAGATGCCGGAGATGGGGGTGCCGCAGGCGGAGCCCAGTTTCGGGTGGGAGAAGGGGCCCGGCACGGGTGAGGCTTCTCTCCCTCACACGCCCGCGGCCGTTCGCGACGCGGGAACAACGGCCCGTCACTCCGTTGCTGCTCCGGACGGGCCTGGTGCTGGGGAGACGCTCGACCCCGCGAAGAAGCTGCCCGATGTGGTCACGGGACCGGAACGACACCCGGGCACGGATCCGTCTCAGCACGTGGGTACGGACATCGACAGCGTCAATACGCTGCCGCCGGACACCGCTAAGCCGACTATCCCGGTCAACCCACCGGCGACACCTGCCCCCACCACCGGCACCGGCGGACCATTTCCCCCCATCCCCACCGGCCCCATACCGCCGACCATGGGCCTCCCCGTGGGGCGTGGCGGCGCAGGCGGAACGAGAGGTCCGGTCGTGACACCGCCGCGCATGGCCCCGCCTGCCGGTGGAGGCTCCCGAGTCGGAGGCGGCGCTGGCCGCTCGCCTCTCGGCCCGGTGGGCAGGCCTGCCGTGCCCGGTCAGGCGGGAGCCCGTGGTCCGGTGTCACCGGTGGGCAGGGCGCCCATGGGAAACAGTCCTGCGGGCAAGGCGCCCGTGAGCCGCAACATCGTCGGCGGAATACCGAGAACCGGAGGCGTACCGGCCGAGCGCACGGGCGGTACGGGCCCGACCGGAGCAGCGCGTACCAGTGGGGTGATCGGTGGGAAGCCCACCACCGGACCCTCACGAGGCGTGACCGGCTCCCAGGTGCCACGCGGCACGGTTGTCGGCGGTGAGAACACTTCCCGCCCTCCGCGGTCCGTCGAGAGGCCGGGTCAGCGAGGAGTAATCAGGGCCCCCGAGCAGGGAACCGGCGGCGGGCAGGTACCGCGCAGGCCCGTGAACTCCGCGGAAGGCGTTGTGGGTACGCCGAACGGCAAGACGCAGGGGGCCAGGAACGGCGGGCCGGCGTCCGGTGAGGGCGTCCCGGGGCGCGCGCCCGTCGGCAACCGCGGCTCCGCAGCGGACCGTGGCAGAAAGACATCGGGTCGGCAGGAGAAGCCCGAGGCACGGCGCGACACACCGTCGGGCACCGAGTAACCAGACGAAGCGAGGACGTACGAGAGGCATGTTGTCAGCGAGCAGGAGACGAGTGACCGCCGTCTGCGCAGCACTCGGTGCACTGATGGCCCTGCCGGTGGGCCTGGCCCCCGGCGCGGCGGCCGACGACGTCCAGTCGCAGCAGTGGTACCTGTCGGCGATGAAAGCCGACCAGATGTGGAAGGTGAGCACGGGCAAAGGGGTGAAGGTCGCGGTCATCGACTCGGGCGTCAATCCCGCGACTCCCTCCCTGAAGGGGCAGGTGCTGGTCGGCGGGGTGCCAAAATCCGTCGCCTACGGCGCCACCAAGGACTATGGGGGCCACGGTACGACGATGGCCGAGTTGATCGCCGGGACGGGTGCTGGCGGTGGACTGAAGGGTCTCGCTCCCGGTGCCAAGATCGTGCCTTATCGGATTGCCCTCAAACAGCTTGACGACAAGGCGGAGGCAAAGAAGGCTCCCAACTTCTCCAGGGTGATTCGAGCCGTCGCGGACAGCGACGCGAAGATCATCAGTATGTCCTTCGGTGGAGACATCAGCTCTGATGAGGAACAAGCGGCGGTGAAGTACGCTGCTTCCAAGGGGAAATTGATGTTCGCCGCATCGGGTAACGAGGCGGAGACCACGAATGCCAATCTTTATCCGGCCTCGTATCCCTATGTCGTCGGAGTCTCTGCCGCGGACAACACGGGCACGGTGGCGAAGTTCTCGGTTCGCGGACGCTATGTCGATCTCGCAGCCCCTGGCGTGGACGTGCCCATGTGGTGCGACGCAACCTTCCGATCGTACTGTGGCCACGAGAATGGCACCAGCGCCGCCACCGCCGTAGCCTCCGCCTCGGCCGCCCTCATCTGGTCCGCCCACCCCAACTGGACGGCCGACCAGGTGCTCCGCGCCCTGATCGACACCGCCGGTCGTGACTGGCCCAAGGACACGCCCAGCAACTACCTCGGCTACGGCCTCATCCGGCCCCGCAAGGTGCTGGAGAACGCCGACTACAACCCGGGCCCGGCGCACGCCGACCCGCTCGCCAAGGAGAACTCCGCGGGCAGCGCAGGGGCGGCACCCTCAGCCTCCGCGTCCACCTCGGCACCGCCCGCCAAGTCCACGTCCGGCGGCCGGTCTTCGGCGGCCGGAGCAACCTCGAAGTCGTCCGACGACACCCTGCCGTGGGTGGCCGTCGGCGCGGCAGCCGCGCTAGTGGTGATCGGCGGTGCGGCCTTCGCCGTCATCCGGTCACGACGACGCGCCTGACAGCTCACCCGAGAAGACATCACCACCCGGTGATGCAGCGCACCGAAGACGAAGCACAGCTCTCACGAAGGGGAGTGCCGCAATGGCCGACGGCCGTAAGTTTGATGACGCACATGCACAAAAGCTGCAGACGAACGTCATCGACCGCTACGAGTCCATCAAGAACCAGCTCCGCCAGCTCCAGGGCACGATCGACATGATCGAGGCCAACTGGACGGGTCACGGCGCCAACGCGTTCAAGACGAAGCAGCACGAGATCAACACGCACATGGCCGGCATCGGGCGCATGCTCGAGGACTTCCTCGAGGGCGTCCACCTCACGAAGTCGGACAAGAACAAGCTCGAGGACGAGCTGCACTCGACGATCTCCAAGATCGAGGTCGACGCCGGTGCGGCGACCTCGGCGCTGAACTACTACTGACGGACCCCGGAGAGAAGAGGAAACCATGACCGGCACACCGCACCTTCAGGATCTTTCCGTCAAGTACGGCGTCCTGGACGCCCTCGCCACCGAACTCGGTGACGCGGCCAAGAAGCTCGAAGCCGACCTCGGCCATCTGAAGAAGGGCGTCCTCGACGTCGCCGAGGGCTGGGACGGTGAGGCGTACCGCGCCTTCCAGGCCAAGTCCAAGAAGTGGGACGAGCACGCCAACGCCATCCACCAGGCGCTGCTCTCCATCACGCACCGGGTCCACGAGGCCGGCGGTGACTACCGCGGCGGCGACCTGAAGGGCGCCAGCTACTTCGAGTGAGCCAGGCCGGCAGAGGGCATTGAGGGCATCGAGGTGGGTGCGCGCGGGAGGCGCCCACCTGGTGCCCCTCAATCGGGGTCCCTCTCCAACTGGCCGGCAGGCGGGACCACTGGAGAAGGGCGCGAGGCGCTCATGCGCGTTCCGTGCGGCAAGGGAGTCCCCTGGATGCTGAGCCGCTTGGGTGGTGGCCTTCGACTTCAGGGAGCAGATGGAAACGGGGACTGGTTGCTGTCGCCGGTCACCGGCGTTGTCATCGTTCCGCACAGCGGGGAGAAGGCCCACTTCTCCCCGAGCGCCTTTCCGGTGGACGACTACCTGAACCGACGCGCCTCGGGCGACTGGCCCCCAAGGAGCAGGGCACTGCGCGACTGGTCCTCGTCCGCGCTGTCCACGTGATCCGGTACCGCTGATCTCCAGGCCGGCCTCGCAGCCTTCGCGAGCGGTGCGAGGCCTGTCCACTGTGCGCGGAGCAAGTGGACAGCCTCAGCCGTCATGTCGATTGCTAATGTGACTGGCGCACGTCCAACTGAACGCAGACGGGGGTCGATTGTTCGTGACGGAGTCATCGGAAGCGCCACATATAGTCGGTATGCGGCTGAACCAGTATCCGGCCGACTCAGGGGGATCCGCGGGGCCCCTGGGGCCGACCGGGGGCAAGAAGGATCTCGCGTCCTCACCGGCCGAGAAGCAGGCCGCGGCCAGGGCTCTCGAGAACCACATCGAGCCCGACACCAAGAAGGCCGGCGCGTGGGCGGACGACGACACCGCTGCCGCGGTGAAGGCGTTCCAGGCCAAGGACGGCGAGGGCTGGCTCACGTCGGGGGCCATCAAGGCGGCCCACAAGACGTGGGGCGACCAGGTGCAGAACCTGTTGCTGCGCCTGTCGTCGGAAAAGGCGGCGCTGCGCGGCACCAGCACCCTGCTGCAGGGCACGGACCTCGGTGTCGGCTCCGGCGTACGCGCGACCTCCTCGCTCGACGGGTTCTGAGGACGCGGCAGCGGAATCGGCCGCCCGCGGCAGGGCGCCGCGTCCCGCGCACCCGCAACTCGTTCGAGAGCGTCCACCCAGACACGCCACCATGCACAACGGGGACTCATGCCGACTTACCACGAGATCATGACGACGGACCTGTCCGCGCTCACCACGGCCGCCGAACAGTGGGACGGCATGGCGGCGAAGTTTCACAAACAGGAACTGGCTTACAAACGTGACGTGCACGGCATAAGCCTGGGGCCGACCTGGCAGGGCCTGAGCGCGGAAGCCGCCAGCAAGCGCTTCGACGTCACGCTGAAGGAGTTCCAGAGGGCCCAGGTCGAGGCGAAGGCCATCGCCTCCCTCCTCCGGGATGCGCACACCCAGGTCACGAGCCTGCGCGGCAAGCTCGAATCGGCCCGGAAGGACGCCGTCGAAGCGGGCATGAAGGTGTCCGACAAGGGCGTGGTGTCGTTCGACACCGAGAAACTCAGCCAGGCCGAGCACACCGCCTATGTCCACGACCCCGACTACCAGGACAGCGTCCGCAAGTCCGTCACCTCCTGGCAACAGCTCATCGACCAGAGGGTGAAGGACGTGGGCGACGCCGACAAGGACATCCAGACAGCGCTGCAGTCCGTGGTGATCGACGACAACGTCGAAGACGGCACCTTCGCCGGCTTCAACGGGCAGGCCAAGGGCGATATCGACGCGTACGGGCACGAGAAGCCCGCCGCCACGAAGCCGGACGGGTACGAGGGCGAGTTCAAGGTGACCGGGCCCGACGTCGGTTTCACCGTCACCGGCGACCCCAAGTACGGCAAGGAGGGTTCGGTCAAGGCGTATGCCGACCTTTTCCACGTGACGGCGAAGGGATCGCACACCGACGGAAAGTGGAAGCTTTCGGGGGTAGGCGACCTCTACGGCGGAGCCAGGGCCACCGCGAACTACGGATTCAGCGACAAGGGCTTCACCGCCAAGGCTGAGGGGTCCGTAGGAGTACGGGACCTGGGGGAGGTCCGGTTGGACTACGGCGACCGGGGCGGTGTCTACGGGCGTACCGAGGGATTCGCGGGGGCCGAGGCCGGCGTCAATGCCAAGCTGACCAAGGAGGAGGCAACCGTCGGCGCCAAAGCGTTCTACGGGGCGAAGCAAAGCATCGCCGGGGGCGTGGAGGTCGCCGGGATCGGTATCGGCGGGTCGGCCGAGGGCGGGGTCGGTGAAGGTGTCGATGCCTGGGTGGGCTGGAAGAACAAGAACGGGGTGTGGAAGTTCGGCGCCAAGGGTTTCGGCGCGGCGGCCGTGGGTGCGGGTGCGGGAGTTGAGATCACCGTCGATACGCACAAGTTCGGCAAGGCCGTCGACGGCGCGGCTGACGCGGTCGGTGATTTCGCGGGCTCTGTCAAGAACACCGTCGGCGGCTGGTTCTGATCTACTTCACTGTGAAAGGGGGGCCAATGCCCACGACACTGCCGGTGCCGATCGAGTTCCGGCTGCCCGAGGGGTGGTCCCCGGCCCGTCCTGAGGGGACCGGCGACCCCGGAGTGGCCTTTGCGGCCGTGCATCCGCAGCCGGATGCCGGGTTCGCTGCCAACATCACCATCGACGGCGGATTCCCGTTGGACGGGGTGACGCCGGCCGATCTCGCTGACGCGTCGGTGAGGCGCCTGCACGAGGTCGCCGAGGCGGTGGTGGTGACCGACCGCCGTGAGGTCGGCTCCGCTGACGCGCCCGCCCTGACCCAGAGGGTGACCTTTTCGGCCCTCGTCGGCGAAGCGCGCCGTGACCTCGTCCAGTCCCAGGTGTACCTCTCCCTGGTGGACGTCCAGGATCCGCACAGGCGTGCGATGATCAGGCTGGCTCTGACAGCCACCGCGGCGCAGCACGACGCCGTTCTGGAGGACTTCCAGGACTTCATCCGCACCGTTCGTCCGGACACCGGGGCGGAGGCATAGCGATGGGCCGGCTTCGGGACAGTTGGGGCCGTTACCGGGACTGGCGGACCGGCACGAAGTACCCCGAGAGCGGAGTCGTCCCGCGACCCACCCAGGAGCTCCGTGCCGCGCTGCTCGCTCTCAACGAGGGGGACGTGCCGTTCCGCGTGCGCGATGCCGTGGGCACGGAGAAGGCGGATCTGGTGGCGGAGTGGCAGCTCGTGCTGCCCTACTTCGGCGAGGCCCTCTCCGCCAATGAGGTGGAGCGGACCATGAAGACCCGGATGCGCTTCGTTCCCGACAAGCGTGAGGTGCGTGCCCTCGACGAGGTGCGGGAAGTCGCCTTGGTCGGAAACCCTCCCCGGCGGGGTCTGTCGCGCACGTGGAGCCGTGGACCGTACGTCCAGCGACAGTGGACGTACGAGCGTGGCCCGGACGGCCGCCGGCGCAAGGTGATCCAGTTCGACTCGCGGGACATGCGGGACCCCTTGCGGAACACGGTCCTGGAGGCGGGATGGACCTGGCGGGGAGTGCTCAAGCTCTGACGGGGTGCCGGGCTGCGAGTGTGACCGGCCGGTGCGACCGGGGTGGGCGACGGCCCCTGCGGCCGCCGGCTCCTGCTCGCCGGCCGGGGCGACTCCGCAAGGCGGGACCGTGCGGGAAGCGGGTGTACGCCCCGGGGGAGCCGCCCGGGCCCCCGGTCCGCGCTCCTGCGAGGACCAAGGATTGTCAGCTCGCAGCCGGGGTGGGCGTCTCGTCGGCCTTGATGTCGAAGTGGGCGTCGTCTCCGTCGACGGAGGACACAGTGACCGTCACGCCCAGGGTGCTCCCGTCACCCGCCGTGAGCGTGCAACGGGTGGAGTTGCCGACCTCGCCGACGAGATCCTTGGGACAGGTGACGTCCGGCTTCGGCTGGCCCGTTGTGGCGGCGAGCCTTTCGGCAACGGTGTCGGCCAGCTTGTCCTTGGGCATCTTCGGCTTGTCGTCTCCCGAGGTGACCGAGACCGAGCAGCCGACGAGCAGGGCGCCGGCGGCTACGGCCGAGAGGCCCCAAGCAGTTGCGGACAAACGGGCTTTGGCCATGGTGCGATCCATTCAGGTGATCAGGTTCAGACAGGTTGTCGGCGGGACTTTCGGGCTTGAGCCGGAGGAGCAGGCCCGGTGCAGCGGCGCAAGGCTCCAGGCACATGCCCCGTTCCCCTCCGCGGCGCTCAGGATATGGCGTGTACGCGACTGACACGCAGCGTGGATCAACCAGAAGGGGGCAAACGACGGCGCGTCCATGGACTCTTCGCCCCACCCGCAGATGATCCCCACGCACGGCCAGGCAGAGCAGCGTCATCGCCCACCTCGATGACGACCCGGAGTAACCATTGGCGCGAGGTTGTCCAGCCCGCCTCTCGGAACCTGCGAACTCCCCTGCCTATCACGGTTCTCCGCGCGGGATGGACCCGCCGGGGCCCGCTCAAGCCGTGCCCGGCCGCCAAGCCCCCGCGCCTCACCTGGGTCCGTCGTCACATTCCCGCCTGCCTCGCGACGCCAGGACCTAGTACTCAACGGGCACCAACCCCGTCTGCACCAGCGCGTTGCCCTTACGGCGGGAGACGAAGACGCCCCTGCCCGCGGGCATCGGCCGCGGGCGCACTCCGCCCAGCAGATCGCCTTCGCTCGGGTCGCCGGCCAGGATCACGCCCTGCGCGCCGAGTTCCGTGAGCCGTTGCATGAAGGCCTCGAAGGAGGCCCGCCCGGCACCAGCCGTCGACCGCGCGATGATGAACCGCACGCCGACGTCACGGGCGAACGGCAGCAGCTCGGTGAGCCCGGCCAACGGGTTCCCGCTGGAGGTCGACACCAGGTCGTAGTCGTCCACGACGACGTACACCGTCGGCCCCTGCCACCAGCTCCGCTCCCGCAACTGCTGGGCGGTGACATCGGCGGTGGGTGTGCGCCGCTTCATCAGGTCGGCCAGGGCCACCATGTGATGGTCCATGGCATTGGACATCGGAATGTACTCGGCCAGGTGCGAGGACGGGGTGACGTCCAGCAGGGACCGCCGGTTGTCGACCACGAAGAACTTGGCCTCGTCACCCGAATACCGCTCCGTGAGCTGCTTGATGAGCAGCCGCAGCAGGTTCGACTTGCCGGACTCGCTCTCACCGAACACCAGGAAGAACGGATCCTGCTCGAAATCGACGAAGACCGGCTCCAGGTTGTCCTCGTCGAGGGCGAACGCGATGCCGCGCTGCGGGAAGCGGTGTCCCGGAGGCAGCTGCTCCGCCGGGAACGCGCGGGGAAGGAGCCGTACTTCCGGCGCCCCGGGCGCCTCCCAGTGCCGGGACACCTCGGTCGCCAGGGCCGCGGTCGCGTCGGCGAGATCCGTGTCGGACGTCAGGGCGTCGATCCTCGGCACCGCCGCCATGAAGTGCAACCGCTGCGGCGACAACCCGCGTCCGGGCACCCCGGTGGGGACGTTCGCCGCGACCTTCCGGTCGATCTCGGAGTCCATCGTGTCACCGAGACGCAGCTCGAGGCGGTTCATCAGATGGTCCTTGAGGTTCGCCCGGACCTCCACCGACCGCGAAGCCGTCAGGATCAGGTGGATGCCGTAACCGAGCCCGCGCGACGCGATCTCCAGGACCGCCGGCTCGAGACCCTCGTACTCCGTGCGGAAGTTGCCCCAGCCGTCGATCACCAGGAAAACGTCGCCCCACGGCTGGTCGGTGACCGAGATGTCACCGCGGGCACGCCGGGCCCGGAAGTCCGCTATCGAGGCGATGCCCGACGCCCGGAAGTACTCCTCCCGGCGCCGCAGCACGCCGTACACCTCCGAGACCGTACGCCGCACCCGCTCCGGGTCCAGCCGGGACGCCACACCGCCCACGTGCGGCAGACCGGCCACCGCAGCCATGCCGCCCCCACCGAAGTCCAGCCCGTAGAACTGCACCTCGTACGGCGTGTGCGTGAGCGCGAAGGAGCACATCAGCGTCCGCAGCAGCGTCGACTTCCCGGACTGCGGGCCGCCGAGGATCTGCAGGTGACCCGCGGCACCGGAGAAGTCGAGCCACAGCGGCTCACGCCGCTGCTCGTACGGCTTGTCGACCAGACCCACCGGGACGACGAGGTGCCCGGCACCCTCGTAACCGGGCTGCGTGAGGCCACGTCCTGGCACGGCCGTGAGCTTGGGCAGCAACCCGTCCAGCGAGGGCGGACTGTCCAACGGCGGCAGCCACACCCGGTGCGCGGCGGGGCCCTGCGCCTCCAGACGGCGCACGATCACGTCGAGCACCGTGTCCGCGAGCGCGTCGTCGACCTGCGGCGTCGTCTCCGCCCGCGGCCGCGGCGCCGACGTGTGCCGCAGCGGCACCTCCGTGGCAGTGAACAGCACCGGCCGCCGGTCCACGGCCGGCCCCCCGACCGCTGCCGCCTGCCGGGAACCGGAGCGGTACACACCGGAGACGTACGCCGCCTTGAACCGGACCATTTCGTCGGTACCGAACTTCAGGAAGCCGGACCCGGGAATGTTCGGCAGCTCATAGGCGTCCGGGACGCCCAGGGCCGCACGCGACTCGGCCGCCGAGAAGGTGCGCAGACCGATGCGGTACGAGAGATAGGTCTCCAGACCGCGCAGCCGGCCCTCCTCGAGACGCTGGGAGGCCAGCAGCAGATGGACGCCCAGCGACCGCCCGATGCGGCCGATCTGGACGAACATCTCGATGAAGTCCGGTTTGGCCGTGAGCAGCTCGCTGAACTCGTCGATGACGAGCACGAGGGAGGGGATCGGCCGCAAGGGGGCGCCCGCCGCCCGGGCCTTCTCGTAGTCGTGGATGTTGGCGTAGTTGCCCGCGTCGCGCAGCATCTCCTGGCGCCGGTTGAGCTCACCGCGGATGGAGTCGCCCATGCGGTCGACCAGAGTGAGGTCGTCCGCCAGGTTGGTGATGACCGCGGCCACATGGGGCAGCTGCGCCATGCCGGCGAACGTCGCTCCGCCCTTGAAGTCCGCGAGAACGAAGTTCAGGGTCTCGGAGGAGTGGGTCACCGCCAGGCCCAGCACCAGCGTGCGCAGCAGTTCCGACTTGCCGGAACCGGTGGCGCCCACGCACAGACCGTGCGGGCCCATGCCCTCCTGCGCGGCCTCCTTGAGGTCCAGCATGACGGGACGGCCGTCCTCGCCGATGCCGATCGGCACCCGCAGCCGCTCGGCCAGCCCGCGCGGCCGCCAGGTGCGCAGGGGATCGACGGACGCCGCGTCTCCGAGGTTCAGCAGGTCGGTGAACTCGAGGTTCGCCAGCAGCGGTTCGTCGTCGTCACCGCCGGAGGCGATGCGCAACGGGGCCAGTTGCCGGGCGAGCGCTTCGGCGGACTCGTACGACAGGAAGTCGGGAGTGCCCTCGTAGACGTTGCCGCCCGCCGACTCAAGGCGCAGCACGGTGGGCTGCACGACGACCGCGAGGTCGCCCCGGGCGCCGGTGAGTTCCCCGGGCACGACCTCGACGACGGTGACGCCCTGAAGCCCTTCGGGATTGGCCAGGGCGGAGTTCTGCGACAGCGAGGCACCGTCGAGCACGACGACCATGTGCGGCTCCTCCGGGAGCGGCCCGGCCTCCGGGTGGAACCGGGGGCGGCCGGTGAGGCGGTCGGCCAGCAGCGCCTCCAGGTCCTGTGCGTCGGTGCTGATCAGCCGGCGGGCACCCGCCCCGTCCACCGCACCGGCCGTCTGCGCATGGGGCAGCCACTTGACCCACTCCCAGTGCGGCAGCGTGTCCCGTCCCGCCGCGACGGCGACGACCAGGTCCTCCGGAGAGTGCAGCGCCGCCAGCGAGCCGACCAGGGCACGCACGGAGGAGCGCACGGACTCCGGGGCGCCGCTGACGGTGACGTGGTAGAAGGCGCGCAGTGACACCGCTATCGGCAGATCGTCCAGGGTGCCGTGCAGGCTGAGGAATCGTTGCATCGCGCCCGCCGTGAGCGGTTCCAGCCGGCCGGCCGGACCGGTCTCCGGGGCGACGAGCGGGGTGGCCAGCCCCTGCGGGCCCAGCCCGACGCGCACCTGGGCGAAGTCCTCGTCGCCCGGCCTGCGCTCCCACACCCGGCTGCCCTCGGCGACCAGGGCCCACAGCTGCTCGGGGGAGGGGTGCAGGTAGTACTGCGCGTCGCGTTGCGCCTTGGCGGTGTCCAGGGCCGCCCGCCGGGTCTGTGACAGATAGCGCATGTAGTCGCGCCGCAGGTCCGCCAACTGCCCCTGCGAGCCGCGCCGGAAGCGAACCACCATCGCGATGGACATGGCGATCGTCGACACGATCATCACCATGCCCATGATCCTCATGAACGGCTGCCCGCTCGTGAAGAAGAACACCACCGAGCCGCCCATGCCGAGCGTCGGCAGCAACTGCATGAGGACGCTCTCGTGCTGCCCCCGCGGAAGTTCCGGGGGCGGCTGAAGAACGACCTCTTCCGTGGGCACTTCGGACGGCAGCGCCCGAGGCGGGCGCTTGACGACGATGTGACTCACTGCTCCCCAATTCCCTTGCCGGGCCCCAAGAATGAGGTCCGCCCCCCGTTACAGGCGGACGCAGGCCGCCGCGTGATCCTACTGACTCCACGACTGAGCGGTGGGCGGTAGGGTGCCGGGTGTTCGCTTGAGCACACGCGAACGGACCCCGCGAACCGGGGTATTCCGTGCGAGGCGTCACCGCACGCCACCCCTGGCAGGGCCAGGCGGCGCCCTGTGTGCCGTCCGGTCGGCCCCTGCCGGGGGGAGAGACGCAGGATTCTCACATCACGGACGCAGAACCATCACTGAGGGGGAGCACAAGGTGAGCACGACGGCCACGGGGGCAGCGGTGCCCGGCGTCGGGACGGGGTCGGGGCTCGGTTTCTGCCGCGTCACGATCGTCGCACCCGACAGCCGCATAGACGTGGCGTTGCCCGACGACATCCCGGTCGCCGACATCTACCCGGAGATCCTCCGGCTCTCCCGGCAGAGCCCTGCCGAGGGCGCTCCGGTCGGCTACCACCTCGTACGCCGGGACGGCACCGTTCTCGACAGCTCGCGCTCCTTCGCCGCGCAGCGGATCCTCGACGGTGAACTCCTCACCCTGCGCCCCTTCTCGGAGTCACTGCCGCCCGCGGTCTTCGACGACGTCTCCGAGGCGGTCGCCTCGGCGGTGACCCGGCACCGCACCCTGTGGAGCGGCGACCTGACGCGTGCCGCGGGGCTCGTCGGCGGAGGCGTCCTCGCCGCCCTGCTCGCCTTCGTCGCCTGGAGCGCCGATCCGCGGCACGACATGCACAGCCTGCCCGGCATCCTCGCCGGTGTCGCGGGAGTGCTCCTGGTCGTGTTCGCCGCCGTACGGGGCCGGATATACGACGACCGGGGGGCGGCCATAGCCCTGGGCCTCGGCGCCCTCCCCAACGTCGGTGTGGCCGGCTCCGGGCTCCTCTCCCTCGCCCACGGCCAGGGCATCGGCAAGCTGCAGTTCCTGCTCGCCTGCGCGGCGGTCCTGGTCGCCGCGGTGATCCTCACCCTCTGCGCGCCGGGCGGTGACGGACCGTTCGTCGCCTTCGTCCTCGCCTCCGCCGTCGGTCTGATCACCGTGTTCGTGGCGATCCTCGTGCACTGGACACCTACCGAGATCGCCGCTCTGTGCGCCCCCGTCGCGGTCGGCGGCCTGGCCTTCCTGCCGGGCCTCTCCATGCGCTTCGCCCGACTGCCGATCGGCTTCGACCCGCCGGACACCGCACCGCGCAGCGCCTACGCCGCGGAGAGCGCGGCACCGGAGCCGGTGGACCTCGGCCGGATCGAGGCGCAGGCCCGCCGCGGCCACGAAATCCTCGTGGGGCTCGTGGGCGGCTGCGCGCTGATCGCCGTCGCGGCGTGCGCGGTGCTCGGATTCTCCGACGACGTCTGGGCCCAGCTCCTCGCCTTCGTGACGGCCGTCGCGCTGCTCATGCGTGCCCAGCTCTTCCGCTACACCGGTCAGGTGGCCCCACTCCTGGCGGCCGGGCTCGGCTCGCTCGTCCTGCTCGGTCTCGGTCTGGCACTCAACCCGCCGCACTCGCTGATCCGCGAGGCGGTCACGGGAGACCGCACCGGTCTCGACATCCGTACGATCTGGCTCGTCGCTGCGATCGCGGCAGCGGCGGCCCTCGTCGCCGCGCTCGGCCTCATCGTCCCGCGCCGCGGTCTCAGCCCATTCTGGGGCCGGTTCCTGGAGATCATCGAGGGCTTCGTGCTCCTGACGCTGGTGCCTCTGGCGCTCGCCGTGTTCGACGTGTACGCCGCGGCCCGGGCGGTGACCAGCAAGTGACCCCCGGCCGGCCCCGTCGGCACGGACCGCACACACGGCGACGCACCCTCGGCACTGAAGAAAGGAACGTTTCAGCGTGAGCTTCGGCCCGCCTCCTTCCGTCTACACCCAGTCCACGCTGACGGCACACGACGAGCGGAAGAGGTCTCGAAGGCGTCTGTTCGGCATCACGGCGGCCGTACTCGCCGTCGCCCTGGGCGTGGGCGGCTGGCTCCTGACGCGCGCCGGCGACGGCGAACAGTCCGGCGCCCCGCACGTGGCGGCCGCCGCGGACGAGGTCAGGGAGACCGTCGAGAAGATCCCGGCCACGCCCGAGGGACAGGTGGTGGTCGACCACAACGAGGAGGACCTGTCGGGAGTCACCGACTCGCACCCGCGCTACGCGCCCGGCACCTGGGCCACGGGCAAGATCCTCGCCAAGGGCGTGGCCAACAGGATCGTCGGCATCAAGGTCGAGCCGCACTACGACGAGACGGCCTGGACGCTCAAGCTGGACGGCCACATCTGTGCCACCAGCAACCACGTCACGGTCGACGGCCGTACGGCGGTCGTGGTGCAGCCCGCCAGACGCAAGGGCACCGCCGGCGCCGGCATCTGCGACGAGGTGGTGTTCGTCGACCTGAACACCGGCAAGAAGCTGTGGCAGTCCTCGATGCCCTCGGCGAGCTCGGCCTTCGTCACCAACACGAACCTGACCCTGACCAAGGGCGTGGTCGCCGTCGCCTGGGGCAAGGGCTCCGTGGCGTACGACATGAAGAACGGCAAGCAGCTGTGGAACAGCGGGACCCTCTCCAAGTGCGAGGACCAGGGCTTCGCCGGAGGAAGGGCGCTGCTCGCGCTGGAACGCTGCGGAGACGCGCCCGACACCACCTACCGGGTGGAGAAGCTCGACCCGCGCACGGGCAAGGCGCAGTGGACGTACAAGCCGGCTGCCGGCGTCGAGAGCGTCCACCTGCCGTCGTCCGACCCGCCGGTGCTGGCCGTCGCGGCCGGGGACACCTCGGTCACCGACCTGATCACGCTCGACGACGAGGGCAGGCGCCTGGCCACGATCTCCATGGAGGGCGGTGCCTACGACCCCAGGTGTGATGACGGGCTGGGTTTCTTCGGCGTCGTCGAGAAGTGCCCCGGCATGGTCGTGGGCCAGGACCAGGTCTTCGTCACGAGCAAGGACCAGACCGAGCTCGACCAGCCGGAGAACTGGATCGTCGCCTTCGACATCAAGACCGGCAAGACCGAGGGGAAGATCGACGGGCGTCGGCAGTCACCGATCGTCCCCCTGCGGATGAGCGGCGACGACCTGCTGGTGTACCGGCGTTCGTTCAGCGACGTCGAGCCGGACGCCGTCGTGCGCTGGAACCCGCGCACCGGCAAGGAGACGCCCCTGCTGCTCTTCACCCTCTCGGGCGGCGACAACCACGCGTTGGGCGATCCCGAGCAGTCGGACATCGTCGTGGAGAAGGGCCGGGTCTTCTTCGCGCAGCAGGAGCTGTCCGCAGACCCCAAGCACCCGAAGGACCCGGTGCTCTTGGCCCTCGGCATCGGGAGCGCCGGCTGAGCCGGACAGATGCGTGGACGGGCGGCACACGCGCGTGCCGCCCGTTTCCGTCACTGCGGGGTCAGCCCACCGTTGTGCGGCATCGGCTTCAGGTCGAACTCCCCGTCCCGTGCGCCCAGTACGAAGGCCCGCCACTCCGCCTCCGTGTAGCGCAGCACGGTGTCCGGGTCGAGGGAGGAGCGCATGGCCACCGCGCCTCCCGGGAGGTATGCGATCTCGACCCGCTCCTCGTGCTCCTCCGTGCCAGGTGCGCAGTGCCATTCGACGTCCGAGATGTCGAGCGCGTACAGCTCGTCCCGCTCCCGTTCCTTGCGTGTCCTGAGTTCCTGGTCATCGACTTCGGCCATCGAGGCTGTGGTCCTTCCCTGTGTGCCGGCGAGCTGTGCAGTCACCCTACTGGGCATGGTTCTCCCTGCTCAGGGGTTCGCCGACATGGGCCGGACGACGAGCTGCCACTGCCGCGTCACCATCCCGAGCCGCCCTGTTGACGGCGGCTGAGGAAGAGAAAGGTTTCGACCTCATGAGCTATGGCCCTCCGCCGTCCGTGTACACCGAGTCCGCACTGGAGGTCGGCCGGCGCGGGAAACGCCGCAGACGGCTGGTCCTGGGTGCCCTGGCCGCGGCGGTGGCGCTCGCGTGCCTGGTCGTCTGGACGGGGTCGTACGGCGGCGAACCCGGGTCGGACGGCCGGCCGGCCGTGGTGAAACAGGCCCCGGACGCGATCCGCCGGACCGTGGAGACACCGCCCGAATCCCCCGAAGGCAAGGCGGCGTTCAGGTACCGGGAGGAGATCCGCCAGGTCGGCGCGACCGCCGCGGCCCCCGGAGCCTGGGCCACGGGCAAGATCTTCGCCAAGGGCTTCGTCAACTACATCAAGGGGTTCTCCCTTTCCAAGCCGGCCCGTCTGAACGACGAGAGGGGCGACCGCGCGGCGTGGCAACTGAGGTTCCCCGGACCGTTGTGCGCCACCACTCGGCATGTGAGCGCGGCCGGTTGGACGGCCGTCGCCTTCGCGGGCAAGCCCGTCGACCCGAAGCAGGTCCTCGGCACGCCCTGTGACCGGCTCGCCGTCGTCGACATCGACACGGGCAGGAAGCTCTGGCAGACCGCACTCCCGAGCGGCGACAGTCCCCCCACCAACGTCAACGTGACGATGACGGACGGCACGGTCGCCGTGGCCTGGGATCAGGGCTCGGCCGCGTACGACATGACCCATGGGAAGCGGCTGTGGGTGCACACGCTCGCGGACTGCATGGACACGGGGTTCGCCGGCGGTGGCAAACTGCTGGCCCTCGTGGAGTGCGGTGACTCGGCGCAGCCGGAGTTCCGCATCGAGCGCGTCGACCCCCGCACCGGCCGCACGCAGTGGAGGTACAGGGTGGCCCGTGGCATCAAGGAGGTCTATCTGGCGTCCTCCTCACCGGCCGTGATCGCAGTCGCCGCGGGCGACTACACCGTCACCGACCTGCTCTCCCTCGACGAACAGGGGCGGGCCCGCGCCACGATCCGGCTGGACGACGACCACCAGGTCGTCGACTGCGACAAGCCCTTCAGCGCCGTGGTGGAGAGCTGCCCCTCGATCGTCGTGGGAAGGCGCCAGGTCTTCATCTCCACCAACGACGACATCGTCGCGTTCGACCTGGGCACCGGGAAGAGCGGGATGAGGTTTCCCTCGCCCACGGGTGCCACGATGATTCCGCTGAAGATGAGCGGCGATCAGCTGATCGCCTACCGCGGGGGCGGCGGCGTCGCGCCCTGCGCCGTGGTCAGCCTCGACCCGGCCAAGGGCAAGGAGAGGTTCCTGCTGCTGTTCTCGTGGTCCGACGACGATCTCTCGGGGCTCGACAAGACGGACGACGAGTTCTTCTACGAGCAGGGCCGCCTCTATTACGCGGCGACGAGTGTCTACGGGCCGAGGAACAAGGGCGAGGTGGGAGGGCTCAGCAACATCGCCGAGGGGATCGAGAGCGTCGCCTGACGGGCCGGGCAGGGCCCGCCACCGACCCTGGTACCCTGAGTGACGGCCGTTCGTGTACGCACCCCCGGAGCCCATCCCAGGCCCTGGAGGCCGCGCCCAGCGGATCCCCGCCTCCCGAGTTACGGAAGCTCCCCCGAGATGTAGACCGGGGGCACTCGGTGGCACTCACAGACTATGAGGAGTACGCGTGTCGCTCGACGCCGCTACGAAGAAGCAGATCATCGGCGAGTTCGGTACCAAGGAGGGTGACACCGGCTCCCCCGAGGTCCAGGTCGCTCTGCTGTCCCGTCGGATCTCCGACCTGACCGAGCACCTCAAGACCCACAAGCACGACCACCACTCCCGCCGTGGTCTGCTGATCCTGGTCGGTCAGCGCCGCCGGCTGCTGCAGTACCTGGCGAAGAAGGACATCCAGCGCTTCCGTGCGCTGGTCGACCGCCTCGGCATCCGCCGCGGTGCGGCGGGCGCCAAGTAGGACGCCGTGAAGGGAGCGGTTCCCGACAGGATCGGGGCCGCTCCCTTTGCCGTACGTGCGGAAACGTGCGGACTGTCACTGCCGCTTTGTAGTGTGGTAGCAGGACGCAATACGTACGACACAGCGTGATACGGGGTACCCGTAGCGGGTACCGCCCATCACGCACACCGAACGAGGAGAAGCGCACCTCGCCGCCGCCGGTCCTCGGTAGTGGCCCCCGGGGGGAAGCGAGCCCCGGGTGCTTCGATCGAAGACCGGCCCGCACCAGATGGAGCGCTTCTCCGCAACCGTCCCCCTGCCACACGGGCAGCCGGGGACGAAGACGAGGAGAAAACGCTAGTGGAGAACGAGACCCACTACGCCGAGGCCGTCATCGACAACGGCGCCTTCGGCACCCGTACCATCCGTTTCGAGACGGGCCGCCTGGCCAAGCAGGCCGCCGGTTCCGCCGTGGCGTACCTGGACGACGACACCATGGTGCTGTCGGCCACCACCGCCTCCAAGAACCCCAAGGACCAGCTCGACTTCTTCCCGCTGACGGTGGACGTCGAGGAGCGGATGTACGCCGCCGGCAAGATCCCCGGCAGCTTCTTCCGCCGTGAGGGCCGGCCGAGCGAGGACGCGATCCTCACCTGCCGCCTCATCGACCGCCCGCTGCGCCCGTCCTTCAAGAAGGGCCTGCGCAACGAGATCCAGGTGGTCGCCACGATCATGGCGCTCAACCCCGACCACCTGTACGACGTCGTCGCGATCAACGCCGCGTCCGCGTCCACGCAGCTGGCCGGTCTGCCCTTCTCCGGCCCGATCGGCGGCGTCCGCGTCGCGCTGATCCGCGGTCAGTGGGTGGCCTTCCCGACGCACACCGAGCTCGAGGACGCGGTCTTCGACATGGTGGTCGCCGGTCGCGTCCTGGAGGACGGCGACGTCGCGATCATGATGGTCGAGGCCGAGGCCACCGAGAAGACCATCAGGCTGGTCGAGGGCGGTGCCGAAGCGCCCACCGAGGAGGTCGTCGCCGCCGGTCTGGACGCCGCGAAGCCCTTCATCAAGGTGCTCTGCAAGGCCCAGGCCGACCTCGCGTCGAAGGCCGCCAAGCCGACCGCCGAGTTCCCGATCTTCCTGGACTACCAGGAGGACGTCCTGGAGGCCCTGACGGCCGCCGTCCGCCCCGAGCTCGCCCAGGCGCTCACCATCGCCGGCAAGCAGGAGCGCGAGGCCGAGCTGGACCGCGTCAAGCAGCTCGCCGCCGAGAAGCTCCTGCCGGAGTTCGAGGGCCGCGAGAAGGAGATCTCCGCCGCGTACCGCTCGCTCACCAAGCAGCTGGTCCGTGAGCGCGTGATCAAGGAGAAGAAGCGCATCGACGGCCGCGGTGTCACCGACATCCGTACGCTGGCCGCCGAGGTCGAGGCCATCCCGCGGGTGCACGGTTCCGCCGTGTTCGAGCGTGGCGAGACCCAGATCCTGGGCGTCACCACCCTCAACATGCTCCGCATGGAGCAGCAGCTGGACACTCTCTCCCCGGTGACCCGCAAGCGCTACATGCACAACTACAACTTCCCGCCGTACTCCACCGGTGAGACCGGCCGCGTCGGCTCGCCGAAGCGCCGCGAGATCGGCCACGGCGCCCTCGCCGAGCGCGCCCTGGTGCCGGTCCTGCCGACCCGCGAGGAGTTCCCCTACGCGATCCGCCAGGTGTCCGAGGCGCTCAGCTCGAACGGCTCGACGTCCATGGGCTCGGTCTGCGCCTCCACCATGTCGCTGCTGAACGCCGGTGTGCCGCTGAAGGCCCCGGTCGCCGGTATCGCCATGGGTCTGATCTCCCAGGAGATCGAGGGCGAGACGCACTACGTCACCCTCACCGACATCCTCGGTGCCGAGGACGCCTTCGGTGACATGGACTTCAAGGTCGCCGGCACGAAGGACTTCGTGACCGCCCTCCAGCTCGACACCAAGCTGGACGGCATCCCGGCCTCCGTCCTGGCCGCGGCCCTGAAGCAGGCCCGCGACGCCCGCCTGCACATCCTCGACGTGATGATGGAGGCCATCGACCGTCCGGACGAGATGTCCCCGAACGCTCCGCGGATCATCACCGTCAAGATCCCGGTGGACAAGATCGGTGAGGTCATCGGCCCCAAGGGCAAGATGATCAACCAGATCCAGGAGGACACCGGCGCCGAGATCACCATCGAGGACGACGGCACGATCTACATCGGTGCCTCCGACGGCCCGGCCGCCGAGGCCGCCCGCGCCACGATCAACGGCATCGCCAACCCGACGATGCCCGAGGTCGGCGAGCGCTACCTGGGTACGGTCGTGAAGACCACCACCTTCGGTGCGTTCGTCTCCCTGCTGCCCGGCAAGGACGGTCTGCTGCACATCTCGCAGATCCGCAAGCTGGCCGGCGGCAAGCGCGTGGAGAACGTCGAGGACGTCCTCGGCGTGGGCCAGAAGGTCCAGGTCGAGATCGCCGAGATCGACTCCCGCGGCAAGCTCTCCCTGATCCCCGTGATCGAGGGCGAGGCCGAGTCCGACAGCGGCTCCGCCGCGGGTGCCGAGACGAAGAAGGACGACGCCGACCAGTGACGTCCCGTAGCTCCAAGGCGACGGCCCGCACCTCTTCGGAGGCGCGGGCCGTCGCCCGTACCCAAACCCTGATCAAGGGCACCAACGGCATCGGTACGGTCCGCAAGACCACTCTCCCGGGCGGCCTGCGCGTCGTCACCGAGACCCTGCCCTCCGTGCGCTCCGCGACCTTCGGCATCTGGGCGCACGTCGGCTCCCGCGACGAGACGCCGACCCTGAACGGCGCCACGCACTACCTGGAGCACCTGCTCTTCAAGGGCACGCAGCGCCGCTCAGCGCTCGACATCTCCTCCGCCATCGACGCCGTCGGCGGCGAGATGAACGCGTTCACGGCGAAGGAGTACACGTGCTACTACGCGCGCGTGCTCGACACCGACCTGCCGCTCGCCATAGACGTCGTCTGCGACATGCTCACCGGCTCGCTGATCCTCGAAGAGGACGTCAACGTCGAGCGGGGCGCCATCCTCGAAGAGATCGCCATGACCGAGGACGACCCGGGCGACTGCGTGCACGACCTGTTCGCGCACACGATGTTCGGCGACAACCCCCTCGGCCGCCCGGTCCTCGGCACGGTCGACACGGTCAACGCCCTCACCGCCGACCGCATCCGCCGCTTCTACAAGAAGCACTACGACCCGACCCACCTCGTGGTCGCCTGCGCCGGCAACATCGACCACAACAGGGTCGTACGACAGGTCCGCGCCGCCTTCGAGAAGGCGGGCACCCTCAACAACCCCGAAGCCCAGCCCATCGCCCCGCGCGAAGGCCGGCGCGGCATCCGCACCGCGGGCCGTGTCGAGTTGCTCGGCCGCAAGACCGAGCAGGCGCACGTCGTCCTCGGCATGCCGGGCCTGGCCCGCACGGACGACCGCCGCTGGGCCCTGGGCGTGCTCAACACGGCCCTCGGCGGCGGCATGTCGTCCCGCCTGTTCCAGGAGGTCCGGGAGAAGCGCGGCCTGGCCTACAGCGTGTACTCGTACACCTCGGGCTTCGCCGACTGCGGCCTGTTCGGCGTGTACGCGGGCTGCCGTCCGAGCCAGGTGCACGACGTGCTGAAGATCTGCCGCGACGAACTCGACCACGTGGCCGAGCACGGCCTGTCCGACGACGAGATCGGCCGCGCCATCGGCCAGCTCCAGGGCTCCACGGTCCTGGGCCTGGAGGACACCGGCGCGCTGATGAACCGCATCGGCAAGAGCGAGCTGTGCTGGGGCGAGCAGATGTCCGTCGACGACATGCTGGCTCAGATCGCGGCGGTCACCCCGGACGAGGTCCGCGCGGTCGCCCGCGACATCCTGGGACAGCGCCCGTCGTTGTCGGTCATCGGTCCGCTGAAGGACAAGCAGGCCGCACGGCTGCACGACGCCGTGGCCTGATCCCCTCGCCATCCCCTCGCTAAGGAAGCAACAGACATGAGCAAGCTGCGCGTGGCGGTCCTCGGGGCCAAGGGACGCATCGGTGCCGAGGCGGTACGGGCCGTCGAGGCCGCCGAGGACATGGAGCTGGTCGCCGCCCTGTGCCGGGGCGACAAGCTGGAGACGCTGGCGGAGACCGGCGCCCAGGTCGCGGTGGAGCTGACCACCCCCGCCTCGGTCATGGGCAACCTCGACTTCTGCGTGCGCCACGGCATCCACGCGGTCGTCGGTACGACGGGCTGGACCGACGACCGCCTCGCTCAGCTGAAGGGCTGGCTGGCGCAGTCCCCGGAGACGGGCGTGCTGATCGCGCCGAACTTCTCCATCGGGGCCGTGCTGACCATGAAGTTCGCGCAGATCGCCGCGCCGTACTTCGAGTCCGTCGAGGTCGTCGAGCTGCACCACCCGAACAAGGTGGACGCCCCGAGCGGCACCGCCACGCGCACCGCCCAGCTCATCGCCGAGGCCCGCCGCCAGGCCGGCACCGCGCCGGCCCCGGACGCCACGGTGACGGCCCTGGACGGCGCGCGCGGCGCGAACGTGGACGGCGTTCCCGTCCACGCCGTCCGCCTGCGCGGTCTGCTGGCCCACCAGGAGGTCCTGCTGGGCGGCGAGGGCGAGACGCTCACCATCCGGCACGACTCGCTCCACCACAGCAGCTTCATGCCGGGCATCCTGCTCGGCGCCCGCCGCGTGGTGACCACTCCGGGCCTGACCTTCGGCCTCGAGCACTTCCTGGACCTGGGCTGACTCGAGGCTGCTGACATGCGCGCGAAGCTCTCCTATGCCGTCACGGCCGCCGTCCTGGTCTTCTACTTCGTCCTGGTCGGCAGCCGCGGCGTCATGCTCATCCAGTCCGGCACGGTCCTCACCGTCACCTTCGGGATCGCGGTGCTGATCCTGCCGGTGATCGGTCTGTGGTTCCTCTGGAAGAACACCCAGTTCGTCCGCAAGGCCAACCAGCTCGCCGCCGAGCTCGACGCCGAGGGCGGCCTGCCCGTGGACGAGCTGAAGCGCACCCCGGGCGGCCGCATCGACCGCGACTCGGCCGACGAGGTCTTCGCCAAGCGCAAGGCCGAGACGGAGGCGGCCCCCGACGACTGGCGCAGCTGGTTCCGCCTCGCCGTCGCCTACCACGACGCCCGCGACACGCCACGGGCCCGCAAGGCGATGCAACGGGCGATCGCCCTGCACGACGGCAGGTCCGTGCAGGCCTGAGCCGCACCAGCGAGGAAAAAGGGGCCGGTCCGCACCACCGCGGACCGGCCCCTTTTCGTGTTGCTCCCGGGGATCAGCCCCGCTGGTACTCCGCCGCCCATGCCTCCACAGCGTCCGCCGCCCGGTCGAAGGCCGTGGCCCGGGCCAGGAAGTCCAGGCCGTGCGAGGTCAGCAGAGGCGGCACGTCCTGCGCGCCGCGATCCCTGCGTACGAGGATCAGCGCCTGCCCCTGCACCGCGCGGGGCAGCCCCAGCCAGCGCACCGGCTGCTGCACCGTGCGCACCGCGCCGACCCGCTCCCAGAGAACGGTGCGCGTGCGGAGGAAACCCACCTGGCGCACCCCGCGCCCGCTCACCCACACGCCCATCCGCAGCAGCCGCAGCGCACCGAGGATGATCACCAGCGCGACGCCGAGGACCACCCCGGCGGAGGACCGCGAGCCGGTCAGGGCGATGAGGACCGCGGCGAACAGCACGAACGAGGCGAGCATCAGGATCAGCGCCGCCACGGCCACCCGCCACGGGCCGGGCCGGTAGGGGCGCCGCCAGCGGTCGCGGTCGTCGTGCGGCAGCGCGTTGTCTGGCGCCGCCTCGAAAGTGCGGTCGGCCGTCAGGAAGGGCAGGGGCACGGCTGGTCCTCACTCAATCCATCCATGGGCTGTGCCCGGTGAGGCTATCCGCCTGTGTTCCTGCTCACCACCCGAGGGGGTCCGGAAGAGTCAGTGGCCCTGTGAAGCCTGTGACTGCTGCGTGGACGTGGCGGATGGGGTCGACAGCGCCGGCATCCCGAGGACCAGCGAGCCCACGAGCCCGGCGATGATGGTGAGCCCCAGCAGCCAGCGCCCGGCCATCTCACCGAAGGACGCCCGCTCGCGGGGCGGGGGAGTGACATTACTGCGGTACTTGTCGGCTTCGGCCAGGAAGGCGAAGGGTACGGGCTCGCGCCGACGAAACATCGGGGACGCGTCTCCTTTCGGGTCGAACGGATGACTCTCACCAACACAGACGCACGAGTCCCGCGAAAGGTGCCCGCTTGACCCTGATTCACAGAACTTCACCGAAGATGTCGCGTCCCGGCACCGAACGCCCCGATGTCAGAGCCGGGCCGTAGAGTGGGCGCCGCCCGAGAGAAGTAATGGGAAGGACCCTCCGAGCCGTGACCGACACCCCCGCCGACGACCTCAAGCCCAGTTTCCGCAGCGACGTCACCGTCGAGCTGGTCAAGCACAGCGCGTCCGACGCCGACGTCCTGTTCGCCGCCCGGGTCTCCACGGTCGGCGAGCAGTCCCTGGACGAGCTGAACAAGGACCCGGAGCGCTCCAAGGGCCTGATCAACTACCTGATGCGGGACCGGCACGGCAGCCCCTTCGAGCACAACTCGATGACGTTCTTCATCAGTGCCCCGATCTTCGTCTTCCGCGAGTTCATGCGGCACCGGGTGGGCTGGTGTCTCGCCGGCGACACCGAGATCACGCTGGTGAGCGAAGCCGGAAATCTCCGGCGCCGCTCCATCCAGGACCTGTACGAACTGTGGCACCTCGGCGTCGAGGACCGTTTGCCGCACTCGGCGGGCGGTGTGACCTGGCACACCCGCGCGGAGAAGTGGATGGCGCAGGTGCGTCGCGGCGGGACCAACCACTACCTCGGCCTGTACGACAACCGCGAGGCGGCCGACTCCGCCGTCGCCGAGTTCCGTGAGCAGCACCCGTCCACCCGCATGCGCAAGCTCGAATCGGTCCGCCGCAACCACGTCCGTTGCTACGACGAGGAGACACTGACGGCCGAGAGGGCTCAGATCCTCGATGTCATCCAGTCGGGCGTCAAGCCACTGATCAAGATCACCACAGTCGCCGGCAAAGTACTGCGCTGCACGGTCGATCACGCGGTGCTCACCCCGGACGGCTGGCGAAAGGCAGGTGAGCTCACGGTAGGGGACGCCGTGATGGCAGCCGGAACGGCGCCCCGTCCCTCGGAGCGGCTGGTCCCCCCCAGCCTCCGTCGTGGTGTGGGGGTCTGGACCTCGATGCAGCGCGAGCGCCTGATCGGGGAGACCGACGTCTGTCACCTCTGCGGAGAGACCTTCCAGCGTGAGCACCTCGCGCTGGATCACATCGTTCCCGTGGCCGAGGACCTCACCCGCGCGCTTGACGAGCGCAACCTCGCGCCCGCGTGTGAGCCCTGCCATGCGGCCAAGAGCGCCGAGGAGCAGAAGCTGGCACGTCGCGGCGGGAACATCGCCGTGGCCGTTCCCGATCCGGTCGTGTCCATCGAGGACGACGGCGAGGAGATGACGTACGACCTCACCGTCGAAGGACCCTGGCACAACTTCCTTGCCAACGGCATCGTCGTACACAACTCCTACAACGAGGAGTCCGGCCGGTATCGCGAGCTCCAGCCCGTCTTCTACGTTCCGGGAGCGGACCGTAAGCTCGTCCAGCAGGGCCGTCCCGGCAAGTACGAGTTCGTGCAGGGCACCGAGACCCAGCAGGCGATCGTGGCGCGCTCCATGCAGGAGTCCTACGTCCAGGCGTACGAGCGTTATCAGGAAATGCTCGCCGCCGGCGTCGCCCGGGAGGTGGCCCGCTCGGTCCTCCCCGTCGGCCTGTTCTCCTCGATGTACGCCACCTGCAACGCCCGCTCCCTGATGCACTTCCTCGGCCTGCGCACCCAGCACGAGCTGGCCAAGGTGCCGTCCTTCCCGCAGCGGGAGATCGAGATGGTCGGCGAGAAGATGGAGGCCGAGTGGGCCAGGCTCATGCCGCTCACCTACGCCGCCTTCAACGCCAACGGCCGCGTCGCGCCGTAGCTCGGCGGACAGGTACGGTCAGCCTGGTGAAGTGTCCGTATTGCGGCATTTAGAGAAGTTCATCTAGCCTGATCAAACGGACCCGGCACTGCTTGAACCCCCGAGCAGGCAGTGCCGGGTTCCGCATTTGTCAGGACTTACCCGGTATCCCGAGGGCAGACCTCGCATTGAGCAGCGAGTAGCGTGTAACCATGGCTCCGACCTCCACTCCGCAGACCCCCTTCGGGCGGGTCCTCACCGCCATGGTCACGCCCTTCACGGCGGACGGCGCACTCGACCTCGACGGCGCGCAGCGGCTCGCCTCGCACCTGGTGGACGCAGGCAACGACGGCCTGATCATCAACGGGACCACCGGCGAGTCCCCCACCACCAGCGACGCGGAGAAATCGGATCTCGTACGGGCGGTCCTGGAGGCGGTCGGCGACCGGGCCCACGTTGTGGCCGGCGTCGGTACCAACGACACCCACCACAGCATCGAGCTGGCCCGCGCCGCCGAGAAGGTGGGCGCGCACGGCCTGCTGGTCGTCACCCCGTACTACAACAAGCCCCCTCAGGAGGGCCTGTACCGGCACTTCAAGGCCGTCGCCGACGCCGCCGAGCTGCCGGTCATGCTGTACGACATTCCCGGCCGCAGCGGCGTCCCGATCAACACCGAGACGCTCGTCCGGCTCGCGGAGCACCCCAGGATCGTCGCCAACAAGGACGCCAAAGGCGATCTTGGCCGCGCCAGCTGGGCCATCGCCCAGTCGGGCCTCGCCTGGTACTCCGGCGACGACATGCTGAACCTGCCGCTGCTCTCCGTGGGCGCGGTCGGCTTCGTCTCGGTCGTCGGCCACGTGGTCACCCCCGACCTGCGGGCACTCGTGGACGCCTTCGTCTCCGGCGACGTCCAGAAGGCGACCGAGATCCACCAGAAACTGCTCCCCGTCTACACCGGCATGTTCCGCACCCAGGGCGTCATGACCACCAAGGCCGCGCTCGCGCTTCTGGGCCTGCCCGCCGGACCGCTGCGCGCCCCCATGGTCGAGCTCACGCCCGAAGAGACCGCCCAGCTCAAGATCGATCTTGCTGCCGGCGGGGTACAGCTCTGACAACAGACTTCGCGCGGTCCGCCGCGTACTGATGGTCCACAACTGAACACAACCGAAGAAGCGGGCCACCGGTGCCCGCACCCCACAACGACAACTGCTACTGCACGAACGTCACGCGCGCCACGTGCCCACCGGTACGTGGCGCGTGTGGTGAGGAGAGTCTTTTGAGTCATCCGCACCCTGAACTGAGCCCGCCCCCGCTGCTTCCCGAAGGCGGCCTACGGGTCACCCCGCTCGGCGGCCTCGGCGAGATCGGCCGGAACATGACGGTCTTCGAGTACGGCGGCCGCCTGCTGATCGTCGACTGCGGAGTGCTCTTCCCGGAGGAGGAGCAGCCCGGAATCGACCTGATCCTGCCGGACTTCTCGTCCATCAGAGACCGCCTCGACGACATCGAGGGCATCGTCCTCACGCACGGCCATGAGGACCACATCGGCGGTGTCCCCTACCTCCTCCGCGAGAAGCCGGACATCCCGCTGATCGGCTCCAAGCTGACCCTCGCCCTGATCGAGGCCAAGCTCCAGGAGCACCGCATCCGCCCGTACACCCTCGAGGTGGCGGAGGGGAACCGCGAACGCATCGGCCCCTTCGACTGCGAGTTCGTCGCCGTCAACCACTCCATCCCCGACGCCCTGGCCGTGGCCATCCGCACGCCCGCCGGCATGGTGGTCCACACGGGCGACTTCAAGATGGACCAGCTTCCGCTGGACAACCGCCTGACCGACCTGCACGCGTTCGCGCGGCTGAGTGAGGAGGGCATCGACCTTCTCCTCGCCGACTCGACGAACGCCGAGGTGCCGGGGTTCGTACCGCCCGAGCGGGACATCTCCAACGTCCTGCGCACGGTCTTCGCGAACGCCCGCAAGCGGATCATCGTGGCGAGCTTCGCCAGCCACGTCCACCGCATCCAGCAGATTCTGGACGCGGCGCACGAGTACGGCCGCCGGGTCGCCTTCGTCGGCCGCTCGATGGTCCGCAACATGGGCATCGCCCGGGACCTGGGCTACCTGAAGGTGCCGCCGGGCCTGGTGGTCGACGTGAGGACGCTCGACGACCTCCCGGACCACGAGGTGGTCCTGGTCTGCACGGGCTCCCAGGGCGAGCCGATGGCGGCGCTGTCGAGGATGGCGAACAGGGACCACCAGATCCGGATCGTCGACGGCGACACGGTGATCCTGGCGTCGTCACTGATCCCCGGCAACGAGAACGCCGTGTACCGGGTTATCAACGGCCTGACCCGCTGGGGCGCGCACGTCGTCCACAAGGGCAACGCCAAGGTGCACGTCTCCGGTCACGCGTCCGCGGGCGAGCTGCTGTACTTCTACAACATCTGCCGCCCGAAGAACCTGATGCCGGTGCACGGCGAATGGCGCCACCTGCGGGCCAACGCCGAACTCGGCGCCCTGACCGGTGTTCCCCACGACCGGATCGTGATCGCCGAGGACGGCGTGGCCGTCGACCTCGTCGAGGGCAAGGCGAAGATCTCCGGCAAGGTCCAGGCCGGTTACGTGTACGTCGACGGCCTCTCCGTCGGCGACGTCGGCGAGCCGGCGCTGAAGGACCGCAAGATCCTCGGCGACGAGGGCATCATCTCGGTCTTCGTGGTGATGGACTCGTCCACCGGCAAGATCACCGGCGGACCGCACGTCCAGGCCCGCGGTTCCGGCATCGAGGACTCCGCCTTCTCGGACGTCATCCCGAAGATCACGGAGACCCTGGAGCGGTCGGCCCAGGACGGCGTGGTCGAACCCCACCAGCTGCAGCAACTGATCCGCCGCACCCTGGGCAAGTGGGTCTCGGACACGTATCGGCGGAGGCCGATGATCCTCCCGGTCGTCGTGGAGGTCTGACCCGCGTACGGCCCCTCGTACGCGTGAACCCGGAGCGGGGCGCCTCGATTTGCATCGGGGCGCCCCGCTCCAGTACGTTTACGGCTCCGCCCGATCGGGAACCCGGCCACCTCATGGGTGCCGGAGTCAGTCCCGGAGCGGGTGGAATTCCGACTCAGAACTTCTGATAAAGTCGGACCGCCGGAAAGGGAAACGCGAGAGCGGGAACCTGGAAAGCACCGAGGAAATCGGACCGGAAAGGTCTGATAGAGTCGGAAACACCGAAGGGAAGC